>JAODNA010000068.1 GCA_025465135.1 Frankiales bacterium | reverse complement strand
GGCGGAGTCGTGGGCGGGGGAGCCGCGGGCGGGTCGAGCTCCGGGGGCCCCCAGAGCGGGGGGTCCTCAGCCGTGGGAGCCCAGGGGCTGCGCAGGTCGGCGGGAGTCGTCATGGCTGGTCCTTCGGGTCGGTCGGGTGCGCCGTTGAAGGAAGCCTGCGTCTCGCGGCTGACGTTGCTCTGTGCGTCACCTGTGGGCTGGCTGTGAATGCCGCCTCCGCCCTGGGTCCAGGTCAGGCGCCGGGCGTCCAGACCTCGCGGACGTCGAGGTTGTAGAACCTCGCCGGTCCGTCGCACAGAACCGCCATCTTCTGGGCGAACTCACCCGTCGCCGGGTGCTTCGAGTTGGCCATCGCGTCGTCGTACGAGGCGAACTCGACGATGTTCAGGTAGGTGTTGGGACGGTCCTTGTCGGCCGTGAACGTGCCGCGCTGCACGGGCAGCTTGTCCCCGCTGGCGATGCGCGCGGCGCGGTACTCGTCGCCGAGTGCCTGGACCTCCTCGGGACGCGACGTCGTGAACTCGATGATCTGGATGAACCCGGCCATAGCTGTTCCTCTCTCAGAAGGATGCAGTGTCGATCACGAAGCGGTAGCGGACGTCGCTGGCGACGACGCGGTCCCAGGCCTCGTCGATGTCCCCACCGCCGATGGTCTCGATCGTGGCGCCGATGTTGTGCTCGGCGCAGAAGTCGAGCATCTCCTGCGTCTCCGGGATGCCGCCGATGCCGGAGCCGGCCCAGCTGCGCCGCTGCCCCATCAGCACGAACGCGGGCACCTCGAGCGGCTCGGGCGGCGCGCCCACGTTGACCATCGTGCCGTCGAGCCGGAGCATCGACAGGTACTTCGACATCGGCAGCGTCGCGGACACCGTGTTGACGATGAGGTCGAAGGAGTTGCGCAGCTCCTTGAAGGTTGCTGGGTCGTTGGTGGCGTAGTACGCCGACGCGCCGAACGCGAGGCCGTCGTCCTGCTTCGACAGCGACTGGGAGACGACGCTGACCTCGGCGCCCATCGCCGCGGCGATCTTCACGCCGACGTGCCCGAGACCGCCCATGCCGACGATCGCGACGCGCTTGCCGGGTCCGGCGTTCCAGTGGTTCAGCGGGGAGAACACCGTGATGCCGGCGCACAGCAGCGGTGCGGCGACATCGAGCGCGAGCGCCTCCGGGATGCGCAGCACGAAGTCCTCGTCGACGACGATCTCCTTGCTGTAGCCGCCGTACGTCGGCGTGCCGTCGCGGTCCGTCGAGTTGTAGGTGCCTACGGCGTCCCCGAGGCAGTACTGCTCGAGGCCGCGCTTGCAGTTCTCACAGGTGCGGCAGGAGTTGACCAGGCAACCGACCCCGACGCGGTCGCCGACGGCGTACTTGCTCGCCTCCGAGCCGACCTCGGCGACGATGCCGGCGATCTCGTGCCCCGGCACGAGCGGGTACATCGCCTCGCCCCACTCGTCGCGCCCGGTGTGGATGTCGGAGTGGCAGATCCCCGCGTAGGCGATCTCGATGCGCACGTCCTTCGGGCCGACGTCGCGGCGCTCGATCGTCGTCTTCTCGAAGGGGGCCTTGGCGGCAGGGGTGGCGTAGGCAGTCACGGTTCGCATGGCCTGAGCATGCCCGACGACTGTGCCGGCGTCGACCGGTGATGACGCTCAGTGAGCGGCGCCGGCCGTCACCCGCTGACCGAGCGTGGGGGCACCTTCGCCGGACAGGCCGTCGAGCCCCGCAGGGCGCCCGGTCATCGCGAGCAGGAGCGAGGCGGCGGGGCCCCTCACGTCGGGACCGTCGCCGTACGTCCAGCCGGTGTCGGTGCTCACGAGCCGCATGCCGGCGATCCGCTTCTTGCCGCCGACGGGGAAGCTGGCCTTGGTGTACATGTCGAGGCAGGCGTTGGCCGCGTCGGCGTCGATCGGGGCGCTCAGACCGAGCGGGCGGCGCAGGTCCTCGCCGTGGACGACGACCTCGCCGAGCATGGCGGTGGTCGGCGCCGGGGGCTTGTTGGTCGTCGTCGTGTGCTCCCGGAGCCGCGCGGCGATCTGGGCGGGGCTGAGGTCTGCGCGCGCGTCGATGTCGCGCTGCATCATCCGATTGAAGCTGAACCCGCTTGTGAGCATCCCGCCCATGAAGTGACCGGGGGTCTGCTCGGCGCTGGACAGGATGTGGGCTGCCATCGCGCCGACGTTCCAGCCGGCGCACAGGGACGGGGTGCGCCACTGCTCCGGCGTGAGCCCCTCGATCGTGTCCGCGAGCCGCCCCCGCTCGGCGTGGATCTGAGCCCAGGTCTTGGCGTCGTCGGGCATGGCCGTCTCGTCTCTGCTTCGCGGACCCGAGTGGGTCCGTCATCTCTACGACGAACGGTAGGCCCCCGGATCGACAGGGTCCGCACACCGGGCTGGCAGGGTGAGCACATGTGCACGGTTGTGGTGCGGTGGTCGCCCGGCGCGGAGGTGGAGATCCTGGCACTGCGCGACGAGCTGGTCGGCCGTGACTTCGACGACCCCGGCGCGTGGTGGCCGGAGCAGCCCACGGTGATCGGCGGCCGGGACCGGGTGGCCGGTGGCAGCTGGTGCGTCACCGATCGGTCGTCCGGCGTCACCGCGCTCGTCCTGAACCGGCCGCAGAAGCGGGTCGGTACGCCGTCGCGCGGCGGACTGCCGCTGGTCGCGGTCGCGCACCAGGTGCAGTGGCCGTCGTACCTGGACCCCACCGGCATGGCGAGCTTCGCGCTGGTGCTCGCCGCTCCGGAGGCGCTGACGGTGTGGGTGTGGGACGGCGAGCGGCTGACGACGGAGTCGCTGCCGCCGGGAACCCACATGGTGACCTCGGGGGGCGAGGAGGACGGCAAGGCGGGTCGCTTCCTCGCCGGCTTCGAGGCGTTGCCGGTCGGGGAGTGGACGGGGCTGGTCGGCCGCTACCCGCCGGCGGACGACCCGGCGGCACTCGTGGTACGGCACGCGTTCGACGGCGGCGTCTACGCGACCGTGTTCGGTCAGGTGCTGACCGCCGGGCCGGGCCGGCTGGACCTCAGCTGGTCGCGCACGCCGTGGGTCGCCGGCAGCTGGCACTCGTGAAGGCACCCGCGAGCCTGCGGGGACTGCCGCGGGAGACCTTCGTGCTCGCCCTGGTGGCGTTCTGCGTCGCGCTCGGGTTCGGCATCGTCGTGCCGGCCGTGCCGCTCTTCGCGCTGCAGTTCGGGGTCGGTACGACGGCGGCCGGGGCGGTGGTGTCGGCCTTCGCGTTGATGCGGCTCGTCTCCGGGCTGGCGGGCGGGCGGCTCGTCGACCGGGTGGGGGAGCGGGTCGCGCTGATGGCCGGGCTCGCCATCGTCGCGGTCTCGTCGCTGTTCGCCGGGCTGGCCGTGAACTACCCGCAGCTGCTGATCCTGCGCGGCGTCGGCGGGATCGGGTCGGCGATCTTCACCATCGCCTCCACCAGCCTGCTGCTGCGCGTCGCCAGCTCCGCGCAGCGCGGCCAGACGCAGAGCGTCTACCGCGGCGGCTTCCTGCTCGGCGGGATCATCGGGCCGGCGTTCGGCGGCGCGGTCATCGGGTTCTCCCTGCGCGCGCCGTTCTTCCTGTACGTCGCGACGCTCGTCCTCGCCATGGCGGTCGCGGCGGCGATGCTGCCGCGCGCGGCGTTGCGCGACGAGCTCGCTCAGGTCACGCTCGGCGTGGCGGAGGAGAGCAGCGCTCCCGAGGTCGTGGTCCCGTTGCCCCGGACCTCGTTGCGGACGGCGCTCGAGAGCCGCGCCTACCGGGCCGCGCTGGCCGGCAACTTCGCCGTCGGCTTCAGCGTCCTCGGCGTGCGGAGCACCGTCGTACCGCTCCTCGTCGTCCGTCACCTGCACCTCGCGCCGGGCTGGATCGGTGCGGCCTTCGTCGTCGCCGCCCTGGTGCAGGCCGTGCTGCTGCTGCCCGCGGGCAAGGCCGTCGACGAGATCGGGCGCCGCCCGATGCTGCTGGCCGGCGGCGCCATCACGGCCGTGTCACTGGGCGGGCTGGCCCTCGTCACCGGGCCGGTCACGCTGCTGCTCGCCATGACCGTGTTCGCTGCGGGTGCGGCAGTGCTCGGCGTCGCGCCCGCGGCGATCGTCGGCGACGTGGTGGCGGGCAGGGGCGGTACGGCGGTCGCGGTGTGGCAGATGGCGAGTGACCTCGGCTCGGTCATCGGTCCGTTGGCAGCGGGGCTGCTGATCGACCACGGGTCCTTCGGTGTCGCCCTGTTCGTCAGCGGTGCGGTTGTTGCCGTCTGCACGTTGATGGGCGTGCGCGTCCCGGCCCGCCCGGCGGCCTGATTTCGATCAGAGCCGGTGCAACGTGAGGGGCAGCGCGCCGTGGGAGAGGTCGTTGGCGAGGGCCTCTGCGCTGCTCTGCGTGAAGGAGCCAGTGACCTGCGCGTCCCCGTCGATCGTGGTCTGGATCGTCGGTGCGGTGATGACGACCCCGTCGAGCTCGATGGCCAGCCGCTTGCCGACGAGCTGGGTCGTGAGGTCGGTGAACCTCTGCTGTCCCGCGCCGGTGAAGGCGATGAGGACCTGCCACTGGCCGAGCTGCTGGTCCTGCTGCGCCGTCGCCTTCTTCACATCCGTCCCGACGACGGCGGCCTTGCCGAGGTGGTACTGCTCCGAGCCGTCGGAGGCGCAGGCGACGACGTCGGCATCAGGGTCGTCGTCGCTCGTCGCCGCCGGGCACGTCCCGTGGGGTGGCGCCGCATCGAGGACCTCGCGGAAGCGCAGCCGACCCGGGGAGAGCAGCTCGTCGAGGTGCGAGACGGCCGCTTCCGGCGCGTCCATGGACAGGTGGTCCCCGACAACGGCGACCGTGGAGGCGTGGTGGGGGTCGTAGAGGCCGAGCCGGTGCTGCAGGATGCGCGCGGCCGCAACGAGCTGGTCGGGATCCGGCGTACTGCCCACTGCTCCCAGCTGGACCTGCGCGAGTGCCTGACCGACCTTCGATTCCGAGGAGCCCGCGCCACCGCGGTGTGAGCTGCGCTGGAGGAGCAGCAGGGCCACCGAGGCGCCGACGACGAAGAGGGCAAGGGCGCCCACGAGCACGCCGACCCCCCGCCGCGGTGCGCGCCCGGGTGCACCGGTTGTCGTCACGCCGCGAAGATAGGGGACGGCGCGTCGCCGTAGTGTCCCGGGCATGACCGACCTGACCCGGCAGCACGTCGACGTGCCCACTCCCGATGGGACGGCTGACGCTTACATCGTCCGGCCGGCGGCCGGTGCGCATCCGCCGGTGCTGCTCTTCATGGACGGCATCGGGCTGCGGCCGCGGCTCGAGGAGATGGCCGACCGCATCGCCTCTCACGGCTATGCGGTCCTCGTTCCGAACCTGTTCTACCGGGCCGGCCGGGCGCCTGTCCTGCCCGACCTGGTGGCGCGGCTGCAGAGCGAGGACCGGCCCGCGGTGTTCGCCGAGCTGCGCGGCCACATCACGAGCCTCACGCCCGACGTCGCCGCGCGAGACACGCGGGCCTACGTCGACTTCCTCGACGCCCAGCCTGGTATCGCGGCGGGGCCGATGGCGACGACGGGCTACTGCATGGGTGGGGCGCTGTCGTTGCGGGCCGCCGCGCAGCTGCCGGATCGCGTCGTCGCCGCCGCGAGCTTCCACGGCGGCAACCTCGCCCCCGAGGAGAGCTCGGGCCCGCACACCCTGGTCGGTCGCGTCGAGGCCGAGCTCTACTTCGCGCACGCCGACAACGACGCATCGGCACCCCCCGAGCAGATCGCGCGGCTCGAGGCGGCTCTCGACGCCGCCGGCGTCCGCTACACCTCCGAGCTGTACGCCGGCGCTTCGCACGGCTTCACCATGAGCGACATGCCGGTCTACGACGCAGAGGCCGAGCAGAGGCACTGGGATGCGCTGCTCGGACTGCTCGACCGCCGACTCGCTCCTTAGCTCGGGCAAGTGGCGCGCCGCCGGGCCGCTGCTGCGGTCAGGAGCGACAGGACCGCTAAGACGGGGATCGCGGGGGAGCCACCGGTCGTCGGCAAGCTGGAAGCGCTCACCGAGCCAGCCGTCGAAGGACGCGCGCCGGCGCCGAGGGTGATGACGGCCTTGCCGGCGGCCAAGGACACGGCTGCGGAGCCTGAACGGTCGGCCGTCCCGACGAGCACGCGGCCGACGCGGACGACCGATCCGGCGGCGAGGCCCTGGAGCCCGAGCCGGGTAGGACCGTCGGTCGCGACGGTGATCGTGGCCGGCCCGCGCAGGCCGGCCGGCCCGAGCTGGAGCTGCGCCGCTGCGACGTTGCGCAGCGTCAGGTCCATCGACGGACTGGCGGCCGGGCCGGCCTTCGTCGCGCCCCACGCCAGCTGCTGGACCGCCGCCGGGCCGTCGGCGTTGTTCAGCGCATCCTGGGAGCGGATCAGCATCGGCTGCGGATCGGGCAGGGCGTGCGAGACGGCCGACACCGACCCCAGGGCGCCGGCCTCGTGCGTCCGCGCGCGCAGGCCCTGGACCCACCAGGCTCCCGACGGCCCGGTGCCGAGGTCGGCGCGCTGGTGCGACGGGTAGAACGTGTAGTCGATCCGGGCCGGCACGGGCGCGCGCCTCAGGTCTTTCATCCAGGCGATAGCGCCCTCGAAGTGGCCGGTCTCGGCCCAGTCGACGTGACCCTG
>JAODNA010000065.1 GCA_025465135.1 Frankiales bacterium | reverse complement strand
GCCAGCACCAGCGCGATGATCTGCGGGTGCTCGTCCTTGAGGAAGGTGACCAGCTGCCGGACGTCGGCATTGCGCATCGAGGCGAAGGGCACCTCGGTGTAGACGACGTTGAGCCGGGAGAGGATGTCCCCGGCCTTGTCCTCGCCCAGCCCGGCGGCCAGGATCTCACGGGCGAACTCGACGCCGCCGCGGCCGATGAAGTGCTGCGCGGTCATGAGGCCGTGGAACTCGTTCATGACGTCGTCGACGTCATCGGACTCGACGGAGCCCAGGCGCATCAGCTCGCGCGTCAGCGCCTCGACCTCACGCGGGCGCAGCTTGCTGAGCAGGACGCCGGCCTCCTCCTTGCTCATCTGGGCGAGGAAGACCGCAGCCTTGCGCAGCCCGGGGAGCTCGGGGCGCGCGACCTCGGCCGCAGCCGGGGCGGCCGTCCCCCCGATGCCGACCAGCTGCTCGACACTGGCGATGGTCATGACTTGGACTCGCTCAACCAGCCGCGGAGCATGGCGGCGACCTCGTCAGGCTTCTCGCTGACCATGGCCGAGATGTCCCCTCTGACCTTCTGCCGCTCGGCGGCCTCGAGTTCGAGCGCCGCGTTGTCGACCTTGGGCTTCAGCTTTGGCTTGACCTCTTCGCGGGTGCTCGAGATCCGCAGCCGGTCGAGCTCGGCGAGCATGTCCTCGGAGAGGTCGAGGGACTCGTAGTCCTCCTCGTACTCCCCGGCGTTGCGCCGGGCGCGGAGCCAGACCAGCAGGATGATCAGCAGGATCCCGCCGACGATGCCGCCGGTGCGGATCATCGACCACATCTGGGCGCTGGCGTCGGCCGCACGGGCGGAGGCCAGGTCCGCGGCAGCCTGCTTGGCGGCGCTGTTGTCGAACGGCATGGTCGCGACGGTGATCGCGTCGCCGCGGGTGGGGTCGATCCCGACGGCGTTGCCCACCAGGCTCTGGATCTGGTTCTGGTTGAGCTTGCCGGCGACCGCGCTGTCGAGCACGACCGAGACGGTCAGCCGCTGGAGGCCGCCGGGAGGAGTGACCGTGGTGGTCGTCGTCTTCCCCACCGCGTTGTTGTTGGTCGCGTCGCTCTTGGTGTAGTTCGACCCACTACCGCTGGAGGGGACGATCGGGGCACTCGACGGGCCGAGCACTCCGCCCACGGGCGTCCCGTTTCCGTTGTACTTCTCCGTGGACCCACTGGAGGACAGCGGGGGCGTACCCGGCGTGTAGGAGTAACTGTCGGCGGTCGACTGCTTCTGCGAGAGGTCGACCGCGGCGCGCACCGAGACGGCGGCGTGGTTCGACCCGACGACGCGATCCAGGATCGACTGCGCGTTCGAGCTGAGCCGGTCCTCGTAGGACTTCTCCACCTGCGAGCGCGCGTCGCCGGCGGCCGGGCTGAGACCACCGGCGGGGGAGGAGAGCACCTGGCCGCTGGAGTCGGCGACGGTGACCGCGCTGGGGTCCATGCCCTGGACGGCGGAGGAGACCAGGTTGGTGACCGCCTGGATCTGCTCCCCGCTGAGCTGGGTACCCGTCGTGAGGTCCAGCAGCACGGAGGCGGTCGGCTTGGCCTGGTCGGTCACGAAGACCTGGTCCTTCGGCAGCGCGAGGTGCACCACAGCCGTCCGCACGCCCTGGAGCGCCTCGAGCGTCTTCTGCAGCTCGCCCTCGATGGCCCGCTGGTAGGTGACGTTCTGCTGGAACTGGCTGGTGGTGATGCCCTGCTGGTCGAGCAGTGCGTAACCCGTGTCCTGGCCGGCCGGCAGGCCCTTGCCGCTCATGGTGAGACGCAGGCCGTAGACCTTGTCGTTGGCCACCATGATGGTCTGGCCGCCGTCGGTCAGCGTGTAGGGAACGCCTTCGGCGGTGAGCTCGTCGACGATCGCCGACGCGTCCTTGGACGCCAGGTTGGAGAACAGCGGAGCCTGCGCGGGAGTGGTGACCCAGCTGAAGAAGTAGAAGCCGCCGAGGAGCAGCCCGGCCAGCAGCAGGCCGATGACCACCTTCTGCCCCAGGCTGATCGTGGAGAGGACGGCGCGGATGCGCTCCGTCGCCCCGGCGAGGAACGGCTTCATCAGACGGGCATCCCCATGATCTGGTTGAACGCGTCAACGGCCTTGTTCTTGAGTGTCACGGTCATCTGCGTCGCCAGCGATGCCTCGTTGCTGGCGATCATGTAGTCGTGCACGTCCTTGAGGTCACCGGTGGCGGCCTGCACAGCGAGGTTGTCCGCCTTCGACTGGGCGCCCTGCAGGTTGTCCAGGGACGACGCCAGCACGTTGGCGAAGCTGTCGCCGGCGCCCGGGGTCGCAGCCGTGCTGGTCGTGGTGCCCACGCTCATGTCGGCGCCGAGGCCGGTCGCGGGGATGCCGGAGAAAGCGGCGACGCTTCCGATGGGGGAGGTCATGATCAGCCCTTTCCGAGCTGCAGCGCAGCCTGGTAGCTCTTGGTGGCCCGGTCGATGGTCTGCAGGTTCGCCTGGTAGCCGCGCTGCGCGATGATCAGCTGGGCCATCTGGTC
>JAODNA010000063.1 GCA_025465135.1 Frankiales bacterium | reverse complement strand
CCGTCGCCGGGAGGAGCCGGGCCGCCCGCAGCGGCAGCGCCGGAAGGACCGCCGGCCAGAGCTTCGCCCCCCGGATCGCGCCGGCGAACCCCCCGGCAGCGCCCACGGCGCAGCCGCCGGCCAGGGCCTGCCACGGCACCGGGTGCACCTGCGTGGTCGACGCGAGGGCGGCGACGACGGCCGCGAGAACACCGTACGGCACGGCGATCGCGACCGCGAGCAGGGACGCCTGCCGCAACGAGGTCACGCGGCACTCCCGCGCACCGTGTCCGGCGGCGCGCAGCAGCAAGGCGATCGGCAGCGCGAGCAGGCCGAGGGGCGTGAAGCCGAGCATGCCGCCGGGCACCTCGAGGCCGGTCCCGTGCGCCACGAGCCACACCTGCCCGGCAGCTCGCATGGCCGCGGCTGCGCCTGTTCCCGAACGACCGTCGGCGGCCCAGACGAGCAGCACCGGCACCGCGGCGGCGACGAGGCCGGCACAGACAGCCCACACCGCTCCGAGCAGCCCGGCCTCGAGCGGGCCTCGCGACCGCTGACCCGGCTGATCAGGGCGTCGCGCGGTGGAGCGCGCGGGCCGGCTCAGGGTGTCAGTCATCTCGTCCCGAGTGTCGCCCGCGCACCGCCGCAGGTGAGGGCGGCTCGCCGTCGTCCGGGCTAGAGGTTCTTCATGACCTCGCGCATGAGCTCGGCGGTCGCCGACGGCGTCTTGCCCACCTTCACACCGGCAGCCTCGAGGGCCTCCTGCTTCGCGGCCGCGGTGCCCGAGGAGCCCGACACGATGGCGCCGGCGTGACCCATCGTCTTGCCCTCCGGGGCGGTGAAGCCGGCGACGTACCCGACGACCGGCTTCTTCACGTTGTCGGCGATGTAGGCCGCCGCGCGCTCCTCCGCGTCGCCGCCGATCTCGCCGATCATCACGATCGCGTCGGTCTCCGGGTCGGCCTCGAACGCAGCCAGGCAGTCGATGTGCGTCGTGCCGATGACCGGGTCGCCGCCGATGCCGACGCCGGTCGAGAAGCCGAAGTCACGCAGCTCGTACATCATCTGGTAGGTCAGCGTGCCGCTCTTGCTGACGAGGCCGATGCGCCCCGGGCCGGTGATGGTCGCCGGGATGATGCCGGCGTTGGACTTGCCAGGGCTGATGAGACCGGGGCAGTTCGGTCCGATGATGCGCGTGGTCTGCCCGGCATCGACGTTGTACTGCCAGAACCACGCCGAGTCCTGCACCGGGATGCCCTCGGTGATGACGACAGCGAGCCCGATCTGCGCGTCGATCGCCTCGACGACCGCGTCCTTCGCGAACGCCGGCGGCACGAACACGACCGTGACGTCGGCCTCGGTCTCCTTCATCGCCTCGGCGACCGTCGCGAAGACCGGGATGCCGTCGACGTCGGACCCCGCCTTGCGCGGGTTGACGCCGCCGACGACGTTGGTGCCCGAGGCGACCATCCGCCGGGTGTGCTTGGTCCCCTCGGACCCCGTGATGCCCTGGACGATGACGCGAGACTGCTCGGTCAGGAAGATCGCCATTACAGAGCAGCTCCAGCCAGCTCGGCGGCCTTGTCGGCCGCGCCGTCCATGGTGTCGACGACCGTGACCTGCGGAAGGTTGGCCTCCGACAGGATGCGATGTCCCTCGTCGACGTTGTTGCCGTCGAGCCGTACGACGAGCGGCTTGTGGGCCGCATCGCCGAGCATGCCCAGCGCCTGCACGATGCCGTCGGCGACCGCGTCGCAGGACGTGATGCCGCCGAAGACGTTGACGAACACCGACTTCACGTCGGGGTCGCTCAGGATGATCTCGAGGCCATCGGCCATGACCTGCGCCGAGGCGCCGCCCCCGATGTCGAGGAAGTTGGCGGGCTTGACGCCACCGTGCTTCTCGCCGGCGTACGCCACGACGTCCAGCGTCGACATGACGAGTCCGGCACCGTTGCCGATGATGCCGACCTGGCCGTCGAGCTTCACGTAGTTGAGGTCCTTGGCCTTTGCCCGTCCCTCGAGGTCGTCGTCGGCCACGACGTCGGCGTACGCCGAGAAGACGTCCTTGTGCCGGAACTCCGCGTTGCCGTCGAGCGTGACCTTGCCGTCGAGCGCCACGATGCGGCCGTCTGGTGTGCGGCACAGCGGGTTGACCTCGACGAGCGTCGCCTCCTCCTCGACGAAGACCTGCCACAGCGACTGCACGATGGCCGTGACCTGGTCGGCGACGTCGGCCGGGATCTTCGCGGCGGCGACGATCTCGCGCGCCTTCGTCTCGTCGACGCCCTTCACCGCGTCGACGGGGACCTTGGCGAGCGCCTCCGGCCGCTCCACGGCCAGCTGCTCGATCTCCATGCCGCCCTCGGCGCTGGCCATGGCCAGGTAGGAGCGGTTGGCCCGGTCGAGCAGGAACGAGACGTAGTACTCCGTGTCGATGTCGCTGGCCTCGGTCACGAGGACCTTGCGCACCAGGTGACCCTTGATGTCGAGCCCGAGGATGTCCGTGGCCCGCGCGACCGCCTCTTCTGGCGTGTCGGCGAGCTTGACGCCGCCTGCCTTCCCGCGACCGCCGGTCTTGACCTGCGCCTTGACGACGACCGGCTTGCCGATGCGCTCGGCCACGCCGCGGGCCGCCTCTGGCGTGTCGACGGTCTCGCCGGGGAGCACGGGCACGCCGTGCTTGGCGAAGAGCTCCTTCGCCTGGTACTCCATGAGGTCCACGAGGGGTCCTGTCCTGTCGCCGCGTCTGCCGGGAAAGCTTCCCGGCGAGGGTAACGACCGACCCGGCCGGGTTGCGAATCGGGCAGGTGAGCAGGCGTCCGGCGTCGAACCTGGTCAGCACCCAGCGACTGCCCGGAGCCTCCCCCATGCGTCTCGCGCGCCCCCTCGCCCTGCTCGCCGCCGTCTCGGCGGGGCTGCTCGGGCTCATGCCACCCGCGTCGGCCGCGGGCGCCGGTGACGTGAGCACCCACTCCTACACCGAGCCCGGCGGGCTGACCCGGACCTACCTCGAGTACACCCCGGCGGGCCTGCAGCCCGGCAGCCCCGTCGTCGTGTTCCTGCACGGCTGCAACCAGACCGCCGAGCAGGCGATGCAGGCCACGCGCTTCAACGAGCTCGCCGACACCAAGAGCTTCACCGTGGTCTACCCGCAGCAGGTGCAGTCCGCGAACTCGTCCGCACCTGTCGCCGACGGCAACGGCATCGGCTGCTGGAACTGGTTCCTGCCCGAGGACCAGGGCCGCGGCAGCGGCGAGCCGGCCGTCCTCGCCGGCCTCACCCGACACGTCGTCGCCGAGACGCAGGCCGACCCCGATCGGGTCTACGTCGAGGGCATCAGCGCGGGCGCCGACATGTCCGTGATCCTCGCTGCCACCTACCCCGACGTCTTCGCCGCGGCCGCCTCGCTGGCGGGCTGCGCCTACCGCACCTGCGCCGATGCGAGTGGCGCCCTGACCAACACCGCCATGGGCTCGCGGGCGCGCGTCGTCCCCCTGTTCGTCGAGAACGGCACCGCCGACACGCTGAACCCGGCAGCCCAGAGCGTCGCCCTGGTGCAGTCCTGGCTCGGCGCCGACGACCTCGCCGACGACGGGTCTGCCAACGGCTCGGTGTCGCGCCAGTCTGCGGACACCACCTACGCCCCCGACGGCACGCCGCAGCCCGGCACCGGCGACGCGTGCATCCACAACAACACCTGGACCTGCCCGGGCGGCGTCGCCGGGCTCTCGAACTACCCCTACACCGTGAGCACCTACGCCGGCGACAGCGTCGAGCTCTGGCTGATCCACGGCATGACGCACGCCCAGCCGCACTCCCCGGGCGACGGCCCCTACACCGACCCCCTCGGGCCGGACATCACCGCGGCGTCGTACGACTTCTTCCTGACGCACCCGATGCCGACCCCGACACCAGCGGTCCCGGAAGTGCCCGCCGCGGCATTGCTCCCGGTTGCGGCGCTGCTCGTCGTCGGTCTCGTGGCGTGGAGACGCCGTACTTCCTGACGCAGTGGGCACAGTAGGCACATGAAGCCTCTGCTCGTCCTGCTCGCGCCCGTCCTCGTGATGGGCGCATCCGTGCCGGCCTACGCCGACACCGTGACACCGCAGCGCGGTGCCCACACGTTCACGACGAAGGACGCCCTCGTCACCGTCAAGGACGGCCCGGCGAACACGCACGACGCGACCATCGACACCCGCCTCTACGTCCCCGACAACGCCACGGCGGCCAGCCCGCAGCCGGCCATTCTCATGACGCACGGCTTCGGTCTCAGCAAGACGGCCGGCGAGGTCGTGTCGAGCGCGACCTTCCTGGCCCGCCACGGATATGTCGTGCTCACCTACACCGCGCAGGGCTTCGGCAGCTCGAGCGGCTGCGTGACCCTGCAGAGCCGGACGTACGACGTGAAGGACGCGCAGCAGCTCATCACCAAGGTGCTCGACCCGCTCGCTGCCGTGAAGCACGACGCCAACGGATCGGTCGTCGGCATGGTCGGCGGCTCGTACGGCGGCGGCATCCAGGCCAACGTCGCCGAGAACGACAAGCGCATCCATGCGATCTCGCCGGGCCGCACCTGGAACAACCTCGCGTACTCGCTGGACCCCAACAACTACGTCGCGCCCGGTGACCCCACCGGCTTCACGCACACCCTCAACCAGCAGGGCGTGTTCAAGCAGCAGTGGACGACGCTGTTCTTCGTCTCCGGCAACGCCAACCCGATCGGCGGGGCGCCGCCGGGCATCCCGCCGCAGCCGGCCGGCGGCTGCCCGCAGGACAAGCTCGCGAGCGGCGACCCGGCCACGGTCGCCGGCGCGCCGTGCCCCGGCTTCTACGCCCAGGTCTGCCTCACCTACGCCGGCATCTCCGCGACGGGTGACCCCATGGACGCCGACCGCGCGCTGCTCGCCGATGCCAGCGCAGCGACCCAGATCGACAAGCTGCGCATCCCCGTCCTGCTGGTGCAGGGCCAGTCGGACACGCTGTTCAACGAGAACGACGCGGTCGCGACCTACACGGCACTGCGGCGCAACGGCGTGCCCGTGAAGATGATCTGGAACTCCGGCGGTCACGGCGGCTACGACTCGCTGCCGGGAGAGTGCGACGTCTACGGCCGCGGCACCGGCGGCGCCGACTTCACCGGCCTCGACGACTGCTACCTGTCGCTGCGGACGCTGGCGTTCCTCGACAGCGCGCTGCGCGGCACGCCGGACGCGTCGCCCGGCTTCACGTTCTACCGCGACTGGGTGCCGTACGGCGGCACGGGGGCCAACGACGAGCAGTACGGCTCGGCTCCGGCCTTCCCGATTGCGGGTACGACGACGTTCACCCTGTCCGGCGCCGACGCTCTCGTGACGTCCGGTGCGGCGGCCGGGTCGGCCTCCTTCATCAACCCGCCGGGTGGCGTACCACCGGCGTACAGCGAGACGTCCAACTTCACCGGTCCGGCGTCGAGCCCGCAGAACCCACTGCCGCCGACCGAGCAGCCGGGGCAGAGCGTCTCGTTCACGTCGAAGCCGTTCAGCACGGACGTGATCAGTGTCGGCATCCCGTCGGCCCACTTGATGCTGTCGCACGTCGCGCCGACGGACCTGGTCTTCTTCGGCAAGGTCTTCGACGTGGCGCCCGACGGCACCGCCACTCTCATCCACCGGCTGATCGCGCCGGTGCGCGTTCCGGCCGGCAACGTCGCCAAGCCGGTCGACCTGAAGCTGGTCGGGTTCGCCCACCGCTTCGCCAAGGGACACGCCGTCCGGCTGACCCTCGCGAGCACCGACGCGACGTCGTACAACGCGAAGGTCCCGGACCGGATCACGGTCGCCACCGGCGCGGGCTCGACCTTCACGCTCCCCGGTGTGCAGGCCCAGGCGGCCCGCCCTCCGGTTGTCGTACCGCCGCCCAAGGCGCCGGCCCCTGCACCGCAGCAGCTGCCGCGGACGGGTCCCGACCCGCTGCTCCCGCTAGCCGGTCTCGGGCTGCTCGGGCTCGCCGCCGTCGTACGTCGGAGAAGGGCCTAGGCGGCGGGCTGCACGCCGACGTGCTCGCGGACCCACGCCACGATCTGCTCCATCGTCGCGGCGCCGGGTGTGAAGACCTTGGCGACGCCGAGCTTGGTCAGCTCGGGGATGTCGTCCTCCGGGATGATCCCGCCGCCGAAGACGACAACGTCCTCGGCGCCGCGTTCGCGCAGCAGCTCCATCACCCGGGCGAACAGCGTCATGTGCGCGCCCGACAGCACGGACAGCCCGACGCAGTCGGCGTCCTCCTGGACGGTCGTCTCGACGATCTGCTCGGGCGTCTGGTGCTGGCCGGTGTAGTTGACCTCCATGCCGGCATCGCGCAGGGCGCGGGCCACGACCTTGGCGCCCCGGTCGTGCCCGTCGAGCCCGGGCTTGGCGACCACGACGCGGATGCGGCCGGTGGGGGTCGTCACGCAGGGCTCCAAGGGGACGTCGGGATCAGTGGAAGAGTACGCGGCCATGAGCGGCTCATGAACGACGGCGACTGGCGTAGTCCGCTGCTCGCCGGCGGCACGCGCCTCGACGTGCCCGTCGCCGGCCGCGACCCGGCTCGCTGGCCGGGCTACACGCCGAGGACCGCGGTCACCGCGTGGCGCCTCCCGGACGCGGTCGCGGCGGCGTGGGACTTCTCGACGTTCGGCGGCAGCTTCGGCGAGGACGACGCCACCGTGCTCGAGGCGGCGGCCGCAGCCGCGGTCGCCGACGGCGTCCCGCTGCTGACGCTGGTGCGGTCCGGCGGCACCCGGCTCCAGGAGGGCATGGCCGCGCTGGTCGGCATCCCCCGGGCCCGCCTCGCGTTGCGGTCGCTCGCGGATGCCGGCCTGGCTCACCTGTCCGTCGCGGACGCGCCGACGACGGGGGGCGTCTGGATCAGCGTCACGTCCGGCGCCGACCTGCGCGTCGCCGTGGAGGGGGCGACCGTCGCCTTCGCGGGGCCGCGCGTCGTCGAGGCCTTCACCGGGACGCTGCCCGCGGCGGGAAGCCACACCGCGGAGTCGGCGTACGCCGCCGGTCTGGTCGATGCGCTCCTGCCGGGCGAGGAGGTCGCGACGTGGCTGCGGCAGGTGCTGACGGCGCTGACACCTGAGCCGGGCGCCGCTGCTCCGGCCAGCCCCAGCGCCAGCGCGAGCACGGACGTCCCAGGACGGGCGCAGGTCCAGCGCGCGCGCAATCGGACGCAAGGGGGCAGGCAGCTGCTGGCCGCGCTGCTCACCGACGCCGTGGCGCTCCGGGCAGCGCGGGGTGACGACACGGTCGCGGCCGTCGTGGGGCGCTTGTCCGGACGGCCGGTCGTCGGCGTCGCCGTCGCGGCCGAGCAGGGGCAGCGGCCGACCCCCGACGGCTACCGGCTCGCGGCGCGGGCCTACCGGCTGGCCGCCCGGCTGCGGCTGCCGGTCCTGT
>JAODNA010000012.1 GCA_025465135.1 Frankiales bacterium | reverse complement strand
CCGCTGCCGACAAGGCCGCTGCCGACAAGGCGGCTGCCGACAAGCAGGCTGCACAGAGCTCGAACCAGCAGCAAGCAACGACTGCTTCGGCACCGACTGGGAACTCGTACGCGAACTGCACCGAGCTTCGCCAGGACTACCCCGGCGGAGTCGCACGACCCGGCGCCGTGGACCACCGTTCCAACGGCGGCCACGCCACCTACAGGCCCTACTACAGCAGTGAGCTGTACGAGGAAAACAGCGAGAAGGACCGCGACGGCGACGGGATCGCCTGCGAGGCGTAGCGGGAAGCGGAGGCGTCGTCGCTAGACCTCACTGACCCGCCCGTCGACATCAACGACGAGAAGATCGACGTCACACTTCCTAAGACTGCCGGCGATTCCGCGGCACAAAGCTCGGTACGTGTCCTTGTCCGGAAAGCACAAGGCCACCTCGTCCTCGGGGTGCGCCTCGCGCAGCCGCAAGCCGTGGACGACGGCGTCGTTAAACCAGACCCTCGCCTGCGTGGCCGGAAGGGTGGGCTTCTTAAGGTGCGCCTTCGCGGGATCCCGATAGGCCGCCGACGGCCATCCCTTGACCTCAACGTGAAGCAGCCGCCCCCCACGACGTGCGATCACATCGGTCCCGCTCTCTCGTGACCGAGTGTCCGCAACCCGAACGACGTCCCAGCCTTGACTCACGAGGTGCGACAAGAGCCTCGACTGAACATTGCCTTCCCAGAACCACTCTTCTGAATGAGCAAGCGGTACCGGGTCTGCGCGGGACGCGGCTGCTGCGGCGACTTGAGCAATTGAAGGCACCGTCTTTGAGACAACAGCCGATAACCGATCCGCGATTGCTGAGCCTGACCAACGGACGTAGACCCCGTGCCCGACACGTCGAAGCACCGGGGGGCGGGCTCCCAGGTATGGGTGGTTCTCCTCGCGATTCTGCACGTTGCCGGTCATCGCCTGGATGTGTGCGCGCACTGCAGAGGTAGCCACGTCGGGGTAATGCGCGTTGAACCACGCGACGATGTCTTTGGCAGAGAAAGGCTCTGTGAGCTGAGCCGCGGCGTCCTTGAGCAGCTCATGGATCGGGCGGTCGTACTTCATGGACGTTCCTCTGAGAGGCGACGCGCTCCGGGCGTCGGCTCGCCGACCACTATCGCGCCACAAGGCGCAGGAACTCAACGGGTCCTTCAGAGCGACGTGGGCCGCGGCTGGCGCGGCCGACCTACGAGTGCTTGAAGATGGCGAGGTAGCTGTTCGTCTTGACCAGTCCCAGACAGGTCCGGTGCTCAATCATCATGACGGAGTGGAAGTTCCAGCCCTGCTGCTCGTTGGCATTCAACTTGTTCACCAGACCGGCAATGGCCTTGTCATTGAAGGCCGAACCGATGTTCTGAATGTGATACGCCACTTGGAAGCCCCTTCGGATAGTCGATGCCGCCATAACCAGGGCGACATCGTGCGAGCCGTCTGAGACCCATCGCGACGCCTCGCGCAGTGCCCCATCTCGCGACGCAGAGACGCATGTACTCCGAGCAAGAAGGCTCGTAGACGCAGCGGATCGAGGTATGACGCTGGACATACGGCGAGATCGTGGCTTGGTACCCCTCGAGCAACCTGAGGACGCCCGCACCACGAGCACTCTGCACGTTCGTGCCCTTCCCCAGCACCGGCTCGACACACGGATCGAGGCTTAGGAGTTTCCGTCAGCAGCGTGCCGCGTCCGCGCAGGTCGTCTTGGGGTGCGAGCTCCGCGCGGCGACTTCAGCCCAGCGCGGCTAAGGCATCTGCGTACAGCCGGGTCTTGATCTCGCCGAGGGCGGGGCTGGCTTTGCTTGCCAGCGCGGCCGCGCGTTCGATCGCCGTA
This sequence comes from Frankiales bacterium, assembly GCA_025465135.1. Classification (GTDB taxonomy): domain Bacteria; phylum Actinomycetota; class Actinomycetes; order Mycobacteriales; family SCTD01; genus RYN-124. Next base: position 33,873 of record JAODNA010000012.1, on the reverse strand, counting down.
CTGACGACTGCGGTTTCCTCGGCCGTCGCGTCGAGGATGCCCGCAGCCAGTGCCTCGGGCGCTGTGTAGCGCCGGGCTGTCGTCATCGCCTCGTGCGCGGTGCGCTTCGGGAGCTTCGCGACGAGCAGGGCGTTCATCCCCGGAGTGAACGGCAGCCCTAGGTCGACCTCGGGCAGGCACCAGTAACCGCGGTCGACCCTCATCACCTTGATGTCGAAAGCAACGCTCAGCATCGCGCCGCCGGCGTACGCATGCCCGGTGATCGCCGCGACCGTCGGCATCGGCATGACCAGCACCCGCGCGTACAGCGCATGTACGCCGGCGAGCAGCGGCCCGGCCCGCTCCGGGTCGGCCATCATCCAGTCCAGGTCGAGCCCGTTCGACCAGTACTTCCCGGTCGCCTTCACCACCAGCGCCTTCGGGCCCTCGGCTCCCTCGACCTCGTCGAGCAGCGTCGACAGCTCGGCGAGAGAGTCAGCGTTGAAGCGGTTCTCCGTTTCGCCGAGGTCGAGCACGAAGACCGCGCCTTCCCGTTCGAGCGTGGCCAACGTCTGCTCCTCAACTCGGGTGAGCGCTCAGCCCCAGGCAGGGCAGGATGCCTCACGTGATCGACGCCACCGCCACCGCAGACGACGCCCTCCACGGTCTCGTGGCCGCCCTCGCCACCCACGACCCGGAACAGGTGCTGGAGCTCTTCACCCGAGAAGGTGCCTCCTTCGGCTCGGACGACGGCGAGGAGGCCGTCGGCCGCGACGAGCTGCGCGCGATGTTCACCGGCATCTGCGCGCGGCCGGACACCGTCTCCTGGACCTGGCAGGTCCGGACCGCCGGGCACCTGGGCGACGTCGTGTGGTTCGTCGCGTCCGGCACGGGCGTCCTGACCACCCCTGACGGCCAAGCGGTCATCGCTGCCGATCCCTACCGGCTGAGCGGCGTCCTCCGGCGTACCCAGGGCCGTTGGCTCTTCGCCGTCTTCAACGGATCGGAACCACAGAAACCTGGCTAGCCCAGCGCCTCGGCCCACCAGCCGTGCATCGTCTCGTCGAACGCCACCAGCCGCACGACCTCGACCTCGGTCGTCGCCGTCCGCAGCGCCTCCACCGAGACGCGGGCCGCAGCGTCACCCGGATACCCGTAGACACCCGCGGAGATCGCCGGGAACGCGACCGATGTCGCACCGACCCCGTCGGCTCGTTGCAACGAGGTCTTGTACGCCGAAGCGAGCACCACCGCGTCCTGCGGCCCGGAGTAGATCGGGCCCACCGTGTGGATGACCCACTTCACCGGCGCGAGGTCGAACGCCGGCGTGATGACCGCCGACCCGGCCGGGCACGGCGCCAGCGGCCGGCAGGCCTCGAGCAGATGCGGTCCGGCCGCAGCGTGCACGGCACCGTCGACTCCCCGACCACCGCGCAGCTGCTCGTTGGCGGCCGTGACGATCGCGTCGACGTCCTGCTGCGTGATGTCCCCGCGCACCAGCTCGATCCTCATAACCAGCGATTCTGGGCCACTGGGCGCGAACGAGCCTCAGTAGTCACTGATGGGCCCGGGTCGGTCCAGGTGGAATCCCTGTGCGAAGTCCACCCCTTCGGCGCGCAGCACGGTCAGGATCTGCTCGTCTTCGACGCCCTCTGCGATTGTCTGGAGGCCGAAAGCGCGCGCCAGGCTGACAATCGCCTTGACCACATGCAGGTTGTCGGGGTGAGTAACCAGGTCGCGGACGAACTCGATATCGATCTTGAGGTGACTGATGGGCAGCTTCTGGAGGTAGGTGAAGCTGCCGAAGCCGGTGCCGAAGTCGTCGAGGGCCACGCCGCAGCCGAGTGCGGCGAGCCCCCGGGCAAAGGCTTCGCCCGCGGTGATGTCCTGCATGAGTGCGGTCTCGGTGATCTCGAAGACGAGGTCAGCCGGGTTCGCATGCGCTTCCCGGATCTGCTGGTCGATGAAGGGCAAGAGATCGGAGGTGCCGATCGACGCAGCGGAGAGGTTCGCTTCGATCACGCCCCGTCCTGTGGCGGCATGTCGGGTGGCTTGCGTGATGACCCATCGGTCGATCTCACCGATCAGCCCGTACTTCTCCGCGGCGGGCAGGAAGCTGCCAGGCAGGATGACTTCGTTGTCACGTCCGATCATGCGCAGGAGCAACTCCTCGCTGGGACGGCCGCCGGCGAGGGGGACGATGGGCTGGGAGTACAGGACGAACCGGTCCTCGTCGAGCGCGTCGCGTATGCGACCGACCCACGTGAGGGCGTCGAGCTCTCGGCGGGTAGCCGCCTGTTCCTTCTTCTCCTCGGTGATGTCGCGGAAGACGACGACGACACCTTGGCTGGTCGGTCCACTGCGCAGTGGCGCGGAGGAGTAGGCAACGGGGAAGATCGAACCATCCTTCCGGGTAAAGGCGTCGTCGAGAATCCGAATGCCCCTGCCTTGGGTTCGCACCTGAAGAAGAGGGCACTCCTCGGCTGGAACCTTGTTGCCGTCGGCCCGCTGGAAGTGGACAGTGGCATGCATCGACTTGCCGCGTAGCTCGCGTTCGGTCCACCCGAGCATCGACTCCGCGGCAGGGTTCAGGTAGGTCAGGAGCCCGTCCGCGTCCAGGGTGTAGAGCCCTTCCGCCATGTTGTCCATGACCACGGCGCGGAACTCTTCGGCCTCCTTCCGCTCGGTGATGTCGACCACGACGTTGCCGACACCGACGATCTCGCCGTCGATCCGCACCGGGTAGTAGCTGGCAAGCCAGTGGCGCATGCGCTGCGGATCCGCGGCACTCGGCCTGCTCACGTCGACGTTGCTGACGGCTTCGCCTGCGAGTACACGGCGGTAGACGTTCTCGAGCTGTGGCCAGAGGTCCGGCACGAGCTCGGCGACGGGCCGGCCTATGCACTCCTCGACAGCACAGCCTTCAAGGTCGGCGAGCATCTGGTTGATCCGAACGACCCTCAGATCGCGATCGACCAGCTTGAAACCGACGGGGGTCGCGACCTCGATGCTCTGCAAGAGCGTGACCGTCTCCGTGACCTCCCGATCAGCGCGGCGCAAAGCGAGCTCGAGCTGCTTCTGGTCCTCGACGTCGGTTGCGGTGCCAATCCACAGCTCGATCTCGCCTGCAGCATCGCGGACCGGACTCGCGCGGAAGCAATGCCATCTGAAGACGCCGTCGAAACGGCGAATCCGGTACTCCAGCGAGAAGTCCTCGCCGGTCATCGTTGCGTGCTGCCAGGCCCGTAGCGCCCGCTCGGCGTCGTCGGGATGGACGAGGGTGACCCAGTTCCACTCGTAGTTGGTCTCTCGAGGGCAGCCCGTGTAGTCCGTGCCCTGGCGGTTGAAGTACGTCGTTGCGCCGTCCGGTGACGTGGTCCACACGATGTGGGGGATCGACTCGACGATCATCTCCGCGTACTGCCGGTCCAGAACAGCACCGTCAAGCTGACGTGCGCCGCCGTCGGGCTGCGCGGTCGCGGTGAGCGAGGAAGGTGTCATGAGCAGACCGTCGGTCCGCACCCCGGGGGTGCCAACAGGGCCTTTGGTCCTGCTTCAGTCGGGACCTTCGCCGCCACGCTCCGGCACCGCCTCGTAGAGGCGAGCAGCCGCCTGCCGTGAGATCCGCATGCGCTTGGCCACGTCCGTGAGCGACAGGCCGCCCTCGTCGACAAGCGCGCGCACGACACCGGCACGCAGCGAGGCGATGGCGCGCTCATAGTCACGAAACGCGTCAGCCGCGCTCAGGCGAGTCTCCCGCCCACCGCCGACAATCAGCTCGTCGACAACATCGACGATGGAACGACCAGCGTTGTGCGCCTCGCACCCCTCACGTAAGGCACCGACCGCGGTCTCGATTGCCAGGCCGGCCTGGCGACCAGCTTCTGCGACTCGCTCGACTGCTTCGACGAACCAATCCTCCGTCATGGGGCAGTCGCAACATGCACAACTCCACCATCGCATGCCCAGCGTCGGCTGCCGCTGGTCGTCACTACTCTGGCCGGCGGCGGGCCGGCGCGGCCATCCGTACGACGCCCTCAACAGCAGATGCCGACCAGCGGCGACCGCGCGTGGTCCGGCTGTTGCCGGCGTTCAACGCCGCCGCGACCGTGTGCGCGCTTGTACCGCTCTGGCACATTGCGAGGATGCGCGCTGTCTCGGGGCTGCGGATCGGGTGCGGACGGCCGGGTCTCGATCCGACCGGGACGCGCTTGTCCAGCCACTCGATCAGGGCCGTCTCGTCGATCGGGCGGGAGAAGTAATAGCCCTGCCCGAACTGGCATCCGAGCTGCTGCAGGACCTTGAGCTGCGCGACAGTCTCGATTCCCTCCGCGACGCACTCGACGCCGACGTTACGGGCCAGGCTGATCACAGACGCGACCAGAGCGGTGTCGCCGGGCTCGCGTCCGAGCGCAGCGATGAAGGACCGGTCGAGCTTGAGCACATCGGCGGGCAGCGTCGTGAGGTACTGAAGCGTTGAATAGCCCGTCCCGAAGTCGTCGATCGCCAGTCGGATCCCGAGGTGCTTGAGCTCAGTCAGTGACGCGACCGCGGCGGCCATGACCTTCACCTCGGCTGTCTCGGTGATCTCGATCGCAAGCCACTGCCCCTTGCAGCCGTGCCTGTCCAAGGCATCGCGAACGGTGTCGGCGATCGACCTGTCGGAGAGTTGCCGCGCCGACAGGTTCACGGCGACGAAGGGTGCATCCGCGTCGCGCGACCGCAGTCGCACTGCGGCCCTGCATGCCTCATTGACAACCCACTCGCCCAACGGGACGACCACGCCGGAGAGTTCCGCCGCGTCGATGAACGCATCCGCGGCAAGCAGACCGTGCTCTGGGTGTTGCCAGCGGACGAGGGCTTCGACGCCGACGACCGCACCAGTGACGAGTGAGACCATCGGCTGGTAGTGCAGGCGAAGCTGTCCCGTGGCAATCCCGGCGAGCAGCCCGTCCGTGAGAGGGAGATCAGCAGCCGGCAGCGATTCTCCCCCGGCCAGATCGATCTCGCGCTCTCGTGTTGTGTCGCCAACCGCCATGGTCGTCCTCTCCGAGTCCCTGCTGATATCGACACCCAGCCATCGCCGGCAACAGGGACGAAAGGCCCGTCGCAGTCTGGTGCCGACGAACCAGGTCCCTAGTACGGCGACCGCAGGGCCGCGTGGGCAGCCGGCTTACGCCGCCTGCGCGAGGTGTCGTTGACCATGTGAAACAGCGGCGTCGGTTCGGAACCGGTACGTCGTGCTCTCGTCGCGCACGAGATACGTCTCCACCTTCCCGCCCGACCAGTGCAGGATCAGCGAGCCGTTGCGCTCTGCGAGTCTGGCCATCGTGTCGAACTCGGGCACGTCCACCACCAACCCGGCGTCATGCACATCGATGGGCAGGACGCGACTCAGCAAAGGCGCGTAGCGGCGCCGTATTCGGCTTACCTCGTCACCCGGTTGACGCCGAGCGATGAAGCCCCCGATTGCCACAACGGCGATGGCCAGGGCCAACATCAGGGCCGAGACCAGGCGCCCGGTACCGGCCGCCAACTGCCAGCGCTGCAGCGAGATCATGCGTGGTGCCGTGGTGACCCGCGACGTCATGACGTTGTCGGTGACGTGCAGGTCAGCCGGTGTGCCGGCCAACGCCAGCTGGAGCGGAGTGAGCCGCAGCGCAAGGGCCGGGGCGAACGTCGCACCGGCCGCCGTCCGGACCGTCGCGCGGATCGAGACGCTGATGTCGGTCTCCGGCATTCCGCTCGCCGAGGCCGCAGCGTGCCCGCGAGCGGTGAGTGCAGCGAGGTCGAGCTTCACCTTGCTGTCGTATCGCCGCGTCGAGAAACGAGTCGTGGGGGCGAGGACGACCGTCGAGTGCCACCCGTCCGGTGTCGCCAGCTCGGCGGCAACCGCGAGCGAGCCCGGATCCCCGTCGTAGGACACCAAGACGGCCACCTGGTTCGCGAGCTTGCGGAAGACCGGATCCGGCGCCGCCACACTGGTGCCGTCGTACGCCGCGCTGTGCGGCACCTGGGCGGAGTAGCTGAACGTCACGGCCCTGCCCGACCCCACCTGCTGGCTGCGTGTCGCCTCCACCGGCCCCGACCAGGCGAGCACGCCGAGTGCCGCGCCGAGAACGGCCAGGCCAGCGGCACCGACAGCAGCGCCACGCATCGCTGGTGAGAGCACGAGCGTACCCACGCGGTGACCTGGCCTCACGGCTCGTGACATACGACGTCTCCTTCGGTTGCTTCGCGTGCGGTGCTGCGCGCGGCTGGCGCCGGCGCACGTGAGCAGCACAACCAGCGACACAGGTAGCGGGGCGACCAGGCGATGAAGCCACACTCCGCCTTGCGGGATGTGCACGATCGCGCGGCCGATGAGCTGCGTCGGCTTCGGGTGCGCGGAGTCGAGCGAGGTGTTGTTGTCGCCCTTGAACACGTACCCGGCCGGGTCTTTCGCCATGATGCGGTGGAGCACAACGACGCGTCGGGCGGGCAAGCGGTAGGCCGCGATCTGGCCGGCGGAATATGAGGTATCGCGCCTGACGATGACGAGGTCACCTTGGGTGTAGGTGGGTCGCATGCTGATGCCGTGTGTCTCGACGATCGAGAACTGGCCGGTCGCCACCAGAGCGATGACGCACCCGAGCGCGGCAGTCAGGAGCCAGGTGACCATCGACGCAGCGCGGTGCATGCGAACCCTCGCAGTCCAAAGATGAAGGGCGGAGCGGTCCGCCGCAGCGGACCGCTCCGCCATGGGCTAGCTCCCGACGGTGACGGCGACGCTGCTGACGCCGGTGCGGTCCACCCCTGCCGTAGTGCAGGTGGACAGGTGTGTGGTGACGGCGATGACGTCACAGGTGAACGCGACCGCGTTACCGCCGCTGAGCACCACCGTTGGCGTCACGCCGTCGGCGTTTCCGTCGGCGAAGGTCAGTGCGAAGGAGTGCACCGCCGTGTTGGCCGGTGCATCGCCGAATGTGTACTGGAGGCTGGAAAGCGTGGCACCGGTCACGCTCTGGCTGATCGTGCCGCCGACGAACTGGCTGGCACCGGCGCTGTTCGTGAGGCCGGATCCGGTGAACGCGGAGCCGGTCGTTGCGACGACGCCAACGAGCAGCGCGGCGCCGAGCAGCTTGTGAGAGGTGCGCATGGGGTGGTGCTCCTTTGATTCGGCAGCCCGGCCGACCCGGATGGGTCCCGTGGCTTTGCGTCCCCGCCTTACGGTCGGGTTTGCCCTTTCGTACGACGGGGGCTTCGACGCGGTAGAAGCTGCCGCTGAAGCTGCCCAGGCCGAAACAGCGCCAAGCTGCCACGCACGTTGCTGATCGCACGTGGCGTGAACGAACGTCGTCGGAGAGAAAGGCACATGGGTCTAGTCCATAGGGACGCGACCGAGACCCCGACCGGCAACTACTACGACGTCGTCGCGACGATCGACTGCCTGTCCGTGGGCCGGCGTATCCGCAGGCCGGCCAGGAGGCCCGCGGCCAGGAGGGGCAGCAGCAACACGTACGACGCCTCCGGGACATCAGCAGGTGGGTCCGCCACCGTCCCCGATGTCGGCGGCTCGCCGAGGCCAACGCCGCCCGGGCCGTTCTCGTAGCTCTGCCACGCGACCGTCGGCTGCTGGCTGACACCGTCCTTGGTCCAGTCGCACACGCCCGTCGGGAACGCCGCCTGCAGCGCGGCCCAGTCGTCGTCGGCGAAGACGGCCGGCGCGAAGTCGGAGCGCACCAGCGGCTTCAACTGGCACTTGATGACGTCCTGCGCGATCGAGCCACCGGCGGCCCAGCGCGGGTTGCCCGCAGGCCCGAACGCCGCGTCGCAGACCGGGCCGTTGTCCGGGTAGTAGCACTGGTCCTTCGCCGCCGCGGGCTTGTCCTCGCGCAGCTTCTGCGCTCGCGGGATGTCGCGGTGGTCGCTCTCGACGTTCGTCAGCCAGGCGTCCATCGTCCCGAAGTTGTCCTGGAACCGTCCCTCGAGCCCGTACCAGAGGATCTGGTTGTCGTGGTTGCCGTTGAAGTGGTCCAGTCGCGCCCGAAGCGCCCAGCTCTTGGTGTTGTCGTGGATCTCGTAGCGGTCCCCCGGGATGTAGCCGGGGGTGTCGATGATGGCGACCTGGTCGAGCCCGTTGCCCTCGTCGACGAAACCGCTGCGGTACGCCGCGGCGAGCGTCGCCGGGTCGGACTCGACCCGCGTCGGCTGGTTGGTCCAGTCGATGCTCGGGGCGCCGACCTTCGCGTTCAGGTCGGCGAACTGGGCGGCGCTGATCTGACCTGCCTGCAGCGCCCGCAGGCCGTACATCAGCCCGACGTTGTCATAGGGCCGGCCGGCGAACCCGTGACCGATCGCCTTCTCGGCGTCGCTCCACTGCGACTTCGGCCGCTCGGGGAAGACGTTGGCCATGTAGTCCTGCAGCGAGCAGCGCAGACCGCCGGGGTTCGTCACCGGGTCGTACATCTTCGCCGGTTCGTTGGTCGTCACCTGACAACCCACACCGGTCTTCGGGTTGAACACCTCCGGGTAGTGATAGGCCTCGACCCAGGCGTGACAGACGGACGTGCTCTGCATGCCCGTCACGTTCGCCTGCTGGTTGTCCGGCCAGACCACACCCGGCTTCCACACCCGCGGATCCTCGAAGTAGCGCAGCAGGGCCGTGCAGTCGAGCAGGTCCAGGGTCGGTACGTCGGGCATCGTGCAATAGACCATGACGCCGTCGATGAGACCGGGGTAGGCGTTGGCGATCTGCAGCGACGCGATCGAACCACCCGAGCAGCCGTACCCGAACAGGTAGCGGACGTCGCCGTACGTCTCGATCAGGTGCTCCTTGGCCATCATGATCGACTCCGCCTGCACAGCGATGTTGCAGTTGTAGTCGTTGTCCGACAGCGCGGTGGACATCACCGCGAAGCCCTTGGCCAGCGCGTTGTCCTGCATCACGTCCGGGGTCGGTGCCTCGACGTGCGACGTGGAGCAACCCGCGCCGTACCACTCGTAGACCTTGTGGTTCCAGGCCGGCGGGCCGGTCCAGCGGTCGAACGGCGCGCTGCCGTCGTACAGCACCGCGATGCCGTACTGCGCCCGGTCGAGGTTGCCGTTCTCGATGCGTACGACGTACGGCACCGTCTTGCCCTGGTCCGTCGTCGTCGTCGCGACATCCGACGGCGGACTCGAGGGGTCGTACGCCGCGAACTTGCCCGTGACCGACGACTTGTACTGGTAGGTGTAGACGGCCGGTCGGCTGCACTGCGCATCGAGGGCGCCGGGCAGGCAGTACCACGGCTGGATCTGCGGGCCCGAGAACACTGGGCCCTGGCTCGCGTGGTTGACGACCGTCAGTCGCGCTTCCTGCCCGTCGGTGAGCCGCGCGGTGACGACGTTCGCCCCCATCGCCAGTCCGTCGACCATCCCGCGGTAGTGCTGCGGGTCCAGCTGGCGGAAGGCCGACGTGACGTCGCGGCTGCCGTCGACGAGCACCTTCAGCCCGGTCGCCGGCGCCGGCAGCGCCACCTCCATCAACGCGTCACCGCCCGAGATCAGGTCGGCGCGGTTGGACAGCGTGCGCAACTCGATGCTCGGGCCCGGCGGCGTGCTCGCGTGGGCCGGCGAGACACCGAGGCCCGCGAGGATCAGCAGGAGCGCGGCGAAGAAGCGGACAGGTGCGTTCATCGTGCGGACCTCACTCGAACACCGACGAGAAGAACAACCGCCACGACGAGCGGCAGCAGGATGGCGAACGGCACTTCGGGCACGTCGGCGGGCGGATCGGTCAGTGGCTCCGACGTCGGTGGGGCTCCCATGGCGACGCCGCCCGTGCGGTTCTCATAGGTCTGCCACGCCACGGTCTGCTGCTGTCCGATGCCCGGCTTCGACCAGTCGCAGACACCGCTCGGGAACGCCGCCTGCAGCGACGCCCAGTCGGCGTCGCTGAACACCACCGACCCGTAGTCGGTGCGCGTGAGCGGCTTGAGCTGGCACTTCATGATGTCCGACGCGGGGCTGTCACCGGCGCCCATGCGCACGCTGCCGTAGGGACCCATCACCGCGTCGCAGGTGGCCCGGTCGGGCAGGTCGCATCGGTCGTGCGCGCCGGCCGGCTTGGCGTCGCGGACCTTCTGCTCGAGCGGCAGGTCGCGCTTGTCGTGCTCCATCGTGGTCAGCCACTGGTCCATCACCGTGAAGGCGTTGCCGTCACCGACGTTGAAGGCCATTCCGGAGCGGTCGGGGCCGTACCAGAGAACGTGGTTGTCGTGGTTGCCGTTGGCGGCGTCGAGCCGGGCCCGGATCGACCAGCTCTTCCACCTGTCATGGATGTCGTAGTTGTCGGCGGGGTTGGGGATGTCGATGATCGGCACCAGGTCGAGGTTGTTGGCCTCGTTGACCATGCCGGACCGGTAGGCGCGCTCCAGGCCGGCGGGCTCCGCCTCGACGCGCGTCGCCTGCGACCCGAAGTCGATGTCGGGTGCGCCGACCTTGTTGTTGAGGTCGACGAACTGCGCCGCCGTGATCGTCCCGGCCTTGAGCGCCTTCAGGCCGTACTGGACGCCGACGTTGTCGAAGGGCCGGTTGGCGAAGCCCTTGCCGATGCCCTTCTCGACCGCGCCCCAGTAGGCCGGCGCACGCGTGCCGAGGACGTTGACCATGTAGTCCTGGATCGCGCAGCGCACGCCCGTGGGATTGGTGGTCGCGTTGTAGACCCGCTCCGGCTCGTGGCTGTCCATGTTGCACCAGGCCGCTGAGGACGGGTTGTACATGTTGGAGTAGTCCTCGGGCCCGAACGGCAGCGACTCGAGGCGGCACACCGACGTGGCCTGCTTGTCCTCCGCTGCAGCCTCGAACGGCTCGGCCCAGGCCACCCCGATGCCCCACTTCTGCGGGCTGTCGAAGTAGCGGTGCAGCTGCAGGCAGTCGAGCAGGTCGGGCTGCATCATGTCGGGGAAGGTCGCTCCGACGATGAGCCCGTCGTAGAGGCCCGGGTAGGCGTTGGCGATCTGGTCGGCGGCGAGTGACCCGCCCGAGCTGCCGATGCCGATCACGTAGCGGACGTCGCCGTACGCCTCGATCAGGTGCTCCTTGGTCATCATCACCGACTCGGCCTGCACGGTGAGGTTGCAGTCCTGGTTGCTGTCCTCGAGGGCGGCGGACATGACCGCGAACCCGCGACCCAGCGAGGCGTCGAGCACCGGCGGTGTCACGCCCTCCGTGTGCATGCCGCCGCAGCCGCCGCCGTGGGTGACGACGACCTTGTGGTTCCAGGCCGGTGGGCCGGTCCAGCGGTCGAACGGCTCTCTCCCGTCGTACAGGACTGCGATGGAGTAGGCGCTGCGGTCGATGTCACCGCTCTCGACCCGCACGACGTACGGCACGGTCTTGCCCTGGTCGGTCGTCGTGGTGGCGAGGTCGGCCGGCGGTGCTGCCGACGGGTCGTACGCACCGAAGTTGCCGGTGACCGAGGACATGTACTGGTAGGCGTAGGTCACCGGCCGGCCGCACTGCGCGTCGAGCGCGTCGGGCAGGCAGTACCACGGCTGGACCTGCGGCCCCGAGAAGACCGGCCCCTGGATCGCGTGGTTGGTGACCGTGAGCTGGGCCCCCTGACCGTCGGCGGTCTGCGCGGTGATGACGTTCGGCCCGGCCGCGAGGCCGTCCACGACACCGCGGTAGTGGGTGGGGTCGACGGCCCGGAAGGCGGCCGTCACGTCGTGGGCGCCTGCGAGGACCTTCAGGCCGGTGGCTGGAGCGGTCAGCGCCACCTCCACCAGCGCGTCGCCGCCCGAGATCAGGTCGGCCCGGTTGGACAGCGTGCGCAGCTGCATGCCGGGGCCGGTCGCTGGGTCAGCGAAGGCGGCGGAGGCGCTCCCGCTGCCCGCCAGGAGCGCCAGGACGATCGCGAGCCGGGCAGAGACGAACAGGCGCATGCATCCCCCGCAACCGCGGCGTCGCGCTGCCCACGACGCCGCTTAGGCCAATGCGTGAGGTTTCGCCCCGGTAACGCCCGGGTCCTGTCACACTTCCTCCAACGTTTCGGCTTCGTGCTTCGTGAGGGGTGGCTCCGATGACCGTCGCTGTTGGCGGATCCGCCAAGGACACGCAGGCGATCGACCCCGACCGCGACTACGTGCAGCACATCGCCAGGGCGCTGCTCGCGCGGGTGGAGCTCCTGACCGACGACCTGGTCGGCCGGATCATCGCGAGCGAGCCGGCGTACGCCTCGGTCTCGACGGTCGCGGCCGAGGACCTGCGGCTGTCCTGCCGGATGAACCTGGAGCGGATCGTTCAGTCACTCGGCCGCGTCGTGCCGGCGGGGGTCGATCCCTACGACGCCCCGGCCGCGACCGGGCGCCGGCGGGCGGCCCAGGGCATGCCGCTGGAGGCGGTGCTCCACTCCTACCGGCTCGGCGGTCGCGTCGTCTGGGACGGGATCGTCGACCTCGCCGGCGACGACCCGGTCAAGCCCGGCGACAAGATCCTGCTGCAGGTCGCCGGCCTGGTCTGGGAGGAGATCGACAGGTTCTCCGCCGCGCTTGCCAGTGCCTACCGCGACGAAGAGCTCCGGCTCCGGTCCCAGCACCGGCACCAGCAGCAGCGCGACGTCGCCGCACTCCTCGCCGGACCGCACGACCCGCAGGAGATCCAGCGCCTCTCCGACCGCCTCGGCCTGCCAGATCACGAGCCCACTGTGGCGGTGAGCGTCCTGCTCGACGACCCCGATCAGCCGCTCTTCGGGGTCGCGGACAGCCTCGCCGCCTCAGGGCTGCACGCGGTGTGGGCACTGACTCCCGGGACCGAGATCGGGCTGGTGCGGTTGGCCGACCGGACCCGGTCCTCCCTGGTCGACGTGCTGCGGGCGCAGGTCCGGCAGCGCGTCGGGCTGTCCGCCGCCTACACGGCTCTCGGCGACACCCCCGCTGCGGCCCGGCTCGCGGCCCTGGCTGCCCGGACGATGCCGGTCGGCCATCACGTGGCCGGGATCGAGGAGCGGCTCCCGCAAGCACTCGTGCTGGCCGCCCCCGAGCTTGCCGCCGTGCTCCTCGCGCAAACGGTCGACCGCCTGCGCGAGCACGGATCCGACGTCGAGGTGCTGCTCGCCACGGTGGAGGCACTCATCACGGAGAACGGCTCGTTCAGTCGCGCGGGTGAGCGCCTGTACTGCCACCGCAACACCGTCATCCACCGCGTCGGGCGGGTCGCCGCGATCAGCGGCTACGACCCGGCGGAGCCGACGGGTCGACTGCTGTGGTCGCTCGGACTGACGGCACACCATCAGCGCGCAGACGACTAGCAGCCTCTGACCCAGGCACGTCGAGGTTGCCTGTTGCCAGGGCGGTCACACATCGCGCAGATGTGACGGGGACGGCAACACACTCGCGGTGACCAGCATTGCCGGGCCGCGCCGGTCCCGCGGTGCGGGTCGCCGCCCGCAGCCGTCAGGAACGGAGCGCGGCCAGGGCGTCGGCGTACAGCATCCTCTTGATCTCGCCCAACGCGGGACCGGCGGTCCGGGCGAGGCCCGCAGCCCGGGCGACCCCCGCAGCCACGACGTCATCGAGCTCCGCGGTTGCGTCGAGGATCCCGGCGGCCGCTGCCTCTGGCGCCGCGTAGCGCCGTCCGGTGGTCATCGCCTCGTGGGCGGTACGACGGGGCAGCCGGGCCGTCAGCAGGTCGTTCAGCCCCGGGGTGAACGGGAGGCCGAGGTCGACCTCGGGCAGGCACCAGTAGCCGCGGTCGACGCGCATCACCTTCCAGTCATGTGCGACCGAGAGCATCGCGCCGGCGGCGTAGCAGTGGCCGGTGATCGCGGCGACTGTCGGCACCGGCATCGCGAGCACCCGGGCAAGCACCCCGTGCACCGCAGCGAGCAGCGGCCCGGCGCGTTCCGCGTCGGCCATCATCCAGTCGAGGTCGAGCCCGTTGGACCAGTACTTCCCCGTCGCCTTCGTGACGAGCGCCCGCGGGCCCTCGGCGTGCTCCACCTCGTCGAGGAGCGCGCCGAGCTCTGCCGTCGAGTCGCCGTTGAAGCGGTTCTCGGTGTCGCCGAGGTCGAGGACCCAGACCTCCCCGTCGCGGTCGAGCTTCGCCATACCGCCCATCATCGTCCAGGTCGCTACGGTCGTTGCATGACGGTGCTCATGGGCGCGGAGGACCCGGTGCGGGTCCGCGACCTGCGCCGGATGAAGGCGACGGCGGCCGGCTTCCTCGGAGTGACCGCAGCAGTCTTCGTCGCCACCTTCGCGATGCCCGACGCGACCTGGGTCGGGTTCCTGCGCGCCGCCACCGAAGCGGGGATGGTCGGCGGGCTCGCCGACTGGTTCGCCGTCACGGCGCTGTTCCGCCGGCCCCTCGGGCTGCCGATCCCGCACACCGCGCTGATCCCGACGCGCAAGGACCAGCTCGGCGCGCAACTCGGCACGTTCGTGACCGACAACTTCCTCACGCCCACCAACGTCGTCGAGCGCCTCCGCGACGCACACCTGGTCCCGACGCTCGCCGCCCAGCTGTCGACCCCCGAGGTCGCCGCTCGCATCAGCCGCGAGACGACAGTCGCGCTCGCCGCGGCCCTCGACGCCCTACGCGACGAGGACCTCACCACCCTCGCGCTCGACCTCGCACGCAGGGATGCCTCGACCCGCTCCTACGCGCCGCTCGCCGGACGTCTGCTCACCGACATCACCAACGGCGGCGCGCACCGCCCGCTGCTCGACGTCGTACTGCCCTATCTCCGTACGTCGATGGTCGACAACCGCGAGGTGCTGAAGGAGCAGCTGAAGGACTTCGGCGACAAGTACGGCTGGCTCGGCTGGCTCGTCACGACCGACCGGCGTACCGGCAAGCTCATCGACAAGGCCGTCGCGTTCATGGCGGAGATCGAGAACGACCCGCACCACGAGCTCCGTGGTGTGCTCGACGACTGGCTGCGCAAGGTCGCCCACGACCTCCAGCACGACCCCACCCTGGCCGCTCGCGTCGACGCGATGGCGCGGCAGGTCATCGATGACCCCGCGACCGCCGCATGGCTCACGACGGTCGTCGGCGGCACGCTGACATCGCTGCGAACGCAGCTCGCTGATCCGGACGGTCCGTTGGCCGCGCGCCTCGCGGAGTCGCTGGCCCGGCTCGCCACCCGCGTCATCGAGGACGCCGACCTGCAGGCGCGGCTCGAGGGGATGCTCGAGCGCGCCGTGATCTGGGCGGTCGAGCAGCACGGTGCCGAGTTCACCGCGCTGATCCGCCACGTCATCGACCGCTGGGACGGCGCGCAGGCCGCGCGGCAGGTCGAGCTGTTCGCCGGCCGCGACCTGCAGTTCATCCGCATCAACGGCACGGTCGTCGGGGCTCTTGCCGGCGTCGCGATCCACGCCGCGGCACTCGCCCTGGGCTGAGCCTCTCAGCCGCCGGCCGCGAGCCAGTCGCGATCGGGGGGCGGGAGGCCCTCGTCGGGAGCAGGCGGCGAGACGTCGACCTCCTCGACCGTGTCCTTCGGCTCGACGCGCTTCGGCAGCTCGGAGTAGTCCGGTGCGCTCATGCACCGGACGGTACGCCGGAACTCGCCAGTCGGACCGCGAGGAGCCAGTACGTTGCCGCGGTGACGGGAGCCGCACCGGCTGAGCCCTCGCGCCGGATGCGGCTTCCGCTGCTCGACGCGATGGCGGCCCTGATCGTCGTGGCCATCATGCGCAAGGGCGCGTTCTACCCACCCGACGACCTGCGCCTCCCGGCGATCGCCGTCGCCCTCGGGGTGATCGCCGTCGCGCTGACCTGGCGGCAACGGCCCCTGCAGCTGCGAGACGTCGTGGTCATCGGCGCCCTGCTGGGTTTCTCGGTGTGGTGGTACGTCGACGCGCATCAACGCGGCCAGTGGCCGCTGGCGCGGCAGGTCGTGGGCAGCGCCCTCGGCTTCGCGGCCTGCTACGCCCTCGGCCGCACCCTCGACGACGCGTCCCGACGCGTGCTGCGCTCGGGAGCGATCGTCGTCGGCGCACTGGTCTCCTCGGTCGGCCTCGTCGGGCTGGCGCTTCGTTCGCAGCCGCTCGCACTGCCCGCTCAGAACCACCTGCGTCTCGCCGGCACCCTGACCTACTCCAACGCCACCGGCGCCCTGCTCGCGATGCTGCTCGTCGTCGCCGTGAGCTGCCCCGCAAGCAGGTTTCGCGACGCGCAGCTCGTCCTCATCACCGGCGGTCTGCTCGCGACGCAGTCGCGCGGTGCGCTGCTGGCCGTGCTGATCGGCCTGCTGCTGACGTGGCGTCACCTGCGCGCCGCCGTCGTACCGCTCGCCTTGGGGCTCTTCCTCGGCGCCATCGCGGTCGCCGGCTCGGGTGCGCACGACCGGCAGTGGCTGCTCATCGCTGCTGCTGTCGCGCTGCCGGCGGCAGCGCTCGTGCGGATCCCACCCATCCCTGGCCGATGGCTCGCCGTCGCCGGCGCGCTCATCGGACTCGTCGTCGTCGCCGTGGCTGTGACCTCGAACAGCCTGAGCGATGTGGCGAAGAGCCGATCGGGTACGGCGAGCGTCAGCGACCGCTCCTACGAGTGGCGCGCAGGCTGGGCCGACTTCCGCGGCGCACCGCTCGTCGGTGCGGGTCCGGGGAACCGGCTGCACCTGTCCGACGGACGGTCGGCCCGGTTCGTGCACAACGAGCCGCTGCAGGTCGCCGCGGACAGCGGTCTCGTCGGTGTCGCACTCATCACCGTCGCGTTCGCCGCGTCGCTCGTACGCCGCCGCGGTCAGCGTCGCGTTGAGCCGGGATCCGCCGTTCTGTCAGCATTTGCCGTCTGTGCGCTGCTCGATTTCCCTTGGCACCTACCGGCAATCCCCATGACTGCCGGTCTGCTGCTGGCAGGACTTCCGTACGCGACGTCGAACACCTCTCCTCGAGCTGCTACCCAGCGCTCAGCTCGAGGGGCCGCGCCCCTATGACCGGGGGGTCCCTGTGGGGCAGCAGGCTGCGCCGACTCTGTCGCGCTCCAACGTGTGGCGTGCCGTCCTGGCCATCGGACTGCCCGCACTTCTCGCCGGCACGACGATGATCGCGCCGATCCTCGCCGGCGAGAGCGCGCCGGTGGGCTGCCAGAGCCCGCCGGTCGGCGACAATAGCCCGCCCGTCGGCGACAGCTCCCCGCCCGTGGGCGACAACAGCCCGCCGGTCGGCGACAACTCCCCGCCCGTGGGCGACGAGAGCCCGCCGGTTGCGGACCAGAGCCCGCCGGTCGGGTGCCAGAGCCCGCCGGTCGAGCCGAGCGACTGCCCGACGCCGACCGACTCGGCCTCGCCCGAGGCCTCGACGTCTGCCACGCCGAGCACGTCGCCGTCCGCAGCGGCAACCGCGTCGCCGACGGCCTCTGCGTCCGCTACCGCGTCGCCGTCCCCCACGCCGACCGCGTCGGCCTCGCCGTCGCCGACCGCTACCGCGAGCACCTCGCCGAGCGCGTCGCCCACGCCCAGCGCATCGCCCAGCGCATCGCCCACGGCGTCGCCCACGGCGTCGCCCAGCGCATCGCCGAGCGCCTCCGCCAGCCCGACCGCAACGGCACTGCCCACCGCGTTGCCGACTCCCACGGCCTCGCCGATCCCGAGCCCGACAGCGCTGCCGACCATCATTCCGAGCGTGCTGCCCAGCTTGGCTCCGCCGGCCGCGCGGCCGATGGCGCTGGCCGCCGCAACAACCTGCGACCCGTCGCCGTCCAGCAGCCCGACCGACTCGGCCACGCCCGCGGCGGGCGACTCCTCGTCGCCGACCCCGACCCCGGCCGCGACGGCGTCGGCGACCTCCTCGCCCACGGCGTCGCCCACCGGACGCCCCGGCGGGACCACCGGCAGCGGGACCACCGGCAGCAGCACCACCGGCAGCAGCACCACCGGCAGCAGCACCGAGACCACGTCGACCTCGTCGCCCACGACCGCCGCCAGCGCCACGTCCTCACCGACGGCCTCGCCGACCGGCGCGCCGGCGGACACCCCGACGACCGAGACGCCGTCGTGCGCGCCACAGCTCGTCCTCGACGACGGCGACATCACCTACGGCAAGTCGGTCAACGGCCACGTCTACGGCAAGCCCGGCGACCACGTCTCCATCCGTGCCTACAGCCGGCCGTCGACGAGCTACGGCGTGGTGCGCGGCGACGCCGTGCTGCCCGCGAGCGGCTGGCTCGACTACACCTTCCGGCCCGCCACGAACACCCGGCTGTACGCCCTCTCCGCGACGTGCGGCGCCTCGGACACCGCCACGATCACCGTGCACGGCCTCGTCTCCATCGCGGCCCACCGCGACGGCGTGCGCGCCTACACGTTCACCGGCGCGGTGACCCCCGCGGCGGCGTACGAAGGCCAGCTCGTCAAGCTCTTCTTCCTGCGCGGCTCGACCCCGGTGCAGAAGGGCAGCGGCCGCGTGCACGCGGGCAAGGTCGCCATCGCGGTGCAGTTCCAGGGCTCCGGGCGCTTCACGTTCTTCCTCGGCGCCCCGGCCAACAGCAACAACGGCGCCGCTCGGAGCACCAACCGCCCGACCGTCATCTCCTAGCGCCCGCGCGCCTGCGAGTCGCGAGCCGGCCCGAGCCCTACCGTCCAGGTGTGGCTCGGGCGGTCGTGCTCGCGGTGGCTGCGGGGGTCCTCGCGGCCGGCTGCGCGACGTCACCGCCGCCGCAGGCCGCGTCGATCTCGAGACCCAGCCCGGTCGAGCTCTCGCCGGCTCCTGAGGTCGTCGTGGTCGCGCCGGCCGCCGTCGTACGTGCCGCCGTTGTGAAGAACCCGCTCACGGGCCTCGCACCGCGCAAGGTCCCGCTCGTCGTCATCAAGGTCGACAACGCCTCGACCGCGTGGCCCTACCAGCGCGGCATCAGCCACGCCGCCGTCGTCTACCAGGAGCTCGTCGAGAGCGGCCTGACCCGCTTCGCGGCGGTCTACGACGGCAGCTGGTCCGGTGAGGTCGGCCCGATCCGCAGTGCGCGCGAGACCGACATCGCGCTGCTCGCGCAGTACGGCCGCGTCACCCTCGCGTTCTCCGGTGCCAACAAGGGGGTGATGCACAGCGTGCTGGCCGCCGCGCACAAGCAGCAGATCATCGACGCCTCGCACGAGAACTTCCCGTCGCTCTACCGCGAAGGCCCGCGTCGCAAGGACTCCTACAACTTCTTCAGTACGCCGAACAGGCTCCGCGCCGCCCGCCCCGGCGTACTCGCCAAGGACATCGGCTTCCGCTTCGCGCCGCTGCCCCGGCACACCGGCCGCACCGCCAACGCCGCGACGATCCGCTTCTCCGCGCACGCGTCGGTCGTCGTCCGCTACGACAAGCGGACGGGCCGCTACGCCGTCTACCAGGACGGCCACCGGATGGCCGGCGTGGCGCCCGCCAACGTGATCGTCCAGCGCGTCACGGTCCGCGGCAGCCGCTACGTCGACGTCCTCGGCTCGCCGACGCCCTACACCGTCACGACGGGTCGCGGATCCGCCGTGCTGCTCCGCGACGGCCACCTGATCGCGGCGACCTGGCGGCGGCTCACCGTGAAGACCGGCACGAGGTTCCTCGACGCCCACGGGCGGGACGTGCCGATGAAGCCCGGCCCGACCTGGGTGCTGCTCCAGCCCAGCGGCCGTCCCTTCAGCTACTCCTAGAGGCCGCGTCCCCCGCGCCGGCGCCGTACGGTTCGACTCGGAGCTCTCCGGGTCCAGAACCTCCGAGTGGATCCGTACGGCGGGGATGCAGGCCGCGCCGGGCCAGTCGGCGACGCCACCGACTCAAGTAGCAGCGGATCATGGGCGATCACGCTGGTGTGACGATTGTGAACTCCTGGCCCGGAATCGCCTGTTTCGGCGAAACGGCACCTTGTCCGCCTTCCGGCCCCTATGGTCGGATCGTGTTCACGCGCTCACTCCCCGTCATCGCCGCGCTCAGCGTGCTCGCCGCCGGCTGCGGCGGCTCGGCCCACGCGGTCGTCACGCACGTCGCCGCGCCCAGTGCGCTGCCGTCGAGCGCGGCGCCCTCGCCCTCGAAGGCAGCCGTCGCGGCCGCCACACCGATCACGACCGACCCGCTGACCGGCCTCGCGCCGCGCACGTCGCCGATCGTCGTGATCAAGGTCGACAACGCGACCACGGCCCGGCGCTACCAGAAGGGCCTCGGCCACGCGGCGATCGTCTACCAGGAGCTCGTCGAGAGCGGCCAGACCCGCTTCGCCGCGGTCTACGACAACGCCTACAGCGGCGAGGTCGGCCCGATCCGCAGCGTCCGCGAGACCGACCTCGAGCTGCTGCCGCAGTACGGCCGGGTCGCGGTCGCCTTCTCCGGCGGCAACAGCGGGATCAAGGGGCAGTTCCGCAGTGCAGTCGCGAGCGGCAAGCTCCTCGACGCGTCGTACGACGTCCTCCCCCACGACTACCGGCTCGCCGAGCGCCGTGTCGACGCGCGCAACTTCTACAGCACCCCGGCGCGGCTCGCTGCGGCCGCGAACGGCGCGACGGCCACCGACATCGGCCTGCGCTTCGGGCCCATTGCGCCGACGGCCGGCAAGCCCGTCACCTCCGCGCGCATCCCCTTCTCCGACATGATGGTCGTCTCGGTCCGCTACGACGCGAGCTCGGGCACGTGGAGCGTCTTCCAGGACGGCACCGCGATGCCAGGCGTTGCGCCGGCCAACATCGTCGTGCAGTCGGTGCCCATCAAGCGCGGTCGGTACGTCGACGTGCTGGGATCACCGTCCCCCTACGCCACGACGGTCGGTCATGGCGCCGCGCTGATCCTGCGCAATGGGCGGCTCGTGCACGCGACGTGGAAGCGCGCCAGCGTGAAGAGCGGCACGCACTACGTCGACGACAAGGGCCACGACATCCCGCTGAAGGCGGGCTCGACGTGGGTCTTCCTGCAGCCGAAGACGCAGTCCACGTCCGTCAGCTGAACGTCAGCCGCATCCTGAACTCGCCCGTCTCGCCGTTGGCGGTCATGCCGAACGCCTCGAGGTTCTTGAACTCGGGCCGGGTGCCGAAGACCGCTCCGGCGGTCCGGCCGATGCTGAGGTAGAGCGCGAAGCCTGCGTCCTTCGCGTCCGGCAGCGCCCGCTTGAACGGAGCGCTGTCACCCAGGGTGCCGTTGGTCGCGTGCGTGATCGCGGCGGCGCTGGTGCCGAGGTAGTAGCCGCCGCCACCATCGGTGTCGACGACGAACGTGGGGTTGTCGCCGGTCGCTGCGACGCGGTTGAGGATCCGAACCGCTCCGGCCGGGTCATCGGTCAGTACGTGCACCGCGACGGCCGGGTCGCCCTTCGCCACGTTGCCGAACAGCGCGGCCGCCAGGTCGGTCCCGAACACGGTCTTGAGGTCGTCGGGCAGCGCGAGCCCGTACTGCTGCGCGCTCTTCTGGATGCCGGCGAAGCCGGCCTGCTGCGACAGCGCCGCGTAGGTCTTGGTCAGCGTCTCGCCCAGCCCGGTCAGCTCCAGGGCGGCCGTCGCATCGATCGGCATGGCGCCGATCAGGTTCTGGCCGCGCCCCTTGCCGAAGCTGCTGCCGCCGTACTGCTTCAGGCTGTCGCCGACGTCGACGGCCTTGCCACGGATCTCGACGTAGCCGCTGTCGGCATGGGCGCCGACGACGAACGAGCCGGACGGGTCGGAGGTGATGTCGGCGAAGGGCGTGCCCCGGAGCTGGTCCTTCGGCAGCGCCTTGTAGACGCCTTTCACGTCGGCCCAGCCGACGACGATCTGGTCACCGC
Source organism: Frankiales bacterium (assembly GCA_025465135.1). GTDB lineage: Bacteria > Actinomycetota > Actinomycetes > Mycobacteriales > SCTD01 > RYN-124. Next base: position 12,207 of record JAODNA010000012.1, on the reverse strand, counting down.
CGAGGGAGTCGATGGCGCTGTTGTAGGTGTCGTTGTCGGACAGGTGCTTGTCGGTCTTCGCGTAGCGGTCGGCGTCGGCCTGGGTGTTGGCGACGATGACGTAGTCGCCGGAGAAGGCGAACGCGAACGTCGAGTCCCTCGCCTCGGCGTCCTTCAGCGTCTTGGTGGCCTTGTCCTTGTCGGTGTACTGCACAGCGGCGACGGGCGCGAACGACGTGCCGTTCGGTACGGCGGCGACCGCGACCCGGTCGCCGAGCCACGGCTTGATGTCACGGGAGTAGTCGAGCTTCTGGCTGTTGTCGGTGAGCAGCTGGCTGAGCAGGTCGTCCTTGACCGAGCCGACGCTCTTGGCGTGGACACCGCTGAACTTGCGGCTGATGTCGTAGACGGCCTTGCGCTGGCCGAGCGAGGGCGCGAGATCGACCTTGACGACGGCGATGGCGCTGGCCGGCAGGACGTCCTCCGGCTGCTGCCCGCCGCCGATCGCCTGGCCGACCGCGAAGACCGAGCCCACGCCGGCGATGAGGATCGCGGCGACGCCGATGGCGAGGGCGGTGAGGGTGGGAACCGGCGCCCGGTTGGTCGGTCGGCTGGTCGACGACAGCAGATCGCTCATGCCGGCGATGATCGCACTTCTCGAGCAGCCCTGGTTGTGGCTACTTGCTGGGCTGCGGCAGCTGGCACTTGATCTTCGGGTTGACGCCCAGGTAGTTCAGCGGGCCCGCGACGATCGTGGCGGCGATCGTGCCCGCCTTCGCGCAGTTGGTCGTGTTGCCGCTGAAGTAGTGACGCTGCCCGGCGGCGAGCACGCCGATGAGCAGCCAGACCAGAACAAGCACCGAGCCGATGCGCATCGCGACCTCCTCGTCGTACGGGACCTATCTCCCGTACGACGCCGGTCCAACCAGGAAGATCGTCAGTGACTGACGAGCTGCGCCCGCGCCTCGCGGACGTCGAGCATGATGGGTGCACTCGGGACGACCGCCGTGCCGACGATCGGGTACGGCGTCGGGTCGCCGGCCACCGAGAAGGTGCCGCCCCACTCCACCTCGACCATGACGCCCTTGTGGAGTCGCGCCTCGCGGTAGACGTGGGTGGTGTCGGGGGTGGACAGCAGCGGCGACCTGGTGCCGTCGCCGTAGGTCCAGCGCCAGTGCAGCGGCTTCGCGTGGATGACGACCTGCGCCCACGGGGTGCTTGCGGGGATGTCGACCACATCTGCGCTGCCTGCGGAGAGTCTCGTCTCGAGGTTGACGAGGGTCCGCGGTGCCGGGGCGGCGATGACGGTCGCGGGCACGATGCCGACGTTGCTCAAGTTGTCCTGGACCCAGCTCACGACCTTGCCGATGGTGGGAACGCCGGGGTCGTCCGCGCCCAGGCAGAAAGCGCCGTACTCCTGCTTCCAGGGACCGACATCGGTGGTGACCGTGCCGTCCGTGTCCCTGGTGTAGGTCGTCACCTGGTGCCAGATCCAGAAGCCGACCCGCCCGTCCTGGCAGTACGTCGCCGCGGCCATGCACATCGCGTCAGCACCGTGCAGGCCGTTCATCGAGCACATCGGAGTGACGTACTCCTCGACGTGCGTCCAGGTCGTCTTGCCGTCGCGGTAGTCGTCCTTGATGTCTCCGCGACCCGGCACAGGATCCGACGGATGCCGCTGCTGGTGCACGTCGAAGTCGGTGCCGCCCGCCGTAACGGTGGTTTCGTCCGATCCGCAGGTGCGGCCGCAGAGATCGTCAGCCTGCTGATCGCCGGCTAGCGCAGGCTGCCCGAGCAGAAGCAGTCCCGCGGCGAGCACTGCCGCAGTCAGCCTCATTTCTGGATCCGAAGCGACTTGATCTCCTGCACGAGCCAGGTCTCACCACTTCGCACGAGGTTGACTTGATCGTCGACTCGACGGAACGGCCCTTCGCGGTGGATGACCTTGTTCTGTGCGTCATAACGCACGACCTCACCGGATGACCAGGAGACATCCACGCGGGTCGTCTCACCCGTTACCGCGGGCGCGATCGCGAACATGATCGTTACGTCGTAATTCTCCATGCGCTCGTGCTTGTCGCGCAGCCTCGTGATGGAAGCGATGTAGCGCTCACAGCCCTTGCAACCAGGCGCGCTGATGGCCCGGACCAGATCGGGGTCTTTTGCCCCAAACGCTCGGCTCGTCTGAACGTAGAAGAACTTCGCGAAGGCCTCGGCGCCTGCGGAGGTGGGTGCTTTTGCGGCGGCCGGTACGTCGGCTGCGGCAGCCGCGGACGGGGTCGCTGCAGCTATCGGCGAGGTGGTCACCGGGGCCAGGGTCTTGGGCTGGCCAGAGGAGGAGCCGCCGCAGGCTGACACGGCCGCCACGGCAGCGAGGGTCAGGGCGAGCGCGCGCATAATGCGGATCGTATTCGGCATCATCTGTACCGATTCCTGCCCCTCCACAGGGTGACACCAGCCCACCAAACCGGCCCCGCGGGTCAGCACTACCGAGCTGGCGGCAGGCACCCCGGGGTGTCACCACGGCAGGTCAGCACTAGGAGTGCGAGCGCAGTCGGATCGGACGAACCGGCCGAGATCGGTCGAACCAGGTGGTCGCTGGTCGCCGATGCCCGGAAGCGCTTCCAGCCCGCCACGCCGCGGACGCGGCCAGGCCCATCCCGGCCCGGCGAACTGTGGCGAGCTGGGCGGGCGACGCGCCGGCGAGTCGGGCGCTCAGGTCGCCACAGTTGCGGGCAGGGGGCGTGCGCGAGCACTCGGCACCGCCGCCCGGGGAACCCGGTTGCCGACGCTGGCAGCCTGACCAGCGTGACCGCCACCCAGCCGGAGCTGAGCCCGCAGCCCGTCCGCGGCGCCCGCAGGCCGTTCCCGCGCGGCCGCGAGTTCCGGCTGCTGTTCGCCGGCCAGAGCGTCTCGGCCATCGGCGACCGGCTGGTCATGGTGGCGATGCCCTTCGCCGTGCTGTCCCTCCCCCACGCCGGCCTCACCGACGTCGGACTCGTGCTCGGCGCGTCCGCCCTCACCCTCGCGCTGTTCGTCCTCCTCGGCGGCGTCTGGGGGGACCGCCTCCCCCGGCAGAAGACGATGCTCGTCAGCGACGTCGTGCGCGGCCTCGCCCAAGCCGCCACCGCCACCCTCCTGCTCACGGAGACAGCGCAGGTCTGGCACCTCGTCGTCCTGCAGATGCTGTACGGCGGAGCCGAGGCGTTCTTCCGTCCGGCCGCCCTCGGGCTCATCCCGCAGGTCGTCGAACCCGACGAGCTCCAGTCCGCGAACGCGCTGATGGGCCTGAGCTCCAACGTCGGCATGATGGCCGGCCCGGCAGCAGCCGGCGTGCTCGTGGCCTCCACCGGCCCGGGCGTCGCCCTCGCTGTCGACGCCGGCACGTTCGTCGTCAGCGCGGTGGCGCTCGCCCTGATGCGACCGCGCCCCGTCGTACGCACGGAAGAGCGCAAGCGCTTCCTCATCGAGCTGGCCGGCGGCTGGAAGGAAGTCCGCTCCCGCACCTGGGTCTGGTCGATGATCCTCGTCTTCAGCACCTACCACTTCCTCGTGCTGCCGGCGCTGTTCATCCTCGGGCCCGCCGTGTCCAACACCGACCGGGGCGGCGCCGCGGCGTGGGGTGTCATCAGCACCGGCTTCGGGGTCGGCGCGGTCGCCGGCAGCCTGCTGGCGCTGCGCTGGCGGCCGCATCGCCCGGGCGTCGTCATCGCCACCGCGCTCTGCCTCGGCGCGACGCAGTGCTCGATCGTCGTCAGCCCGCTGTCCACGCCGCTCGTGACGGCGCTCGAGGCGCTGACCGGGGTCGGCGTGGTCGTCTGCTTCACGATCTGGGAGACCGCGCTGCAGGAGCGCATCCCGGCGGCGGCGCAGTCGCGGGTCAGCTCGTTCGACTACCTCGGCACCCTGTGCCTGATGCCGCTCGGCTACCTGCTGATCGGCCCCGCTGCCGACGCTCTGGGCAACAAGCCCACGGCCGCCCTCGCCACCGCGGTCACGCTCGCGGTCGCGCTCGTGGTGGCCGCCGGCCGGGACGTGCGGGGCCTGCGCCGGCTGTGACTTATCTGTCAGTCTGGCGTGGACTCGGGACGGACGGGACGAAGAAGGCGTAAGCGGGCGCCCGCAGGGGGAAGGACCCCATGGTGACCGCGCCCGACGTCCTCGAGACGCCCCTCCTCCCGCGTGCAACCACGCCGCGGGGGCGCACGCGGCGCGGCTTCCTCGGGCACTCCCCCGCGCTGGACGGGCTCCGCGGCATCGCGCTGATCCTCGTCCTCGTCTACCACTTCACCGGGGTCGGCGGCCCGCTCCCCGGCGGCTGGTCCGGGGTCGACGTCTTCTTCGTCCTGTCCGGCTTCCTCATCACCGCCCTGCTGCTCGACGAGCGCAAGCTGCTCGGCCGGGTCGCGCTCGCCCGCTTCTACGCCCGCCGCGGCCTGCGCCTGCTCCCCGCACTGCTGGTGATGCTCGCCGTCTGGTGCCTGCTGCTGCTGGCGTTCCACAACGCGACCTGGTTCGGCGCCGTGCCCAACGGCAGCAAGTCCGGCGGCACGGTCGACGTACTGCCCGCCCTCGGTCACGTCGCCCTCGTGCTGACCTACGGCATCAACTGGGTGCACGCGCTCTTCCACGGCCACGCCCCGCTCGGGCACCTCTGGTCGCTCGCGGTCGAGGAGCAGTTCTACCTCGTGTGGCCGTTCACGCTCCTGCTGTTCCTGCGGCTTCCGTCGGGGCGTCGCGTGTGGCCCGTGCTGCTGCTCGCCTTCGCGTCCGCGGCGTTGCCGTTCTTCCTGTACGACGGCGGCGCGGGCAAGAACCGGATCTACTTCGGCACCGACACGCGCGCGGTCGGGCTGCTGCTCGGTGCGGCCGCCGCGCTGATCTGGCATCGGCGCCGGTCGCGCGGACTGCGCGCGCGGGTGCCGGCGATCCGCGCGTGGGCTGGTGTCGCGTTCGTCGCCGGCGTCGCGGTCTACCTCGCGAACCGGCCGGAGAAGTTCGTCGTCGCGCCGGCCCTGCTCGGGCTCGCCGTCGCGCAGGTGGTGCCCTACCTCGTCGACCACTCGACATCGATCATGGCGCGCCTGCTGTCGTTCAAGCCTCTTGCGTGGGTGGGCAAGCGCTCCTACGCGCTCTACCTCTGGCACTACCTCTGGGCCACGTGGACGCACCCGCTGCCGCTGCACTACGGCATGCCGCTCGGCGTCGCGGGCGCGCTGCTGTGCACGTTCCTGTCCTGGCGCTACGTCGAGGCGCCGGCCCTGCGCTACGCCGTCCGCTTCAAGGCGCCGACCGCGGTCCCGCGTCAGCTGCCCGTGACGACCAACGCCTACCGCTTCAACCCGGCGAGAGCGGTCACAGCCGTCGGCGACACGGGCACGTCGTCCTTGGCCGGATAGGTCCGCAGCACCCGGTCACCGAAGTGGTTGGTCACGCCAAGCCAGTAGGCCTCGTTGCGGTAGTGGTGGAGCCGGTGCGCCCGGTGCAGCTGCTGGTAGGGCCAGTGCTTCGCCGGTACGTCGGTGTGGATCAGGAAGTGCACCCACTCGTAGACCGTCGTCAGGACGATCGCCGTGAGCACCCCGGTGACAGCGGCCGGCGTGCGGAAAGCCGCGACGACGAGCGCGTCGAACACGAGTCCGCCGATCGTCACCCGCGGATGGATGAACTGCCAGCGCAGGTCGTAGGGGTCCTGGTGGTGCAGCCGGTGTGCGAGCCCCGCGGCGCGGTCGAGGGCGTCGCTGACCCGACCGCGGCCGGGCTGCACGTGCAGGACGTAGACGTGGATCAGCCACTCGGAGAACGGCTGCGCCGCGATCAGTACGGCGGCGACGATCGCATCGGTGATGCTCCAGCGGCCGAGGGCGACCCGGGCTGCCACCACGACCACGCTGGCAGCAAGCAGGATGCGCGGGCTGGTGTGCCGGGCGAACAGCGGCGCCGCTTCCCGCAGCGTCCGGACGCGGATGACCTGCCGCCCCCGTCGTACCGGCGGTGCATCGGTCGTCGTCATGGCGCCCCCTTCGACCCGTCGACGGTACGACACAAAGCGGTCATCCGGGTGTGCTCGACTCTGCGGCATGCCGGAGGAGATGAGCGCCGAAGCCGCGGTCGCGCTCGTGGAGCCCGGCGACCGCGTCTTCGTCGGCTCGGCCTGCGCGGTGCCGCGCGTGTTGCTCGCCGCGCTGGAGGCCCGGCGGCCGCTCGTCCCCGGCGTGCGGCTCGTGCACTTCCTCGCCGACGGCACCGGCTCGGCGTACAAGCAGGAGGTCTTCTTCGTCGGCAGCGAGCTGCGCGGTCGGGTGCGCGCCGGTGACGTCGACTACGTGCCGCTGTCGTCGGCGGACCTGCCGGCGCTGATCGCCGGCGGGCAGCACCGCGTCGACGTCGCGCTGATCCAGGTCGCGCCGCCCGTCGACGGTCATTGCAGTCTCGGCGTGTCCGTCGACGTGACGCTCGCTGCTGCGCTGTCGGCGCGGGTCGTGCTCGCCGAGGTGAACCCCGCGATGCCGCATACGGGTCCGTCGTCGACTCTTCCTGTGGCGCGCATCGCGGCCTTCGTGCCGGTGTCGACGCCCGTGCTGGAGTACGTGCACGAGCCGGTCGGTGAGGCGGCCGCACGCATCGCGCCGTACGTCGCGCGGCTCGTCCCCGATGGCGCGACCCTGCAGATCGGCCTCGGTCGCGTGCCGAACGAGATGCTGCAGCACCTGCGCGGGCGGCGTGATCTGCGGGTGCACTCCGACGTCGTGACCGATGGGCTCGTCGACCTGCTCGACGCGGGGGTGGTGCGCACCGAGCCGGGGTCGGTGGTGGCGTCGATGGCGGTCGGGACTGCTCGGCTGTTCGCGCGGCTGTCCGATCCGATCGTCGACTTCCGGCCGATCGAGAAGATCTGCGGGCTGAGCGCACTGACCTCGGTCAAGCGGCTCGTGTCGGTGACGCAGGCGTTCGCGGTCGACCTGACGGGACAGGTCTGCGCCGACACCGACTTCGGTGAGCTGTACGGCGGCGTCGCGGCGCAGCCCGTCATGCACTACGCGGCGTCGCGATCTCCGGGTGGGCGGGCGATCGTGTGCCTGTCGACGGAGTTCCCGGACGGGTCGTCGCGGATCCGGCCGGTGCTGCGGCCGGAGGAGGCCGTGACGATCCCGCGGGCGGACGTGCACTACGTGACGACGGAGTACGGGACGGCGTACCTGTTCGGTCGCTCGTTGCGGGATCGCGCGATCGCGCTGATCGAGGTGGCGCACCCGTCGCACCGTGCTGCTCTGCTGGAGGCCGCCGTGGAGCGGGGCCTGGTGCCGGCCGGTCAGACGCTGCGGTCGCGCGGGCCGTACCCGGGGTCGGAGGAGCGCACTGTGCTTCTGAAGGACGGCTCGGCGGTGCTGCTTCGGCCCGCGCGGACCGGCGATGCGATGGCGCTGCAGGAGCTGTTCTACCGGATGCCGCCCGAGGACGTGTACACGCGATTCTTCCGCCACCTGACGACGCTGCCGCTGTCGACGGCGGAGCACCTGACCAGCGTGTCGTTCGAGGACGAGGTGACCTTTCTGGCCGTGGTGGGCGACTGGGGCAGCGAGCAGGTCGTCGGTACGGCGTCGTACTTCCTCGATCGCGTGAGCGGTACGGCGGACGTCGCGTACATGGTCGATCCGGCGTACAAGGGCCTCGGGCTCGGTACGGCGCTGCAGGAGCGGCTGATCTCCTTCGCGCGTGCGTCTGGCGTCCGGGCGTTCACCGCAGACGTGCTGGCGGAGAACAAGGCGATGCTGCAGCTCTTCCGTTCGAGCGGCCTCGAGATGCAGTCCCACACCACCCAAGGCGTGACCGAGATCGTCGTGACGCTCTAGTCCTCAAGGAGAGCGGCGCGGGTCCAGATCAGGAACTCGTCAAGCATGCCGGCGCGCGGCTTGTGTCCCCACCGCATCTCGCGTAGGGCAGCGAAGCGCGCGTCCTCCGTCGTGAACTCGGTTAGTAGCGCCGTGATGCCATCGGCCGCCGAAAGCCGGGCTGCTGATGGCTCACGTTCACAGAAGGCTGCAACCGCATCCTCAGGATCGCCATACTCATAGTCCAGCCGCTCCGTGACGTACTGGCGAGCGAGCTCGTCCAGCCCCGGAAAGCGGATGGACAGGTCAGATTTCGGGGTAGGCGCTGAAGACAACTGGCTCGCCTCCTTCCAGTCGCAGGACCACCAAAATCTTGTTGCTCCTCACGGTATGCGGGGCCCCTGGCAGAAGCACGCTTCCAACGTCGTCGAACGTGTACCCCCGAAGTTCGAGGGACTTCCCCTCCGCAAGCGCATACACCGCGTGCAGCCGATTCCTGTTTTGCAACAGCACCGCATTCACGGCGTTCTCCGCCGCTTCCAAGTCATCGAAGGTACTCGCCGCCGGTCGACCGACGCTGATGCGGTGCTTGAGGTAGCCGACACCTGCACCGACATGCTCGCGAATGACATGCCCGCCTCGCCTCTCCTCGTTGATGAGCGAGACGCCGTTGCGGCCCATGTCGGCGGCTGTCTGCGTATACGGCGCGTGGCCCTTGAGAAGCGACTCGCGCCTGAGCTGGCGCACCGCTTCGAGGTGGGCGACGTGAGGGTCCCTGATCCAGCGAGACATCCGCAGCCGCTGTTTGGTCGTCAGCATCGAGACAGCCGTGCCCACGGCAGCACCGGGACGTCCGCCGGTGCCGTCGTGCCACATGTCCTCGAGGGGTTCCCACAGCTTCCAGGTGTCGTTTGCCACCTGGCGGAGCTGGCCGCGGGCTGCCTTCTCGCGGTTGCCGATGCCCAGGGCCTCGCCTCCCAGGACGCCGAGCTGGGCGAGCCCGAGAAGGGAACCGCCAACCGCACCGGCGAAGTCATCTGCGAATCGGAAGGCGCCGTCGGACCGACCAGCGTGCGGCGCGCGCCTCGCCAGGCCGTCCAGTTGCGCAGCCGCAAGCGAAGCGGCGATCTCCTCCGCCTCAGCGGCCTCGCGACGCACCCTCGCGGCCTGCGCCCGAACCGCCTCGCCAGGATCAGGGCCACTGATTGGGGTCGCCGCAGCAGCGGCCGCCCGCCTGAACTGCGCGCTCAACGCGTCCGCTTCACGGTCCATCGCATCCGCGCTACGGGCTCGCTCGGCAGCAAGCGCGAGAGCGCCGACGTACTGTCGGATGACGCTCGCGGCTTCCTCGTGCGCAGACTTGATCTGCGTGAACGTTTGCTGCAGATACCCGAGCGACGCGTCGAAGCTCCGCTGGGCCGGACCGCGCCAGTGCCAGGTCGCTCGCCTGGCCCGCTGACACCCTTCCGTCGCATCCGCGGTTCGGTCTGCGCACTGCGCGAGCAGCCATGCTGCCTGCTCAACCGAACCGATGTCACACGTCGCGAGCGTGCTCACGGCCCGGGCACCGGCGCAGCTTGCGCCGCGGGGTGCGGCACCGGGACCTGAACGACCGGATCACGCAACGGCGGCATCTCGCCCCAGGGCGTCGTGACCGGCATGTTGCGCGCGATGAGCGCCTCACGCTGCGCGTAGTAGGCGCCAGCGAGCTCCGTGTGGTCAGCGAATGCAGCGGCCTCGTCCGCGGCGGACCAGACAGTGAGCTCCCACGTCGAGAGGAATCCCCGAAACGCTTCGGCCAAACGCGCGGACGGGCTCGCCTCGACGAGGTGGTGCAGCGAGCGTCGGCTGTTGGCGACGTCTTCGAGCGCCTCGGCAGCACGCCGCAGCGGCTCCGCCGCCGCAAGCAGCTCGTCGGGGAGGACCTCGATGCCGGACACACGCGGACGGTACGAGCGTCAGGGCATGCGACGCCGAGCGTTGTCCACAGGCCGGGCGTTCCCGCGGAAGCGTCGTCGCCGGAACAGTGGCGACCTGGGCGGGCGACACGCCGGCGTTTGTCCCGCTCAGGTCGCCACTGCTGGGGGACGACGCGCTGGGCCTAGGGCTTGTCGGCGTCGAGGAGGGTCTGGAGGGCCGCCATCGAGGCCTGGATCGCCGGCCCGAACTCCGACCGCAGGTGCATCTGCGTCACGTCAAGGTCGGCGGGCAGCGCGTCGTGCAGGTGCAGGTCGAGGGCCAGCAGCCGCGGCCCGTAGCCGCCGCCCATGCAGTAGACGGCGTCGTACATCTGCCTGCCGATCTCGTGCGAGTCCAGCGTCGTCGCGTGCTCGACCTCGAGCACCGTCGTGCCGTCGCCGGCCGAGGTCAGCCGCAGCTCGAGCTGGTCCGGAGAGGGGTCGCCCGGTCCGAGCGCGACGCGCAGCAGCCGCGGCGACTCGCAGGCGACGATCCGTCCGCCGCCCATCTCGCCCTGCGTGAACGTCCCGCCGAGCCGCAGGTCGCCCTCCACCGGCTGGTACCAGCGCGCCAGCCGCTCCGGGTTGGTGCAGGCGTCCCAGACGTCGGCGATGTCGGCGTCGTAGGTACGGCGGAAGGTCGCCGACCGCGCCGGCCCGGCGGGGATCGTGGGGTGGCGGAGCTCGTGCTCCGTGCGGGTGAAATCCATGGTGTCGACGGTCATGATGCGCCCTTGCCTCTCGTCGTGGTCGGGCCGGCCGAGCGCCGCTCCCGCTTGCCCCGCGCCAGCTCGGTGCCCAGCGCATCGAGCCGCTGGTTCCAGAAGCGGCGGTAGGGGTCGAGCCATGCGTCGACCTCGCGCAGGGGGCCGGCGTCGACGGCGTACAGCCGCCGCGCGCCTTGCGGCCGCACCGTCGCGAACCCGTGCTCGCGCAGCACCCGCAGGTGCTGGGAGACGGCCGGCTGGGAGATACCGAACCGCTCCTGTACGACGGCGGTGATCTCCCCCGCGCTGCGCTCGCCGTCGGCCAGCAGCTCGAGGATGCACCGGCGGACCGGGTCACCGAGGATGTCGAAGGCGTGCACGTGAACAACTGTATGCGCTGCTGCTTATATTAGCAAGGACTGATCTTCGTAGTGGGCGGTGGGCTCGCGACTAGCGGCCGGCGACGGGGAGCAGCAGCTGCTGACCGACGCGCAGGCCGGACGAGTGCAGGTGGTTGATCCGGCGGAGCTGGGCGACGACCTCGCGGGGGTCGTTCTGCGGCGCGATCCGCTGGGCGACGGACCAGAGCGTCTCGCCGGACTGCACAGTCGTCTGCTGCAGCGACGGCCCGGTCTCGGTCGCCGTGGCGGCCTGGCTGCCGGCCCGGCCCACCGAGATGACGGCGAGCAGGATCAGGGCAGCGAGCGCCGTGAGCACCAGCCGGCCGCGCCGGGTGAGCCGGGCCCGCGGCGGCAGTGGCGGGACGAGCGGGCGCGGCGGGGCCGCCGAGACGGGGTCGCCGAAGCGCTCGGAGCCGCTCCGGGTGGCCGGCCGGGTCATCGTCGCTGTGCTCATGAGGTGCTCCTCGGGTCGAACGACCGTTCGATCGAACGTCTGAGCGAAGTTGTACCCCATGCCGCCGACAAAAACCAGACACGGTCGAACATGTGTTTGATTGTGTCGCGGATCCGCGTTACGGTCCGCCCTGTCGATCAGGGCCGCCCCACCGGGGGACGAGGCCCGAGCTGAGCGCGGGAGGCCCCATGGCGACGAAGAGCAACGTGCGGGAGATCCCCGACGGACCGCCGGACGAGAACGGCCTCACGCCGCGCCAGCGCAAGGTCCTCGAGGTCATCCGCGACTCCGTCGAGCGCCGGGGCTATCCCCCCACGGTCCGCGAGATCGGCGAGGCGGTCGGGCTGACGAGCACGAGCAGCGTCTCCCACCAGCTGATGACGCTGCAGAAGAAGGGCTTCCTGCGCAAGGACCCGTCCAAGCCCCGCGCCGTCGACGTCCGCATGCCGGGCGAGGCCGCGGCCGCCCAGGACGAGGCCGACGAGCGCGCCGCCCACCCGCAGCCGGCCTACGTCCCGGTCATCGGCCGCATCGCCGCGGGCGGGCCGATCCTCGCCGAGCAGGCCGTCGAGGAGGTCTTCCCGCTCCCCCGCGAGCTGGTCGGCACCGGCACGCTGTTCCTGCTCAAGGTCGTCGGCGACTCCATGATCGACGCGGCGATCGCCGATGGCGACTGGGTCGTCGTGCGCCAGCAGCAGAACGCCGACAACGGCGACATCGTGGCCGCGATGATCGACGGCGAGGCGACTGTGAAGACGTTCAAGAAGCGCGACGGGCATGTGTGGCTGCTGCCGCACAACCCCAACTACGCGCCGATCCCCGGCGACGACGCCACGATCCTCGGCCGCGTCGTCACGGTCCTCCGCAAGATCTAGG
>JAODNA010000203.1 GCA_025465135.1 Frankiales bacterium | reverse complement strand
GGGTTCCTGGAGCACCTGTAGGGGACGGATGCAGACCTTCCTTCCCTACCCGGACCTGCGCGCCTCCTGCGTCGTCCTCGACGACCGGCGCCTCGGCAAGCAGCGGGTCGAGACGTTCCAGATCCTGCGCGCGCTGACCTGGCCGACCTACGCGTGGAAGAACCACCCGGCCGTCGCGATGTGGCGCGGCTTCGTGCCGGCGCTCGTCGCCTACGGGCTGGCGAGCTGCGCTGAGTGGACGCGTCGCGGTCATGCCGACACGGTGGCCGACCAGCTGCTGGCGTGGGGGTCGCCAGAGCGCGGGGGGCCGTCGTACGACCTCCCGCCGTGGTTCGGGCTCGACGCGCTGCACCGCTCCCATCAGTCCTCCCTCGTGCACAAGGACCCGGCGCACTACCGGGCCTTCTTCCCGGACGTCCCCGACGACCTGCCCTACTACTGGCCGCGTCCGCTGTTCCCCCGTTGGCCGGTACGACGGGACGCCGGCGCTGTGGACCTGTCCACCGCGCTGCGGCTCCTCGGCTACACCGAACCGCTGCCCGGACAGGCAGAGGCGGTCGCGGCGCTGGTCGCCTGCCGCGACGTCACGCTGTCGCTGCCGCCCGGCGCGGGGGCGTCGACAACCGCTCTGCTCGCCGGTCTGTGCACCCCTGGCCGCACTCTCTGGATCGCCCCGCCGCTCGGCCCGCTCGCCCCGCCGCCGCCGACCCTGACGCTGCCGGACACACGTGCAGCGACCCGACCCGCTGCCCGCTCCGCGGCGTCGGCAGCGCGGCAACCCGGACCGGCGGACCTGCTGGCGATGCGGGCCGAGCAGGCACCGAGCGAATGGGTCTTCCGCCGCCCCGGCGAGCCCTACGACGGCCCGTTCGGGCTCGTGGTCCTCGACGGCACGCCGCCCGGCCGGCGACGGCCGCTGAATGCCCCGCTGCTCACCCTCGACCGGACAGTGGCGACCTGAGCGGGAGAAACACCGGCGCGCCGGGCGCCCAGGACGGCACAGAAGGCTGGCGGAGCTAGCGAGGGCGCTCGTCGGTCATCATGCTGAGCTCCATCGCGAACAGCCGCGCGGTCTGCACCGCCGACGCGACGACGGATGCGAAGGACAGCACGAGCAGGCGGTCCTGCTCGTCGAACGCGTCGACCTCGGTCGAGTCGACCTGCAGCACGCCGATGACACGGCCCTCGCCGAGGAGCGGTACGCCGTAGTAGCTGCGCACTCCGCCGGACGTCGCGTTGCGCTTCGCGTTCTCCTGCACCGAGGCGACGATCGTGATGTCGGGCAGGTAGCGCGGCTCGCCGGTCGCAGCGATCGTCCCCGAGATGCCCTTGCCGAGCGGCACCGTCGCCTCGAGCGCCTCGGGTGGCGCAGGCGGGTCGGTCGCGGCGAGTCGCACGACGTTGCCCTCGACCAACTGGATCGACCCGCCGTCGAAGTTGACGACCTTGCGCAGCGCCAGGAAGGACCGCTCGAGCACCGAGTCGAGGTCGAGGCAGGCGCTCACGTCGCGCGCGCAGTCGAGCAGGAGCCGGTAGCGACGTGCCTCGTCCAGACCGCCGCGCGGCTCCGTGGAGCGGCTCTCGCGCGGCGCCGGAACCAGGCGCTCGATGCCGGCGGCCGCGCCGAGGATGCCGGCCGCCGCGTCGGCAGCCATCGGGCTGGCGAGCACGTATCCCTGCGCGAACTCACAGCCCAGGCGCCTCAGCTGCGCGAGCTGCTCCGGCGTCTCCGCGCCCTCGGCGACCACCCGCAGCCCGAAGGCGTGTGCCATCGCCACGACGCCGCCGACGATGGCCGCGCTGCCCGCGTCGGTGGCGACACCGGCGACGAAGGTCTGGTCGACCTTCACCGTGTCGACGGGGAACTGCGTCAGGTACGACAGCGACGCGTGGCCGGTGCCGAAGTCGTCGATGGCGACGCGGATGTCGAGATCACGGATCGCGCGCAGTGCGTGCACGACCGGCGCGACGTCGCCGACCAATGCGGTCTCGGTCAGCTCGAGGCAGAGCCGGCTGCCGGGCAGGCCGGTCTCGGCGAGCAGGCCCTCGACGAGCTCTGGGAAACCCGGAGTCGTCAGCTGTCGCGGCGAGACGTTGACCGACACGGTCGTAGGGGCGCCGATGCCGCGCGGCCAGCTGGCGGCATCGAGCATCGCGCGACGCAGCACCCAGGTGCCGAGCTCGACGATGAGCTCGCTCTGCTCGGCGACCGGCACGAACTCCGACGGGCGGATGCTGCCGCGCAGCGGGTGGTACCACCGCACGAGCGCCTCGAGCCCGGACACGCGGCCGGTCGCGAGGTCGACGATGGGCTGGTAGACGAGCCGCAGGCCGTCTTCGCGGACCGCCCGTCGTAGGTCCGTCTCGAGCTCGTGCGTGCGCAGCGCCGCATGGTGCAGCGACTCGGTGAACATCTGCACCCGCGCACCGCCTGCAGCCTTCGCGGCGTACATGGCGGTGTCGGCGTCGCGCAGCAGCGAGTCGGCCGTGTCGTCGGCGTGCGCCATGGCCGCCCCGATGCTCGCCCCGATGACCACGTCGGACCCGGCCTCGAGGTGCACCGGCGGCCGGAGCGCTGCGAGGACGCGCACGCCGATGCGGACGAGGTCCTCCTCTGCCGCTGCGTCGTAGCAGAGCATGACGAACTCGTCGCCGCCGATCCGCGCGACGAAGTCGCCCGGCCGCACCACCTGCGACAGCCGGTCGGCCGCGGCGACGAGGAGCGCGTCGCCGGCTGCGTGGCCCAGCCCGTCGTTCACGATCTTGAAGCGGTCGAGGTCGAGGAACAGCACGCCGAGGCGGTCGCCGCGTTCGAGCGCGCCGTCCATCCGGGACCGCAGCATCGCCCGGTTGGGCAGCCCGGTCAGGCCGTCGTGGGTCGCCAGGTGCGAGAGCCGGGCTTCGGACTCCTTGCGGTCGGTGATGTTCTCGACCTGGAGCACGACGCGCGACGGGACGCCGGACGACCCGGCCAGCCACGACGCGGCGACGAGCCCCCAGCGGGGCTGGCCGTCGGACCGGGCGAGCCGCACCTCGAGTCGCGTCGCGGGTCGCACGGAGGACAGCTCACCGAGGGCCCGACGCAGCAGCTCGGCGTCCTCGGGGACGACGTGCTCGTCGAGGGGCGTGCCGAGCAGGTCCTCCTCGGCGGCACCGAGCAGCTGGCCGAGCGAGCGGTTGACCTGGAGCAGGCACAGGTCCTCGTCGAGCAGGGCCATGCCGATCGACGCGTGCTCGAACGCCGTCCGGAACTGCTCCTGCGCCTGCCGGAGCCGGCCGCCGGCCCGCCGCGACAGGGTGGTGATCGCCGCGGCCGGCACCGTGAACAGCGCGATGAGGAGCCAGGTCTGGACCGTGCCGTACGTCGCCCCCGTGATGTCCTGCTGCGGCCAGAAGGTGGCCACCAGCGCGACGGGCAGACCGGTGACGAGCGCCCCGCGCCAGCCCCAGCGCACCGGCCCGATGAGCAGCACGAACACGCCGTACGTCGTACCGGCGCCGGGATGTGCGGCGAAGCCGATCGTGTAGGCGGTGTACAGGAGGACGTCGAGAACGGTCGCCACGCGCGCGACGCGCCGGGCCGAGGCGTCGGTCCGCAGCCGGCTCAGCGGTACGACGGCGGCAAGGCTCGCCACACCGACCAGGAGGTGCAGCCAGACCGCGACCGTGAAGGCCGTGCGCTGCCCGTGCGCCTGCCCGACCGTGACGAGCAGGGTCGACGCCCCGGCGAGCGCGACGGCACCGCGCAGGAGTCCGAAGGTGGCCTCCGCGCGCGCGGCCGGGGTGCCCGCTGCGAGGCGGGCACTGAGCCCACCGATGCGTGGAGGGGACAAGAGGCGGGCTCCCTGGGCGCCGGGACATGCGGGGTGTCCCCGACGTTACGGCGTGTCGTCACTCACGGTCACTGGTCATCCGTGATGGCCGCGGATAGTCACCCCGGGTGGTTGCGCTCCGTTACCGCGAGGTGTTGGTCAGCGAGCCCGGCGGAGGTCCGCGCGCAGCTTGTCGCCGAGCGAGCGGGTCTCGCGCCGGTTCAGCTCGGCGCCGGCGACCGCCCCGGCGAAGAACGGCGCCATCGTCGTGACGTTGCGACCGAGCCGGCGCAGCACCCGGCTGCGCAGCTGCGAGCGGGCGGCGGTGCCGAGCACGGAGGTGAGGGACGGACTGCCCGCCGACAGGTCGATCCCCCGCTTGGTCGCCCAGGACATCAGGTAGGCCGTGGCCAGCTGGGCCCGGGTGCCGACCGGAGCCCTGCCGTAGACGACATGCAGCTCGGCGACGAGCTTGAGCTCGACCGCCACCACGGCCAGCGTCTCCGCGGCGAGCTGGACCGGGGCGGCGAGCAGCGCGGGCGGGGCAGCCATCTCGGCCGAGGCCAGCGCGCCGCCGGCGGCACCGATCGCCGCCGTCGTACGGGCCGCGGCGGAGACCATGGCCTCGGCGAGGTCGTCGCCGGACCTGCCGCCGTGGTGCTGACGCAGGGTCAGCAGGTCGCGCACAGGGACGTGGGGAGCGACGTCGGCGACCGCCTCGGACAGCCACTTGCCGCTCAGCGCGGCGCGGGCGCCCGCCAGGCGTGCGCCCGTGGCCAGCAGGCCGCCCAGGCGGAACAGGAGGCGACCGCGCTCGCGCCGGTCGAGGTCGTCATCCGAGAGCCGGGCGACGAGGTCACCCACGTCGTCGCGGCGGGTCAGCTCCCCGCTCACCGGCGGGCCTACGCGCACTCGCGGCAGATGAGCCGGCCGCCCTTGTCGGAGGCGAGCTGGCTGCGGTGGTGCACGAGGAAGCAGCTCGAGCAGGTGAACTCGTCGCTCTGCTTGGGCAGGACGCGGACGGTGAGCTCCTCGCCCGACAGGTCGGCGCCGGGCAGCTCGAGCGCCTCGGCCAGGTCCGCCTCGTCGACGTCGACACTGCTCGCCTGGGCCTCGGCGCGGCGGGCCTTCAGCTCTTCGAGGCTGTCCTCGCCGAGGTCGTCTGCCTCGGAGCGGCGGGGCTGGTCGTAGTCGGTGGCCATGGTCTTGGGCCCTCTCTGTTCGTGTCCGGCGCGGGGACAACGCACGAGCGCGCCGTCTTGTGCCCATCCGGGCTGTGACGTGGGCCGCTCGGCACGCTCGGCCCCCCGGTGAAGCGCCGTACGGTAGCCGCCCGGTCTGGCGGCGTCGATGCTGGGGGTCATTGAGCTCGTTCGGGGTATTCGCACCCCTGTGACGACCTTCGGATACTTCCTGTCCAGTGAGGAGCACGCACCCGCCGCCCTGCTCGAGCAGGCCGTGCTGGCCGAGCAGCACGGCTTTGAGGCGCTGTGGATCTCCGACCACTACCACCCGTGGAACGACGCCCAGGGCCAGTCGCCGTTCGTCTGGTCGGTCCTCGGCGCGATCGCGAGCCGCACCGAGCGGGTCCGCTGTTACACCGCGGTGACGGCGCCGACCGTGCGGATCCACCCCGCGGTCATCGCCCAGGCCGCGGCGACGACGCAGGTGATGTTCGACGGGCGCTTCGGGCTCGGCGTCGGCACGGGCGAGGCCCTCAACGAGCACATCCTCGGCGATTCGTGGCCCACGGTCGACGTGCGCCTCGAGATGCTCGAGGAGGCCGTCGAGGTGATGCGGGCGCTCTGGACCGGCGACGTCCTGCGGCACCGCGGCCCGCACTACACGGTCGACACGGCCCGGCTCTACACGCTGCCCGACAAGCCGGTACCGGTGCTCGTCTCGGGCTTCGGACCGAAGGCGACCGAGCTCGCTGCGAAGATCGGCGACGGCTACCTGACCACGTCGCCCGAGAAGGAGCTGGTCGACCTCTACCGCAAGAACGGCGGGCGCGGACCCACGCAGGCCGGCGTGAAGGTCTGCTGGGCGGGCGACCACGCCAGCGCGCGCAAGACCGTGCACCGGCTGTGGGCCAACGCCGCGCTGCCCGGCGAGGCGGCCCAGGTGCTGCCGAGCCCCGCGCACTTCGAGCAGCTCAGCGAGCTCGTGACCGAGGACATGGCGACGGAGACCATCCCGTGCGGTCCCGACGTCGCGGACTTCGTCGAGGCGGTCAAGAAGTACGTCGACGCGGGGATCGACGAGGTCTTCATCTCGCAGATCGGGCCGGACCAGAAGGGCTTCTTCCGGTTCTGGGACAGCGAGCTGAAGGACGCGCTGGCCTCGCTCTAGACGGACATCCGGGCGAACTTCCAGAACTCCGCGGTCGCGTCGACCTGGTCGCCGGGCACGGTCCAGCGGTGCGGGAAGCCTGGCAGCTGCTGGATGATGATGGTGCTGCCCGGCGCTGCGCTGCGGATGGTCCGTACGTCGCGCAGGAAGCAGCGCAGCCTCGTGGAGTAGCGCTCCCCCTCCCACGGCACGGCGGTGTCCCTGAGGCCGTGCAGGGCGAGTGCGTGGATCGGTCCGTCGCAGTGCGGGATCTCGAGCGTGCCGCTCATCACGCCGACGGTGTCGACCAGGTCTGGTCGCGCGCAGGCGAGGCGGTAGGCCATCATCCCGCCGTTGGAGAACCCGACGACGGAGATGCGCGCGGCGCCACGTGCCTTGAGATCGCTGACGACGTCGGAGAGGAAGGACACGTCGTCGACGCCGTACGTGACGGCATCTCCGCAGCACAGCCCGGCGTTGAACGACTCACGCACGCCCTCGGGGTAGGCGACGAGGTCGCCGTCGCGGTCGGAGTAGGCCTTGAAGCCCGCGACCGACTCGAAGTGCTCCGGGGTGTCCTTGACGCCGTGCAGCACGATCATCGCCGAGCGGCCCTCGGCCATCGCCGGGAGGCGACGCAGGAGCGGCGGCGTGTGGAGGATGTAAGCGCGCCCGCTGCTCAGCACGACGCGGCTGTCGGATCCCTCGTGGACCGGGTCGATCGCGCCGGCGAGCGGGGCGGCGATGCCCGCGCCGGCGATCAGGCTCCCCAGAGCGGCGAGGACGACGCGTCGCCGGGTCCATCGCACCGTTCGGTCCCCCTCTCGCGAGCGATCAGTGTCTCTTACGGCGGGTGCTGCGGCCGCCCCGCCGGGCGGCGGCGTCGGGGTAGGCGCCCCACAGCAGGTCGGTCAGCTCCCGGACGACAGCATCGCGGTCGGGCGACCCGGTGAGCAACCACCAGTCACCGGCGCTCTGCACCATGCCGACGATCCCGCGGGCCCAGGTCTCGGCCCGCGCGGACCGCGCCGGCAGGCCGAGCTCGGAGGCGATGCCCAGCGCCAGGAGCTCGGAGAACCGGCGCAGGAAGCTCTGCACCTGGCCCTGCGCCTCAGCTGCCTCTGCCGAGTGCAGGAGGAAGCGGTAGACCTGCGGTTCGCTCGCGATCGTGGCCAGGTAGGCCCCGATGGTGCGCTCGACCCGCTCCCGCGTGCTCCCGCCGGCCGCGAGTGCGTCCTCGAGGACGTGGAGCAGCCGATCTGTGTGCCGCTCCGCGAGCGCGGCGTAGAGGCCCCCCTTGTCGCCGAAGTGGCGGTAGAGGATCGGCTTCGTGATGCCGGCCTCGGCCGCGATGGACGCCATGGAGACGGCCGGCCCGTCGCGCTGCACGATGCGGTCAGCGGCGTCGAGAAGGACCTCCCGACGGGCTTCCCGGTCGAGGAGCGGGACGGTCATCAAGGGATCTGGATCCCGGAGATCGCGCGGCTGATGATGAGCCGCTGGATCTCGCTCGTGCCCTCGAAGATCGTGTAGATCTTCGCGTCGCGGTGCCAGCGCTCGACGGGGTACTCCCGGGTGTAGCCGTTGCCGCCGAGGATCTGGATCGCCTGCTCGGTCACCCAGACGGCGGTCTCGCCGGCGTACAGCTTCGACATCGAGCCCTCGCCGCTGCTGAACGGCACCTGGTTGCGGCCCATCCACGCGGCCCGCCAGACGAGGAGGCGTGCGGCGTCGAGCCGCGTCTTCATGTCGGCGAGGGTGAACGCGATCCCCTGGTTGGCGATGATCGGCCGACCGAACTGCTCGCGGGTCTTGGCGTAGTCGAGGGAGTACTCGTAGGCCGCGCGCGCGATGCCGACGGCCTGGGCCCCGACGCTCGGGCGGCTGGCCTCGAACGTCGCCATCGCTGCTTGGCCGCCCTTCTCGCGGCTGCTCTGCACCTGCTCGCCGCGCTTGGCCGCCTCCATCCGCTCGCGCGCCTTGGCGAGTCGCGCGTCGAGCTTCTCCTTGCCGCCGAGCAGGCAGGAGCCGGGGATCCGCAGGTCGTCGAGGATCACCTCGGAGGTGTGCGACGCGCGGATGCCGTGCTTCTTGAACTTCTGGCCCTGCGCCAGGCCCTTGCCCTTGAACTCAGGGCCGACGACGAACGACGCCTGGCCGCGCGCCTTGAGCTCCGGCTCGACTGCCGCGACGACGACGTGCACGTCGGCGATCCCGCCGTTGGTGATCCACGTCTTGACGCCGTTGAGGACCCACTCGTCCTTGGCCTCGTCGTAGACGGCTCTCGTCTTCATGCTGCTCACGTCGGAGCCGGCGTTGGGCTCGGAGACGGCGAGGGCGGCGAGCTTCACGTCGTCCGGCGTACCGAAGCACCGCGGCACCCACTCGCCGACCTGGTCGGGCGTGCCGTTGGACAGGATGCCCGCGACACCGAGGGTCGTGCCGACGATCGACAGCCCGATGCCGGCGTCACCCCAGAAGAGCTCCTCCATGACGATCGGGAGGCTGACGCCGGTCTGGTCGCCCCAGGTCTGGCCGAAGAAGTCGAGGGAGTAGAGCCCGACCTTCGCGGCCTCCTGGATCACCGGCCACGGCGTCTCCTCGCGCTCGTCCCACTCCGAGGCGACCGGACGGATGACCGTCTCGGAGAACTCGTGCACCCACTTCTGCAGGGTCTGCTGGTCCTCGGTGAGCTCGAGGGTGAAGCCGGTCATGGGGGCGCTCCAGTGGTCCGGGGTTACTGCCGGTAACATCGTGACACATGGCCTCCGTCACCGCCCAGTCCCTGCCCGTCCACGGCCACCTCGTGCACTACGACGAAGCCGGCGCAGACAGCGGCGGACCCGTCGTCGTCCTCATCCACGGCATCGCCTCGCGCGCCGCGCAGTGGACGGGCGTGATGGCCGATCTCGGCGAGACCTGCCACGTCATCGCCCCCGACCTGCTGGGGCACGGCGAGTCGGCCAAGCCGCGCGGCGACTACTCGCTCGGCGCTCATGCCTGCGGTGTCCGCGACCTGCTGGCGGCGCTCGGCCACGACCGGGTGACTCTCGTCGGGCACTCGCTCGGTGGCGGGGTGGCGATGCAGTTCGCCTACCAGTTCCCCGAGCGGGTCGAGCGGCTGGCGCTGATCGACAGCGGCGGCCTGGGCCCGGAGGTCAGCGCGTGGCTGCGCGCGGCGTCGCTGCCCGGCTCGGAGCTGGTGCTGCCCGTCATGACGTCGTCCTACGTCCGCAAGGCCGGCGGCGCGATCGCGAAGGTCCTCGCCAGGTCGCGGGTGAGCGTGCCGCCGGGCCTCGCCGAGGTGATGGTCAGCTTCGCCTCACTCGCCGACCCCTCGACGCGCTCGGCCTTCATCCACACCGCGCGCAGCGTTCTCGACGTCGCCGGCCAGCGGGTCGACGCGCGCGACCGGCTCTACCTCGCGGCGGACCTGCCGCTGCTCGTCGTCTGGGGCGGCAAGGACGCGATCATCCCGCTCTCGCACGGCGTCTCCCTCGCCGAGCGCGTGCCGTCGGCGCGGCTGGAGGTCTTCGCCCGGTCGGGGCACTTCCCGCACCTGAGCGAGCCGCAGCGGCTGGCCGCCGTGCTCGCCGACTTCGTGGCG
>JAODNA010000167.1 GCA_025465135.1 Frankiales bacterium | reverse complement strand
GCCGACGAGCGCGCCCGCAAGGCCCGTGCCGCGCTGGCCGCAGCGCGCGCGAGCCGAACCCGCTCCGCCGCCGTCAGCTACGGCAGTCCGCGCGCGATCGCGCGGGCGATGCTCGCCGACCGCGGCTGGAGCGACCAGTGGGGCTGCCTCGACAGCCTCTGGTCGAGGGAGAGCGGCTGGCGGGTCTACGCCGCCAACAGCAGCGGGGCCTACGGGATCCCGCAGGCGCTGCCCGGCAGCAAGATGGCCTCCGCCGGCTCCGACTGGCGGACCAACCCCGCGACCCAGATCCGCTGGGGGCTCGGCTACATCGCCTCGTCGTACGGCTCGCCCTGCGCGGCCTGGCACCACAGCGAGTCACACAACTGGTACTAGGGCAGATCCGTTCCGCAACTCGCACGAGCCGTGCAGGAAATTCGGACACGGCGTGGAACACCTCCCCGCAACACCCGTCTCGGCGCGAGGGAGCTCGACGTGCGCAGCAGGACCAGGACCGCGCTGGCGATCGCCGCCGTGATCGCCGCTCTTGGGGGCCCACAGGCCTTCGCCGGGTCGGCCACCATGACGCTTCCGACGCCACCGGTCGGGGTCGACGCGCAGTGCTTCACGCCTACCGGCCGGATCGACCCCAAGCCGGATGCGAACGGAACGCCCACCAACCCCGACTGGCTGCTCCGTGACCAGGTCAACCAGTACTGCGCGACCTTGCGCGTGCGCGACCAGGCCGCCAGCCCGGCCTTCCTCTACGGAAACTCCAGCAAGGGAAACGCCCTCTACCTGGCGCAGCTGCAGGAGGAGATCGCGGACGGGCCGGGGCACGTGCACGGCGGCCTGACCACGCAGATCCCGGGCGCGTTGGCCGCCGACCCCTACCGGACGGTCGACGACTGGCAGCAGCGGACCGGGGGCCGTGTGCTGCCCGTGTCCTTCCCCGCCTCGGACGGTGCGACGCTGCGCGGCCACATCTGGCTGCCGCCGAAGGGCGCCCGCCGGCCGGCCGGCGGCTATCCCGGTGTCGTCATCACCGACGGGTCGATCCAGGCGTACGAGAACCTCTACTACTGGGCCGCCGAGGGGCTCGCGCAGTACGGCTACGAGGTCATGACGTACGACGTCCAGGGGCAGGGTCACTCGGACCTGCTCCCGGCCTCGTGCACCAGCCCGAGCAGCTGCCCCGGGGTGCCCTACCAGCAGAACTACAACTTCTACCAGGGCGCCGAGGACTCGCTGAGCTTCTTCCTGTCGGGCAAGAACCCCGGCCGGCCGCAGCTCGACCCTGACCAGGTCGGCATCGCCGGCCACTCGCTCGGCGCATCCGCGGTCAGCTGGGTCGGGCAGTGCGACACCCGCGTCAAGACCATCGTCGCGTGGGACGACCTCGACGCGGTCGCGGTCAAGGACTGCGCGAAGAACGTCACGGTGCCCAAGGCCTACCGCGCGACCCGGCTGCACACGCCCGCGCTCGCGACGACGAACGACTACGAGTTCAACGTGCAGCCGATGACCACGGTCCCGGACCCGCACGGCGGCAGCAACACCGGTGGCCTGTCGGGTGACTCGGGCTACCAGAGCCTGGCCAAGGCGGGCGTCGACGCGCAGCTCGTGTCGTTCCGCAACGGCACGCACCTGACCTACACCTACATCGACTTCGTCATGTACTCCAACGAGCTCAGCGAGCGGTTCGCGTTCCACTACACGCTCGCCTGGTTCGACCAGTACCTGCGGGGCGGCCAGGACCCCTACACCGCGCGGCCGGCCCTGCAGCGGCTGACGGACCTGAAGGCCTACGACGACAGCGCGGACGTCAACAGCCTCGGACCGGTGTCGATCGGAGCCGGAACCTACGACCCGACGGCAGCCGACCCGACAGACCCGATGTCGGGCAACACGCCGTACCGCATCAAGGGCGTCTCGGTCCCGGGCTCGCTGTCCTTCTACTTCTACTCGCAGTACCGGCTGACCGATCCGGCCACGCGCCGGCCGCTCACCTGCACCGACATGGTGGCCGGCTGTCCGGCGACCGCGCCGCCCACGCCCTGAGCTGCAGCCCGTCGCTCAGCCGGCTTTGCGGGCCCGCGTCCTCGTGACGGCGCGCTCGGAGACGTCGATGGGCGCGGCATCGGCCGGGCTGATCATCCCGAAGCGCATCTTCTTCGTGTGCTCGAGCGTGTCCTCGATCAGTGCGCGGTTGGTGCGCAGCAGGTCGCTGACGATGCCCACGATGACCGACAGGAACGAGCACACCAGCAGCACCGTGCCGACGAGCAGCGACTGCAGGTGGCCCCCGTCGTTGCCGGCGACGGCCAGCGCGGCGTAGCGGATGAAGGGGATGAGACCGAGCACGCCGAACAGCACCGCGAGGGCGCTGAAGATGACGTAGGGCTTGTACATGATGTAGGCGCGGATGATCGCGCCGCCGCTCTTCAGCACGTGCTGGTAGGTGCTCTTGAACAGCCGTGACTCACGCGTCTTCGGGTTGGTGCGGATGGGGATGCTCGTGATGGCCAGCTTCTTGTTGCCGGCCTGGATGATCGTCTCCATGCAGTAGCTGAAGCGCGTGATCGTGTTGAGCAGCATGAGCGAGTCGCGGCTGTAGGCCCGGAACCCGCTCGCGGCATCCGGCAGCGTGGTGCCGGCGGCCTTGTTGACGATGTGGCTGCCGAGCTTCTGCAGCATCACCTTCGGGCCGGAGAAGTGCTCGACCAGGTGCACCTGCCGATCGGCGATGACGATGTCGGCCGTGCCCGCGATGATCGGCTGCACGAGGTCCGCGATCCGCTCCTGCGGGTACTGGTTGTCGCCGTCGGTGTTGACCACGATGTCGGCGCCGAGCTCGAGCGCGCGCTGCACGCCGTCGTGGAACGACCGCCCGAGCCCGCGGTTGCGCGCATGCCGGACGAAGTGCGTGACGCCGTGCGCCTGCGCGACCTCGATGGTGCGGTCGGTCGAGCCGTCGTCGATGATCAGCACGAGGATCTCGTCGATGCCGTCGATCTGCTTGGGGATGGACGACAGCACCAGCCCGAGGGTGTCCTCCTCGTTGAGGCACGGGACCTGCACGACGAGCCGCATCAGAGGTTCTCCGTCACAGCGTCGCCCAGACGATGGTCCACGGGTACGGCGACGCGACGGCGCGCACCGTGCCGACCTGCGACACGAAGCGCTGGAAGCCCGCCTTCGTCCAGTGGTTGAGGTGGCCCGGCGTGTTCCCGAAGTCCTTCAGGTAGCGGCCGGTGATCAGGTTGGAGCCCTGGAAGTACGGCTCGCGCGGGACGCTGAGAAGCAGGTGCCGCGACGACACCCGGGCGAGCTCGCGCAGGCCGGCTGCCGGGTCGCGCAGGTGCTCGAGCACCTCCACGCAGACGACGAGGTCGAACTGCTTGTCGTTGAACGGGAGGCTCTCGGCGTCGCCGTGCAGGTAGTGGGGGCCGGGCCGGCTGCGCCACTCCTCGCGCAGGCCGGCGTCGGGGAGGTCGAGGCCGACCGCCGTACCGAACCGGCCGTGCAGCTTCTGCGAGATGACGCCCTCGCCGGCGCCGACCTCGAGCGGGTTGGTGGCGGGCTTCGTGTCGCGGGAGATGTCACCGATCATCGCGTCCAGGCGCGTCACGAACCGCTCGGTCAGCCACTTGATGGCGGGGTTCTTCGCGGTGTACTTCGCGGTGTGGTTGCCGATCACCACACCCGGCGTCTCGGGCGCTTGGGTCATGCTCCGAGGCTAGCGTCCGTAGGCTTCGACCCGTGACGCTGCCGGGCTGGCTGAGGACCGCGCTGCGGGTCGCCTTCCTCGTCGTCGCGGTCGTCGTCATCGTTCTGACGGTCGGCCGCCAGGGCGCCGGGCTCGGTGACGCGGTCGCCCGGACAGGGGTGGCCGCCGCACTCGAGAGCCTGCTCGCCGTGCTCGCCGGCCTGTTCGCCAGCGCGATGGTCTGGCGGGCGCTGCTGACCGACCTGGGCAGCCGGCTGCCGCTGCGGACCGCCCTGCACGTGTTCTTCCTCGGCCAGCTCGGCAAGTACCTGCCTGGCAGCGTCTTCGCGGTCGCGGCGCAGATGGAGCTGGGCCGCAGCCAGGGGGTCCCCCGCAGCCGGGTCGGCGCGGCCAGCCTGATGTTCATGGGCGTGCTCGTGGCCGCCGGGCTGCTCGTCGCGTCCGTCGCCCTGCCACTGACCAGCCCCGACGCGCTCCACCACTACTTCTGGGTCCTGGCTGTCCTGCCGGTCGGTCTCGTCTGCCTCGCGCCTCCGGTCCTCACCCGCGTCGTGGCGGCGGGTCTGCGCGTGCTGCGACGCGACCCGCTCGACCGGCCGCTGACGTGGCGCGGGGTCGGTACGGCGGTCGCCTGGGCCCTGGCGATGTGGGCGGCGTACGGGATCCACGTGCTGCTGCTGCTGCTCCCGCAGCACACGACCGGCAGCGCCAGCCTGCCGCTGCTGTCGCTCGGTGCGTACGCACTCGCCTGGACCGTCGGGTTCCTGTTCCTGCTCGCGCCGGCCGGCGCGCTGCTGCGCGAGACGGTGCTGGTGCTCTCCCTGGCGCCGGTGCTGCACGGCGCCCCTGCCACCGGCGTCGCGGTCGTCAGCCGCGGCGTGATGACGCTCGGCGACCTGCTCTGGGGCGGCGCGGGCGCGCTGATGCGGCCGAGAAGCGGGGCAGATGGGGCGGACGTGTCTACAGTGGATTCCGTTCAGCAGCTGGGGAAGGCTGCCGACGCCTGACAGGTACGCCACCGAACCCGGAGACGACCCCGATGCGCCGCCAGACCCCTGCCCGCCGTACTGCCCTCGCGGCCCTCCTCGGGCTCTCGGGCGCAGTGCTCACGAGCATCGTCACGGCGGGGCCCGCCGCCGCCGAGCAGGTCTACGAGCGGCCCGCCAGCGGCGTCTTCAGCGTGCTCGGGCACGGCTGGGGACACGGCCACGGGCTGTCGCAGTGGGGCGCGCAAGGCGCCGCCAGCCAGGGCATCGGCGCGGACCAGATCGTGTCGACCTACTACCCGGGAACCGCGAAGGCGGTCCTCGCCGATGCGCCGATCCGGGTGCTGCTGCAGGCCGACGAGGGACGCGACACCCAGGTCTACGCCGCGTCCGGGCTGAAGGTGACCGACGTCGGCAGCGGCCAGAGCGAGGTCCTGCCGAGCGGTCCGAGCAGGTGGCGGGCCACCGTCGACGCAGCCGGCCTGCACCTGTCGTCGCTGAGCGGCTCGACGTGGACGCCCTACACGATCGGCAGCTCCAGCGCCTCGCCGAGCCCGTCCCCGAGCCCGTCTCCGCCGGCCGCGCCGGCCTACGCCGGCCCGCTCCGCTTCTCGGGGCCCGAGGTCGTCCGGCTCGCGTTCCCCGACGGCACCTCGCGTGACTACCGCGGCGCCGTGCAGGCGGTGAAGACGTCCTCGACGACGCTGCAGTCGCTCGACGTGCTCTCGCTGGAGGACTACCTGCTCGGGGTGGTCCCGCGGGAGTCCTCCTCGTCGTGGAAGCCCGCGGCGCTGCAGGCGCAGGCGATCGCGGCGCGGTCCTACAGCGCCTACAAGCGCGCCCACGCGAGCGGCACCTACGACATCTGCGACACGACGCAGTGCCAGGTCTTCGGCGGCACACGCGTCTACGCCGGCGACGGCAGCAGCATCGCCCTCGAGCCGGCCTCGACGACCGACGCGGTGCACGCGACCGCCGGCGTCGTGAGGACCTACAACGGCGGGCCGATCTTCGCGGAGTTCTCGAGCAGCAACGGCGGCTGGTCGACCGACGGCGGCACGCCGTACCTCATACCGCAGCGCGACGACTGGGACGGCGCGGTCGCCAACCCGGTCCACTCCTGGACCGCGTCCTTGAAGGCCACCGACGTCGAGCGCCGCTACCCGAGCGTCGGCACCTTGCGGCGGATCCGGGTGACGGTCCGCGACGGCAACGGCGAGTGGGGCGGCCGGGTCAAGACCGTCATCCTGGAAGGCGTCGACAGCAGTGGTGCCGCAACCAGCGTGACGACGACGGGTGCGGGCATCTACAACGCGCACACCTGGCCGGCCTACTCCGACGGCCTCCGTTCGTCGTGGTGGCAGATCACGACCAGCTCCGACGCGTCCCTCGTCAGCCAGTCCGCCGCACCCGGGCTCGTACGGCCGCCGGGTGGCCCGACCACCGGCTCGCTCACGGTGACGATGAAGAACACCGGAACGACGGCGTGGCCGACCGACGGCTTGCACATGGCCGTGGCGTCGCCGCCCGGACAGGCCGACGCCCTCGTCGGTGGCAGCACCCGACCCGGCGTTCTCGTGCCGACGACGGCGACATCGATCGCACCTGGCGAGACCGCGAGCTTCACCTTCGCGCTCGACTCCACCGGCGTTGCCGCCGGCAACCACGGCCGGGCCTACCGGGTGCGGATCGCGGACGGGGATGTCTTCGGCGCGACGGTCAACTGGACCGTCCCGGTTGCGGCCGCGACCTTCTCCGCGGTCGCTGCCGCGAAGCCGGCCGCGGTTGCGGCCGGCAACGGCGATGCACCCCCGAGCGTCTTCGCCGACGGCCGGACCGTCGTCGTACCGCGGTCCGGCTCGACCGATGTCCGGCTGCAGGCACGGAACACCGGCAACACCACCTGGCCCGTAGGTGCGTCGACTCCCGTCCAGCTCGGCACGTCGGGTCCGCGCGACCGCTCCAGCGTCTCGGCCGGCTCGACCTGGCTGTCGCCGAAGCGCGTCTCCCGGCTGACAGGCGACACGGCCGTCGGCCCTGGCGGGACCGGCATCTTCGACCTTCTCCTGTACGGCGCCGGGCAGCCGGCCGGCGTCACCGCAGAGGCCTTCGAGCCGCTGTGGGAGGCCAAGCACTGGATCGACGGCGCGGTCACGACGCTGACCGTCGTGCGCACCGACCCGGCCGTCTCCCGGCTCGCCGGCCTCGACCGGGCGCCCGCTGCGACGGCGCGCACGACGACGAAGACCAGCGGCTTCACCCTCGTGGTCCGGCTGCGCAACCTCGGCGGGTCGCCGTGGACCGTCGGCAAGGAGTGGCTCGCGACGTCGAGCGGCAAG
The DNA here is from genome assembly GCA_025465135.1 of Frankiales bacterium. Classification (GTDB taxonomy): domain Bacteria; phylum Actinomycetota; class Actinomycetes; order Mycobacteriales; family SCTD01; genus RYN-124. The sequence continues at coordinate 17,434 of JAODNA010000167.1, read as the reverse complement.
GCCGATCCGCTGCGCACCAAGGCGTGGCCGTACCCGACCCGCCCACCGGCGCTCGCCGCCAACATCAGCCGCGCCGGGGTGCAGGCGGTCTACCCCGGGGAGATCGGGGAGTGGCGGATCCCGCTGTCAGGACTGGGCAAGTCACCCGGCACGTATGCCGAGTCCTGGCAGGCGCTCGGACCCGCTGGTCGCTACGGGCCCGTGCTGAAGGCGAGCGTCACCGTGGTCCGCGGGTAGCGTCCGCCCGATGCGGGTCGGACTGGTCCTCGAGCAGTGCCTGGCGCCCGTCCCCGGCGGCACCGGCCGTTACAGCCGGGAGGTCGCTGCCGCCCTCGCCCGTCGTGCGCCGGAGGGCTCCGTCGTCGCCGGCGCAACGGCCTGGCACCGCGAGGTCCTGCGCATCCCCGGCGTTCCGGCGTTCCGTCTGACCGTTCCGCGGCGGGCGCTGATCGCGCTGTGGGAGCGAGGCATCGGACCATCCCTCGGCGGCGACGTCGTGCACGCCCCGACCCCGCTCGCACCGCCGCGCCGCCGGACGCCGCTCGTCGTCACGGTCCATGACGCCGTGCCGTGGACGCACCCGGAGACGCTGACGCCGCGGGGTGTGCGCTGGCACCGCGCCGCGATCGAGCGGGCTGCGCGGACCGCTGACGTCGTCGTTGTGCCGACTCACGCGGTGTCCGAGGAGCTGCGGCGGCACGTGTCGCTCGGCGACCGGGTGCGGGTCATCGGCCACGGCGTCAGCGCCGATCTCAGGGTGCCGGAGGATGCCGATGCGCGCGCCGCCCGGCTGCAGCTGCCCGAGGGCTTCCTGCTGACGGTCGCCACTCTCGAGCCCCGCAAGGGGCTGTCGGTGCTGCTGCACCAGCTCGCGCGGGCGGATGCTCCGAGGGTGCCGCTGCTGGTGGCCGGCCAGCCCGGCTGGGGTGGGCTCGACCCTGCGGCGGAGGCGGGCCGGCTCGGGCTCGCGGACCGGGTCCGCGTCCTCGGCCGCGTCAGTGACGAGGACCTGGCCGTCCTCATGTCGCGCGCGACGGCCCTCGTCGTACCGAGCCGTGCAGAGGGCTTCGGCCTGCCGATGCTGGAGGCCATGAGCCTCGGGACGCCCGTCGTGACCAGCCCTGACGCGGCGCTCGAGGAGGTGGCGGGAGGTGCGTCCCTCGTGGCCGCGGACGGCGAGCTCGCGACGGTCCTGCGATCGGTCCTCGAGGACGCGTCGCTGCGCGAGCGGCTGGGTGCCGCGGGACGCCGGCGCGCCGCCGACTTCACGTGGGACGGCGCCGCCGACGCGCTCTGGGTGGTGTACGGCGAGATCGGTGCGCAACGGGCGTAGTCTCGACCGTCAGAGGGACCTGCCCGAGAGATCCCGCCGAAGGAGCCGAAGCTGTCCGCCAGTCCGCGCGTCCTCGTCGACGCGACGGCAGTCCCGGCCGACAGGGGCGGGGTCGGGCGCTACGTCGACGGCCTGATCGGGGCCCTTGCGCAGACCGACGCCGACCTCGCGATCGTCTGCCAGCGCGCCGATGCCGAGCGCTACAGCCGGATGGACGCGCTGGCCGAGGTCATCCCCGGCCCCGCGGCCATCGCACACCGGCCGGCGCGGCTCGCCTGGGAGCAGACCGGGCTGCCCCTCGTCGCGCAGCAGGTCAACGCGCAGGTCGTGCACTCGCCGCACTACACGATGCCGCTGCGCGCCGGGCGGCCCGTCGTCGTCACGATCCACGACGCGACCTTCTTCACCGAGCCCGACATGCACACGTCGGTCAAGGGCACGTTCTTCCGGTCGGCGACGCGCACGGCCCTGCGTCGCGCGGCCCGGGTGATCACGCCGTCGAAGGCGACCCGCGAGGAGCTCATCCGCGTCCTCGATGCCGACGGCACGAAGATCGACGTGGCCTACCACGGTGTCGACCAGACGACCTTCCACGTCCCGAGCGAGGCCGAGAAGGATCGCGTGCAGGCGCGCCTCGGTCTCGGCGGCCAGCCCTACATCGCCTTCCTGTCGACCCTCGAGCCGCGCAAGAACGTGCCTGGACTGGTGCGCGGCTGGGTGAAGGCGTGCGCCGACCGCGACAACGCGCCCGCACTCGTGCTCGCCGGCGGCGCCGGCTGGGACGACCAGATCGACGGTGCGATCGCCGAGGTCCCGTCGCACCTGCGCGTGCTGCGGCCGGGCTACCTGCGCTTCACCGACCTGCCCGGCTTCCTGGGCGGCGCGCTGTGCGTCGCCTACCCCTCGCACGGCGAGGGCTTCGGGCTGCCGGTGCTCGAGGCGATGGCGTGTGCAGCACCGGTTCTCACGACCCCCCGGCTGTCGCTGCCGGAGGTCGGTGGGGATGCCGTCGCCTACACCGAGCCCGACCCCGACGCGATCGCCGTCGCGCTGGCTGCGCTGCTCGACGATCCCGCGCGCCGGGCTCAGCTCGCCGCCGCCGGTCACGAGCGGTCGCTGGAGTTCACCTGGGCGGCCAGCGCCGAGGCCCATCTCGCGAGCTACGCGCGCGCGCTCGATACGTGAGCCCCCCGCCCGTCCGGGTGGTCGTCGTGACGTACTCACCCGGCGAGGCACTTCCCGGTTTCCTCACCTCGTTGCGGTCGGCGACGACGACGTCGTACGACGTGGTCCTGGCCGACAACGGATCCGTGGACGGTGCGCCGGAGGCCGCTGTCGGTCCCGGCGTGACGTTGCTGCGCACCGGTGGCAACCTCGGCTACGGACGTGCCGCCAACGCCGGTGCGGCGGGCGCGACGGGCGACTGGCTGGTCATCGCGAACCCTGACGTCGTCTGGGCGCCGGCATCACTGGACGCGCTGCTCGACGCGACATCGCGCTGGCCGCACGGCGGCTCCTTCGGCCCCGCGATCCGCACTCCCGACGGTCGGCTCTACCCGTCGGCGCGGGCCTTCCCGTCGCTGGGGCGCGGCATCGGCCATGCCCTCTGCGGCTGGTGGTGGCCGGCCAACCCGTGGACGAGGTCGTATCGCGCGGAGGTCGGCAAGCCGGTCGAGGGCCCCGCGGGCTGGCTGTCCGGCTCGTGCCTGCTCGTGCGACGCACCGCCTTCGAGCAGGTCGGCGGGTTCGACCCGTCGTACTTCATGTACGCCGAGGACATGGACCTAGGGCGTCGCCTCGCGGAGGCGGGGTGGGCCAACGTCTACGTGCCGTCCGCCGTGGTGACGCACGCCGGTGGCCATGCCACGTCACGGGTGGCGACCGCGATGGTCGCCGAGCACCACCGCGCGCTCTACCGCTACCTGGCCCGGCAGTACGCCGGTCCGCGCTACGCCCTGCTGCGACCGCTGCTCGCCGCCGGGCTGTTCCTGCGCTACCTGCTCGCCCGCAGCGTGAAGTCCGTGGGCGAGGGCGCTGCCCCCACCCGGTCCGCCGATGTCCTGGAGTCCTGATGCGGCACGCTCTTATCCTCGCCGGCGGCTCCGGTACGCGGCTCTGGCCGTACTCCACGGCGGCGATGCCCAAGCAGCTGGTTCCGCTGTTCGGTGGTCGCTCGCTGCTCGACATCGCGGTGGCGCGCGCCGCGGCTGTCGCCGACGAGGTGTGGCTCGGCGCGGGGGAGCAGCTGCGCGCAGCGGTGTCATCGGTCGACGGGCTGCGGCCGGACCGGCTGATCCTCGAGCCCTGCGGCCGTGACACGCTGCCGGCCGTTGCGCTCGGCTGCGCCACGATCCTCGCGACCGACCCGGACGCCGTCGTCGCGGTGCTCACCGCAGACCACCTGATCGAGCCGCTCGACGCGTTCGCGGCGTCGGTGTCGGCCGGCTTCGACCTCGCGCAGTCCACGTCGAACGTGCTGGTGACGTTCGGCGTCGTCCCCGATACGCCGGCGACCGGCTTCGGCTACCTCGAGCTGGGTGCGTCGCTGGCGGGGGAGGCACGCGTCGTGTCGCGCTTCCGGGAGAAGCCGGATGTCGCTGCGGCCCAAGGCTTTCTCGACGCCGGTCCCGAGCGCTACCTCTGGAACTCCGGCATGTTCGTGTGGCGCGCTGCCACCCTCCTGGCGGCAGTTGACGCCTTCGCACCGCAGACCGGCCGGCTCGTCCGCGAAGTCGTGGCCGGCCGCGCCGGGGCGTGGGACGAGATCGAGAAGAAGTCCGTCGACTACGGCGTCATGGAGCCGGCGTCGACCTCACCCGACTTCACTGTGGCGGCGTTGCCGATGTCCGCGGGCTGGCTCGATGTCGGGTCCTGGCCGGCGTACGGCGATGCGCTCGGTCGCGATGGTCACGGCAACGCCGTGAGTGCGCGAGCGGTCCTCAGCGGGTCGACCGACTGCGTCGTCGCATCGACAGAGCCGGACCACCTGGTCGCCCTCGTCGGTTGCGAGGGGCTCGTCGTCGTACACACGCCTTCGGCGACGCTGGTGATGCCGGCCGACCAGGCGCAGCGGGTGAAGGAGCTGCACGCACTGGTCGCGGAGCAAGCGCCGGAGCTCGCGTAGACGACCGGCCTGCCTGCGTCTCGTCCTTGCTCGTAGGAGGCCGCGCATGAGGAGCCGAGTGGTGCTGGCGACGCTGGTCCTCGCGATGCTCTGCGCCGCCGGTCCCGTCTCCGCGGCCGCCGGTCCGGTGCTCGCCATCCGCGGTTGCGCGGGTGACACGCGCGCCGCCGCTGCTGCCGACGGCACCGTGTGGGCCTCGTCGTCCTGCGGCGTCGAGAGCGCGATCACCCCCGACATCCTCCGAACAGGGGCATCGTGGACGCGCCGCGGCGACCGGGCGTCGGGTCGCGTGGTGTCGGTGGCAGACGACGGGCGGTACACGTTCACGCTGCGGAGCTATCACGGGACCGAGCTCCAGCTCACGAAGATCCAGCACGACGCCGGCTACTTCGGCTACGCCGGGCTCTCGCGCGGGAGCGGCAGCTTCACCGGAACCGTCGTCGCACGCGACGGCCGCTACTGGGCGGTCTGGTCGGAGCGGACCTGCGCGGCAGACGGGTCGGACTGCCGACAGCGGCTCTTCCAGCAGCGCTCGCTCGGTGCGGCGCCGGCGAAGACCGCGTTGCTCGCAGATCCGAACGGCAGTGAGGACCAGCCGAGTCTGGTGCTGCGCGGTGACGGAGTCGTCCTCGCCTTCGTGCGTACGGTGAGCGGCCGGCGGACACTGCGCCTCGCGGTCGCCGGGCTCGACGGTGCCTGGTCGGAGGCCGGCATCGCGCTCGCCGATGGTGCGGACGTCGCGTTGCCCGACCTCGCGGTCAGCGGGGGACGCACGCTGCTGGCCTGGTCGCGCAACGGCCGGCCTGCGCTCGCGATCGACAACAGCTGGCTGCAGTTCGGCACGCGTCAGGACCTGCCGTACCGCGCGCCCGTCAGCCGGCTGGCCGTCGCTGCCTCCGGGGGGCGTGCCTTTGTCGCCTCGTCGGCCTGCTTCCTGTACGCCGGTGCGAGCACCTGCCGCGTCTACCTCGCCGAGACGCGTCTGAACGCACCCGTCATCGGATCGGAGGTGTCGCTCGTGGCGCGGCCGGACGCGCGCTGGGAGCTCGAGGACATCGTTGCTGCCCGTGGTCGCGCGACGGTCCTCATGGACACCGGCAGCGCGCTGGTCAGCCGCTCGCCGTAGCCGCTTCGAGGGTCAGCGGTCGCCGGCCACGCGGGGGACGGCGGGGCCCGTCACGCCGCGCGAGGCATGCTGGCTGGGGCTGGTCCAGCTGCGGCCCGACGGGCCCGTCCATCGGACGCCGCCATCAGCGCGCCGGTGCTTGATCCAGCCGAGCTGCTTGATGCGGTGATGGCGCCGGCAGAGCGGCCCGAGGTTGCAGGCGCAGGTCGGTCCGTAGGGCCAGGCCAGGTCGTGGTCCAGGTCGCAGCCGGCGGCAACCGCCCGGGAGGCACGCCGACCGCAGCCGGGCCACTCGCATCGGGGCGCGCGGACGCGCAACAGCTGCTTGAGCCGTCGGGGCGGGACGTAGCCGCCGGTGTCGCCGAGATGGGGATGTCGCAGCCCGCCAGGGCGAGTGGTCGACGGCGGCGGGTCAGGGTGGTCGTGGGGATGTCGCGGGTGTGTGTCGTCGGGCGAAGGTCCGGTGGCGATGTCGCGCAAGGCCTCGCGAAGCGCGGTGGGGTCGCCGCGGCCCGGTCGCCAGGTGCGGTCATCGACGGCAACCGGCACACCGTTGCTGTCGACCCAGACGCGATGGAGTGCGGAGCCGGCTGCCAGCAGGTCCGCGAGCTGGTGCCGGTCAACGGGTCCGTGCCCAACCAGCTCCGCCGGCTGGCTCGAGTCGTCGCGCGCCGCGTCGATCGGCACGTGCACGAACACGTTGGCGCCGCACGGCGCCGCCGAGCCGGCCGGGCAGCACCCTGGGGCTGGATCGGCGGTCAGCGCGCCGGTCAGCGCATCGAACGGCAGCATGCTTCGACCCAGGAGCAGGTCCCTCATCGCGTCGCGCCGGCGCTCGCCCGCAGTCCGTCCGTCGTCCGGGCCGTGTGGTTGTGCCCACTCCTCGATGCGGTCCAGGCACGCTTGCCCGTCTGCTCCGGTGAGCGAGCGAGCGACAAGGTCGACGAGCCCGTTGTCCTGCTTCCACAGCGCGACCTCGGCATCGGCCTGGGCCCTGTCGCGACGACGGTCGGCGTAGCCGTCCGGATCGATGGCGATCAGCCAGCCGGTCAGCAGCTCGCGCAACCGAGCCGGCGGGCGGACGACCCCCTGCTCCTGGTCGCGGCCCAGGCGCTGGCCGACCCGCTCCCACAGCGACGCGCCGAGCGCATCATCGAGTGGGCCGAGCTGGTCGATGACAACCCGCGACTGCTCGACGGTCAGCAGACCGGAGCGCATCGGCTCGAGCGCGTGCAGGCGCTGCAGGACCTGCGCGTCGGACAACAAGGTGTGGGCCCTGCTCTCCGAGCAGCCCATGAGCAGCGCAAGCTGGGCAGGCGTCGACAGGCCCATTCCCGCTGCGGCAAGCGTGCAATGCAACGCCAGCGCGTCGGCGAGCTGCTCGGCATGCTGCACCGATCGGTCTCGCTCGCGCGCCTCGATCCGCTCGCCGATGCGGTCCAGCGCTGCAACGTCGAGAGCCGACGAGCCGAGCACTGCCTGACCGATTGCCATGCGTCGAACCTACCCACGCCCTCCGACAGTTTCTGAAGCCGAAAGCAGCTGGTGGATAAGGTTTTTTGCGGTGGACATCGACTACCTGGCTGCTGATACGGAGACGCCGCAGGTCACGTCAGCGCGACGGTCAGCTCCGGCTCGGTGGCGGCCCGAACGTCGTCGACGGTGACACCAGGAGCTGTCTCGCGCAGCACGAGCCCCGTCGGCTCGATGTCGATGACGGCGAGGTCGGTGATGATGCGCTGGATGCATGCCTTGCCGGTGAGCGGCAGGGAGCACGCGCGCACGATCTTGTGTCCGCCGCCCTTCGCGGTGTGCTCCATCATCACGAGCACGCGCTTGGCGCCGTGGACGAGGTCCATCGCGCCGCCCATGCCCTTGACCATCTTCCCGGGGATCATCCAGTTGGCGAGGTCGCCGTTCTCGGCCACTTGCATCGCGCCGAGCACTGCCACGTCGACGTGACCGCCGCGGATCATCGAGAAGGAGGTCGCGGAGTCGAAGTACGACGCGCCCGGCAGGACGGTGACCGTCTCCTTGCCCGCGTTGATCAGATCGGGGTCGACGGCGTCCTCGGTCGGGTACGGACCGACGCCGAGGATCCCGTTCTCCGACTGCAGGACGACGTGCACACCGGCCGGGATGTAGTTGGGCACCAGTGTCGGCAGCCCGATCCCGAGGTTGACGTACTGCCCGTCGGACAGCTCGCGGGCGACCCGGGCTGCCAGCTCCTCACGCGTCAGCACGCGACACCGTCCGCTTCTCGATGCGCTTCTCCACACCGGGCACGTGCACGACGCGCTGCACGAAGATCCCCGGGGTATGCACGTCCATCGGGTCGAGGGCGCCGGGCTCCAGCAGCTCCTCGACCTCCGCGATGGTCACCCGGCCGGCGCTCGCGCACAGCGGGTTGAAGTTCTGCGCGCTCTTCTCGTAGACGAGGTTGCCATGCCGGTCGCCGTACCGTGCATGAACGAGAGCGAAGTCGCAGCGGATCGCGCGCTCCATGACGAACGGCGCGCCGTCGAACTCCCGCACCTCCTTCGCCGGCGAGGACAGCGAGATGCCGCCGCTGCCGTCGTAGCGCCAGGGCAGCCCGCCCTCGGCCACCTGCGTCCCGACGCCGGCCGGTGTGAAGAACGCCGGGATGCCGGCGCCGCCGGCCCGCAGCCGCTCGGCCAATGTGCCCTGCGGCACCAGCTCGACCTCGAGCTCGCCGGACAGGAACTGCCGCTCGAACTCCTTGTTCTCCCCGACGTAGGAACCGACGGTCCGGCGGATCCGCTTCGCCGACAGCAGCATCCCGAGTCCCCACTCGTCGACGCCGCAGTTGTTGCTCACCGTCTCGAGCTCGTCGACGCCGGCGGCGAGCAGGGCCTCGATGAGGGCGGTCGGGACCCCGCACAGCCCGAAGCCGCCGACGGCGAGCGAGGCGCCGGTGGGGATGTCCGCGACCGCCTCCGCGGCACTGTCCACGACCTTGTCCATGCCTGCGAACCTAGCGGGCACACTGGGCCGGTGCTCGAGACCACCTGGCGCCCTCGCCTGCCCGTCGACGTGGTCCGCACCCTGTCCCCGCTCCGCCGCGGCACGGGCGACCCGACCCACCGCGTCGATCTCGACAGGACCGTCTGGCGGACGACGAGGACACCAGCCGGCGCGGCGACGTACCGGCTCACGCAGCGAGGAGTCCACGAAGTCCACTGCGCGGCATGGGGGCCCGGCGCGGAGCAGGCGATCGCGGGGATGGCCGACCTGCTCGGCGGCCGCGACGACCCGAGCGGGTTCGACCCGCAGCACCCGTTGCTCCGCGACACGCACACTCGGCACCCGGGGATCCGGGTGCCGAGGACAGCACGGGTTCTCGAGGCGCTCGTGCCCGCGGTGCTGGAGCAGAAGGTGACCGGCAAGGAGGCCCGGTCGTCCTGGCGCTGGCTCCTTGGGCGGTACGGCGAACCGGCGCCCGGCCCGGCGCCCGAGGGGATGCGCGTCCCGCCGCCCGCCGACGTGTGGCGGCGGATCCCGTCTTGGGACTGGCACCGCGCCGGCGTCGACCCGCAGAGGTCGCGGACGGTCGTTCGGGCTGCGCAGGTCGCAGGGCGGCTGGAGGAGGCGGTCGGGATGGCGCCGCCGGACGCCGTACGGCGGCTGTCCGCGGTCCCCGGCATCGGCGTCTGGACCGTCGCCGAGATCGCGCAGCGCGCTCTCGGCGACGCGGACGCCGTCTCGGTGGGCGACTACCACCTGTCAGCGTTCGTCGGCTGGGCGCTGGTGGGACGCCCCCTCGACGACGGGGGGATGGTCGAGGTCCTCGAGCCCTGGCGCCCGCACCGCTACCGCGTGATCCGGCTCCTCGAGTGCAGCGGGTTCGCGTCGCCGCGGTTCGGCCCGCGGTTGACCATCCAGGACCATCGCGCGATCTGACCTGGGATGTCACACTTCGCGCATGACCGGACCGGGATTCGATGACGCAGGGCTCCGCGCGGCCATGACCGCCTACGTCGACGCTGCCCGACGGCTCGACGAGACCTCGTCGATCGGCGACGAGGCGCGCAACATCCTCGACCTCGCCGAGGCCAAGACTCTCGCCGCGATGCAGCTGCGCAAGCGGCTCATGGAGCTCGGCTGGAGCGCGCCGGTCGCGGAGCGCTCGAGCGTCTAGGCCTGCTTGATCACCAGGACCACGACGACGACGAGCGCCACCAGCACCGCGACGGCGAACCCGAGCCTCGACCGGCTTGGACCGGCCGGTGTGTCGCTCGCGACGGGCTCGTCGGCCGGCGGTGCAGCCGGTGGCGTGATCTCGGCCGGCGCGACGGGAACCGGGGCCGGGGCCGGGGCCGGTCGGGGGATCGGCGCCGGCGCGACGGCAGTCACCGCCGCTGCCCCGCCCCGGCGGCGCCGTACGACGAAGGCCGCCGCCAGCAGCACCGCGACGATGCCGGTGAGCCACGCCGCGTTACGTCGGCTCATCGCCGGCTCCCGTCTCCGCCGCGATCACGGGAGGCTGCGCACCTGACGTGCGCAGCGCACGCGCGGCCGGCACGGCGGCGATCACGAGCCAGGCGGCGGTGAGCAGGATCAGCAGGGTGCGGTGCCCGCCGTCCACGTTGAGCGACAGTGCCGCGCAGAGCAGCGCGACGACAGCAGCTGCGAGAGCAGTCGCGACTGCGCGACGTCGGCCGGCGTTCATGGTCGGCACGCTACTCAGCGCCGCAGCAGGAAGTCCTCGGCGTCGCGGGGCGGCCGCGGGGCCGGCTCGTGCGCGGCGTGGCCGACAGCGACCGCGCCCATCGGCTCCCAGGTCGCGTCGAGCGACAGGACGTCGCGCACGACGTCCGGGCAGAACAGCGTGCTGCTCACCCATGCGCTGCCGAGTCCCTCGGCTGCGAGCTGCACGAGAAAGCCCTGCACGCCCGCGCCCATCGCGACGACGAACATGCGCTCCTCGGCGGCGCTGCGCCGCGCATCCGGGTAGTCGTGCGCGCCCTCCCGGACCAGGCAGGGCACCACGAGCCACGGCGCACGTCGCATCACGTCGCCGCGAGCCAGCCGGCGTTCGACGGCCGCGTCGTCGTAGCCGTCGCGCCGGAGATCCGCGGCCCACGCGGCAGCCATCGCGTCGAGCAGCGCGTCCTTCCGCTCCGCCACGAGGACGAACCGCCACGGCGTCGTGTGGTGCGGCGCCGGCGCGGTGACCGCTGCGGCTATCGCGCGTCGCACCGCCGCCTCGTCCACCGGCTGATCGGTGAAAGCGCGGACGGTACGACGGCGCCCGACTGTCTGCTGCTGCGCCTCGACGGTGCCGAGGCGGAACCAGTCCATCTCCGCGGGCCGGACGAGGACGGCGGCACCCCGCCCGTCGTCGTCGTACGCGAGCCCTCGCACGATCGCGACGGGAACGCCGTCTGCCTTCCCCTTCGCCAGCTCGGCGGCGGCGGCCACCTCGTCGGCAACGGCGATCTCGGTGACCTCGAGCACGTGCCCGTGCGTGTCCCGCGTGCCGCGTGCGTCACGGACCGGCGCGAGGCCCGCCGACCCGATGGCGCAGTCGGTCTGCCCGTTGCGCCAGGGCCGTCCGAGCGTGTCGCTGACCACGACGGCAACCGTGCGTCCGGTGAGTCTCAGCAGGTCCTCCCGAAGCCGCCGCGCACTCGCGTCGGGATCCAGCGGCAGCAGGGCGATCTCGTCCGGCCGCACGTTGCTGGCGTCGACTCCGGCCGCGGCCAGCACCAGGCCGTGGCGGGTCTCCGCGATCGTCGTGTCGCCACGGCGAGCGACGACCCGCACCGTCTCCGCGTCGACAAGTCGCAGGCGCTCCTGCTCGCGATCGCCGGTGACCGTGACGAGCTGCCCCTCGGCCTTGCTGACGACCTTGCTGGTGACGACGACGACGTCGCCGTCGACGAGGTCAGCGGCGGCCGAGATGAGCCCGGCCAGGTCGTCGCCCGGCCGCACCTCGGGGATGCCTCTGACGGGCAGCACCGAGAAGCCGTCAGACACCCGCGAGCTCCAGCGCCGCGCGCGCCATCGCCGCGGTGGCCTGGACATCGGTCATGAGCAGCGGAACGGCCCGCACCTCCACACCGGGCACGGTGGCGCCGGCGTCGACCGTGTCGACCAGCCAGCCGTCGAGAAGCTCGCTCCCGTAGTGCCGGCCGACGGCCTCGGCGCTCGTCTCGACGTCGATTGCGTCGAGGCACGCATCGGCCATGCCGCGGACCGGTGAGCCGCCGACGATCGGGCTGAGCCCGACGACGGTCTTGCCCCGCAGAGCCTCGCGGATCCCCTTGACCTGAAGGATCGTCCCGATGCTGACGACCGGGTTCGACGGCGGCAGCAGGACGACATCTGCGGCGTCGACGGCGTCGAGTACCCCGGGTGCCGGCGTCGCGGCCTCAGCGCCGACCGCCACGATCGCCAGGGCCGGCAGCGACGCGCGGTGCTTCACCCACCACTCCTGGAAGTGGATCGCCTTGCGCGTCCCGTCGAGCTCCACCATCACGTGGGTCTCGACGCGGTCGTCACTCATCGGCAGGAGCGTTGCCTCCGGTTGCCAGCGCGCGCAGAGCGCGGCCGTGACCTGCGACAGGGGGAAGCCGGCGTCGAGCATCGTCCGGCGTACGAGATGGGTTGCCAGGTCCCGGTCGCCCAGGCCGAACCAGGTCGTGGGCACGTCGTAGGCGGCGAGCTCGTCCTTGACGACGAACGTCTCCTCCTTGCGTCCCCAGCCGCGATCGGTGTCGATCCCGTTGCCGAGGGTGTACATCACCGTGTCGAGGTCGGGGCAGATCCGCAGGCCGTACATCGTGATGTCGTCGCCGGTGTTCACGACGACAGTGAGCTCGGCCTCGGGCACCGCCGCGCGCAGGCCCTGCAGGAATCGGGCCCCGCCGATGCCCCCTGCGAGCGCCACGATTCTCATGCGCCGAGTCTGTCAGGCAGGGCGCTCGGCAGGAGATGGGCCTCGGAGGGCGAACAGGACCAGCATGAACAGGACTGCAGCCCTCGTCGTCGCCAGCCTGGCCGTGGCCGCCGTGTCGGCTCCGCCCGCCCTCGCCGCGCCGAAGAAGAAGCCGGTCACGAAGACGTACGCCGTCACCGCGGCCGCGCCCGACCCGACCAACTACGCCCAGGCCGGCGGGGTGGGCAAGTACTCCGTGTGCGCCCAGAACGTCCCGGGCAGCTTCGACAAGCAGGCCTTCCAGGTACCGGCCGCCGGCTCACTGACGGTCGAGCTGTCCGGCTTCCAGGGCGACTGGGACCTGCTGCTCGAGGACTCCGACGACTCCGAGCTGGCCGCCGGCGGCTCGTCGGGCACGGGTGGCAGCGAGACCGTCGACGTCCGCTTCAAGAAGGCGCAGAAGGTGTCGATCGTGGCCTGCAACTGGGCCGGTACGCCGACCGCGTCGGTGAAGTACACCTTCACCTTCAAGTAGCCACGCCGGGCGGCCGTAGGGTCGAACGGTGCAGCCGCCCACCGACAACGCGATGCGCCGCGCCCTCGCGCGGGCCGCACAGGGCAAGTCGCTCGACCTCGATGAGTCCACGGTCCTGCTGGCGGCGCGCGGCGACGACCTCCAGCAGCTCTGCGCTGCGGCGGCCCGGGTGCGTGACCAGGGGCTCGTCGACGCGGGGCGGCCCGCGGTCGTCACCTACAGCCGCAAGGTCTTCATCCCCCTGACGCGGCTGTGCCGCGACCGCTGCCACTACTGCACGTTCGCGACGGTCCCTCACCGGCTGCCCTCGCCGTACCTGTCCATGGACGAGGTGCTCGACATCGCGCGACAAGGTGCGGCGCTGGGCTGCAAGGAGGCGCTGTTCACCCTCGGCGACCGTCCCGAGGAGCGCTGGCCCGCGGCTCGCGCGTGGCTCGACGAGGCCGGGTACGACGACACGCTGTCCTACGTCCGGGCCTGCGCGATCGCGGTCCTCGAGGAGACCGGGCTGCTGCCGCACCTGAACCCGGGCGTCATGTCGTGGGCGGAGCTGCAGCGGCTCAAGCCGGTGGCGCCGTCGATGGGCATGATGCTCGAGACGACCGCCGACATCCCGGCCCATGTCGGCAGCCCCGACAAGGACCCTGCCGTCCGGCTGCGCGTTCTCGAGGACGCAGGCCGGCACGCGATCCCCTTCACGACCGGGATGCTCGTCGGCATCGGTGAGTCCCTGCGCGACCGGGCCGAGACCATCTTCGCGATCCGCGCAGCCCACCACCGGCACGGCCACGTGCAGGAGGTCATCGTCCAGAACTTCCGCGCCAAGGACGACACCGCGATGCGTGGCGAGCCGGACGCGACCCTGGAGGAGTACCTCGCGGCGATCGCTGTGACGCGCGTCGTGATGGGACCGCGGATGCGGGTGCAGGCGCCCCCCAACCTCGTGGACATCGACGAGTCGGCGGCACTGCTCGCGGCAGGCATCGACGACTTCGGCGGCGTCTCGCCCCTCACACCGGATCACGTCAATCCCGAGCGGCCCTGGCCGGACATCGACGTGCTGGCCGCCATCACCGCCGCCGCTGGCTTCGTCCTGCGCGAGCGGCTCACCGCGCATCCGCCGTACCTGCGTGAGCCCTGGCTGGACCCGCGGCTGGCCGCACACGTCGCTGCTCTCGCCGGACCTGACGGCCTGGCGGCCGACGTGACCGCGACCGGTCGCCCCTGGCAGGAGCCGGACGGCGGTCTCGTCAGCTCAGGCCGGACGGACCTGCACGCGACGATCGACCTCACCGGCCGCAGCGCCGATCGCCGCGGCGACTTCGACGAGGTCTACGGCGACTGGTCGGCTCTGCTCGTGCCGCAGCAGCTGCCGCGGCTCGACCACGACGTCGCGGCGGCGCTGCGGGTCGCCGCCGACGACCCGGCTGCGCTCAGCGACGCGCAGGCGCTGGCACTCATCACCGCCGAGGGCGCTGACCTCGAAGCCGTCTGCCGACTCGCCGACGACGTACGCCGGGACACTGTCGGCGACGACGTGACCTACGTCGTGAACCGCAACATCAACTTCACCAACGTCTGCTACACCGGTTGCCGCTTCTGCGCCTTCGCGCAGCGGCGCACCGACGCCGACGCCTACTCGCTGTCGCTCGACGAGGTGTCGGAGCGCGCCGCCGAGGCCTGGGCCGTCGGCGCCACAGAGGTCTGCATGCAGGGCGGCATCGACCCGGCGCTGGGCGGGTCGGCGTACCTCGATCTCGCCAAGGCGGTGAAGGCGGGCGCCCCTGACATCCACCTGCATGCCTTCTCGCCGATGGAGGTCGTCAACGGCGCCGCGCGGATGTCCGTGCCGATCGCCGACTTCCTCGTCGCGGTGCAGGAGGCGGGTGTCGACTCGCTGCCGGGGACCGCGGCCGAGATCCTCGATGACGAGGTCCGCTGGGTGCTCACCAAGGGGAAGCTGCCGACCGCGCAGTGGGTCGAGGTCATGACGACAGCGCACCGGCTGGGCATCCCGACGACGAGCACGATGATGTACGGCCACGTCGACCAGCCGCACCACTGGGTCGCCCACCTGCGGCTGCTGCGCGACCTGCAGGGGGAGACCGGCGGCTTCACCGAGTTCGTGCCGTTGCCGTTCGTCCACACCAGCGCGCCGATCTACCTCGCCGGCGTCGCGCGGCCCGGGCCGACCCTGCGTGACAACCGGGCGGTTCACGCCGTCGCCCGGCTGCTGCTGCACGGCCGGATCGACCACATCCAGTGCAGCTGGGTCAAGCTCGGGCCTGAGCAGTGCGGCCGCGTGCTGGCCGGCGGCGTCGACGACCTGGGCGGGACGCTGATGGAGGAGACCATCAGCCGGATGGCCGGCTCCGCGTACGGATCGCGCAAGTCCGTCGAGGAGCTGGAGGCCATGGTGGTGGCTGCCGGCCGAACGCCGCGGCAGCGCACGACCACCTACGGCGGGGTCAGCGAGGAGCGTCACGGGGCCGCCCGACGCGGGCTGGCGGCCGGAGTGGCCCTACCGCTCGTCTGACGCCGATACGCTGCC
This sequence comes from Frankiales bacterium, assembly GCA_025465135.1. Classification (GTDB taxonomy): domain Bacteria; phylum Actinomycetota; class Actinomycetes; order Mycobacteriales; family SCTD01; genus RYN-124. The sequence goes on along the minus strand of JAODNA010000167.1, from coordinate 1,864 downwards.
GCCAAACCCGCTTGGCTGGGAGGCCCGCACAGTGACCACGGTCGATCCGCACGACGCCCTGCAGCGGCGCCTGCAGCAGCTGGCGGCGTTCGACGAGGAGCACGACGTCCCGGCCCCGCCGCCTCTCGACCTGACCGAGCTGCGGGCCGACATCGCCGGCGTCCGGGCCGACCTCGGCTCGATGCGGGCAGAGATGGGTGCTGTCCGGTCGGACCTCGACGCCCTCGGCGGCCGGCTGACCGGGTCCGTGGCGGCGAGCCGCACGGAGACCGGCACCCTGGTACGACGGCTCGCGGAGATGTCCGGCCGCCTCGACACGATCGGCGGCCGGGTCGACGAGGTCCGCACCGGGCTGCCCGCACTCGCCCGTGAGGTCCGCGAGGGCCTGGAGCAGGTGCCCAACACCACGGGTTCCCGGCTCGAGGAGCTCTCCGGCACGCTCGCCGATCAGGTCGGCCGTCGCCTCGAGGACGTCGCGGCGGACGTACGCCGGACGCTGGCGGCGGCTCTGGAGCAGGAGTCGGGCGCCGCAGCCACGACGCAGGCCGCGCTCGTCGACGCCCGCGGCGCGATCGAGTCGCGTCTCGCCGTGCTCGAGGACGCGCTCGACGGCATGGGTGAGCGCATCGAGTCGCTCGCTCGTGACGGCGCGAGCACCACGACAGCCAAGGTCGACGGAGTCGCCGGCGGGGTCGCCGCGCTCGGCCAGAAGCTCGACGGGCACCTGGAGCTGATCGTCTCCCGGGTCCGGGAGGCGACCGAGGACCGGCTGCACACCCTCGCTCTGGAGATGGAGGCGCAGCACGAGCAGCTGCGCAGCGAGCTTTCCACGTCGCGCGAGCAGGCTCTTGCGGAGAGCGCCGCAGCGCGCAAGGCGGTCGAGGCTCTCGCCGACACGGTGCGCGAGGGGCTGGCGGCGTTCGCCGGAACCATCGACACCGGTCTGTCCGGCATGGCCGGGCTCGTCGCGACCACCCTGTCCGACGCGCGTGACGACGACCGCAGCCAGCTCGACGCGGTCGCGGAGAAGCTGACGGGCACCATCTCGGCGCTGGAGAAGCACCTCGGCGGCCGCGACAACGCCCAGGCTGCGCAGCTCGCGGCTCTTCAGGCTGTCGTCGAGGCGCGCGTCGAGGGCGTCCGATCCCAGGTGGCATCGGCCCTGGCCGACCTGCGCACCGACGTCGCTGCCGAGATCGGCGCCGTGCGTCCGCAGGTGGAAGAGCTCACCGCTGCGTCCGCCGTCGCGAAGGAGTCCTTCGGGACGTTGCGCGTCGACCTCGCGGACGCGATGGAGGCACTCCGCGAGCGACTGGTCACGTCGACGTCGGAGTCCGCGGAGGCGGTGCGCACCGCTCTCGCCGAGACGCGCGCCGAGGTGTCCACGACGACCCGCGGCGCCCGCGAGGACGTGCTCGACCGGTTGGAGGAGCGCTTCTCCGCACTGGCGAGTCGCCTCAACGAGGTGGTCGGCACCGTGACGGGCAGCGCGACGGCGACGCGGGAGACGCAGGAACGCGTCGCGACGCTGTCGGCGGCGTACGACGAGGTACGCCGCGCGATGGAGTCGCTGCGCACGGAACGCGCCGCCGCTCCGAAGCCGCCGCCCCGGCCGGAGCCGGTCAAGCCCGAGGCCGCGAAGCCGGAGCCCGCGAAGCCTGAGGCCGGGAAGCCTGAGGCCGGGAAGCCCGAGGCCGGGAAGCCGGAGCCCGCGAAGCCGGAGCCCGCGAAGCCGGAGGCCGCGAAGCCTGAGGCCGCGAAGCCGGAGGCCGCGAAGCCGGAGGCCGCGAAGCCGGAGGCCGCGAAGCCGGAGGCCGCGAAGCCTGAGGCCGCGAAGCCTGAGGCCGCGAAGACTGAGGCCGCG
>JAODNA010000142.1 GCA_025465135.1 Frankiales bacterium | reverse complement strand
GCGTCGGCGGCGGGCGCGTCGTCGGCGGCGGCCTTCTTCGGCGCGGCCTTCTTCTTCGGCGTCGTCGCAGCACCGGCGGCGGCGCCCTCGATGCCCTCGCGCGCGGCCGCCTCGAAGATCGACTTCTTGTCGGCCTTCGGGGCCGCGACGAGCATCGGCGGCGGCGCCGGCAGGCCCTTGAACTTCTGCCAGTCGCCGGTGACCTTCAAGATCGCGGTGACGGCCTCGGTCGGCTGCGCGCCGACGCCGAGCCAGTAGGCGGCGCGGTCGCCGTCGACCTGGATGAAGGAGGGGTCCTCCTTGGGGTGGTACTTGCCGATCGTCTCGATCGAGCGGCCGTCGCGCTTGGTGCGGGCGTCGGCGACGACGATGCGGTAGTACGGCGCCCGCATCTTGCCGAGGCGCATGAGCTTGATCTTGGTAGCCACGAGGTGGTCGTTCTCCAGTCGGTGCTGAACGTGGGTGTGCGGCCGGGCGCGCGTGGGGGTGCGCGGGGCTGCAGCGTGCGGGCACGCCGTGGACGGGTAGAGGGCCGTCGACGGCGGGAACTCGCCGCCTAGTGTGCCAGACCGACGCCCGAGGCGGGAGACCACTGCGTGACCACAGCCTGGCAGGGCCCTGATCCCATGGCCGACCTCCCCGCACGCATCCCGCGCGACCGGGCCCAGTTCGGGCGCGACATGCGGTGGTCGCTGTCGGTGTGCCGGGCCCACCCGCTGCTGCCCCTTCTGAGCCTGCTCATCGGCCTCGCGCCGCTGGTGTCGAGCTTCGGCCAGCACAAGACGGTGCACGACGGACTGGTGCGAACTGCGCCGGCCGGCCCGCTGCACCAGCTGCTGTCCTTGCTCGCAGGAGGCGTCGTGATCGCCCTCGCCGGCTGGCCCGGGACCCAACGGCTGTGGTTCCTGCGTGCGCAGACCGGCCGGTCGATGCCGTTCCGCGAGGCGATCCAGGTCTCCTTCCGGTACTTCGGCCGGTTCGCCGTACTCGGACTCGCCCTCAGCGCCTTCCTCGTGCCGCTGCTCATCGCTGTCGGCGTCTGGTACGCCAAGCACACCCAGCGGCTCGCCGACGGGACGGTCGTCACGCCGGCGCCGAGCTGGCGCGTCCTCGTGCTGATCGGGATCGTCACGGTGGTCTTCGACGTCATCTGCACCTTCGTGACGCCGGCCATCGTCTTCACCTCGCACCAGGTGCGGGACGCCCTGCGGATCGGTCTCCGCCTGCTGCGCGCCACCTGGCCGTCGACAGCGCCGTACGTCCTGATCCCGCCCCTTGCGGTCGTGGCGTTCTCGCTCTACTCCGGCCTGGGCGTGCGGTTCTCCGTGCCGCTCGTCGCGGTCTCGACCCTGCTCAACCTCGTCGTCAAGGGCGCCACGGCTGCCTACTACCTGCGGGTGCTCCCGACGCCATGGGCCGACGGTGCCCTCGCGCTGCCCCCGACGTACGACGTGGAGACCTGGCGCCGGGGGTGACCGATCCCACAGGGCATACCCGCCGGTAGTGGCCGATCCTTGAGGTCATGACCACCGTCGCGGAGCCCGGCGCGACGGTGGCGCCCGGGCCGCCGCTGTGGCGCTCGCGCGGGCTCGTCTCGCTGTTCAGCGCCTCGACGACGGCTCGGCTGGCCAACGAGTCGGCCCGGGTCGCGATGGTGCTGCTGGTGCTGGAGCGCACGCGCTCCCCCGCGCTGGCCGGCGCCGTGGTGGGCGCCTCGACGCTGCCGTCGCTGGTGACCGGTCCGCTGCTCGGCGCCTGGCTGGACCGGACGGCGCACCGACGCTCGGCCTTCGCCGGCAACCAGCTGCTGCTCATCGTCTCCCTGGCGGGTCTGCTGGTCGCCACCGGCCACGCGCCCTCGTACGCCGTCGTGCTGCTCGGGCTGCTGGCCGGGCTGACGATCCCGGTGCTGACCGGCGGCTTCACGGGGCTCATCGCGCCGCTCGTGCCGGCGGCGATGCTGCGGCGGGCCTACGGCGCGGAGGCCGCGAGCTTCAACGTCGCCGGAGTCGCGGGACCCGCGCTGGCCGGTGGTGTCGCTGCCGTCGCCGGGGCGGCCTGGGCGATCGGCATGACTGCCGCGCTGTCCGTGCTCGCACTGGCCGCGGTGCTTCGGGTGCCGATGCCCGCACCGGTCGTCGATCGGTCCGCACCCAGTCTGCTGCGGAGCGTCGCGATCGGGTTGCGGCACCTCGCGACGATGCCCCCGCTGCGCGCGGTGACCGTCACGACGACGATGTCGATGGGCGGGATCGGTGCGCTGCCGGTGGTCTTCCCGCTTCTTGCCGAGGACCTCGGTGCGCACGCGTCGGCGACGGGCTACCTGTTCTCGACCTTCGCCGTCGGTGCTCTGCTGGGGTCGGTGACGGTCGCGTCCCGCTCGGTCCGTACCGGGCCGATGCGGATGGCCTTCGGTGGCGTCGCGGGACTCGCCCTGGCGTTCGCGGCCGCCGCCGCAGCCCCCAACCTGCCGGTCGCGCTGGTCTGCATCTTCATCGCCGGTGCGCTCGAGGGTCCCGTGCTCGCCTCGACGCTGACCGTCCGCGAGCTGCACTCGCCGGACTGGATGCGCACCCAGGTCGTGACGACGGCCGCGTCGCTGAAGTTCGGGGCCTACGCGGCCGGCTCGGCGATCGCCGGCTGGCTCGTGGGTGCGCACGGGCCGCGGGCCGGTCTCCTCATGGTGGCGGCGTTCCAGGTCGCCGGGATCGCGCTCGGGCTGCTGGCCCGCGGCACGCGGACGGCCGGTGTCCCGAGGGACACCGGCCGCCCGTCGTACGGCTAGAAGGCTGCGGCGCCGTTGGGCGTGCCCATGCCCGTCGGGCCGTCGTACCCCGCGCCACCGGTGCACAGGTAGGAGCTCGTCGACGTCTTCCTCGCGACGCATCGGCCGTTGCTGCCGGACGTCACGTCGAACAGGCTGCCCGACGGCGCGGAGTAGGCAAGGCTGGCCGGAGTGCCCGCGGTGTTGTGCGACAGCGCGTAGACCCCGCCGATGATCGGAGCGGCGACGCTCGTGCCGCCGAACACGAACCAGTTGGCGCCACCGGTCGAGCCGAAGCTGTCGTAGACCGCGACTCCGGTCGCCGGGTCGGCGACTGCCGAGACGTCGGAGACGGTACGGCGGCTGCAACCGGTGTCGTGCTGCCAGGAGGGCTTGGCGATGTAGGCCGAGCAGCCGCTTCCCGCACTCGTCCAGGCGGTCTCGCTCTTGCGGGTGCCGTCGACGTTGAGGACGAGGTTGGTGCCACCCACGGCGGTCACGGTGTTGTACGACGCCGGCGACTGCACGCCGTAGCCGCTGTCGCCGGAACTGACCGTGATGGCGACGCCTGGGTGGTTGTAGGCGGCGGCGTAGGTGTTGACCGCCGAGGACTCCGCACCGCCGTAGGAGTTGGAGATGACTGTGGCGCCCTTCGCGGCGGCCGTGTTGACGGCGGCTGCCAGGTCGGCGAACGAGGCCGAGTTGCCGCCGACGTACAGGATCGGGCAGCTCGGGCAGATCGCGGAGACCATCTCGAGGTCGAGCATCTCCTCCTGACCCCACCCGGCGTCGGCGGCCGGCAACGTCGTGCCACCGGACTGGTTGACCTGGGTCAGGTTGGCCGGGCCGAGCCCGAACTGGTTGCGGTAGACCGCGAGGTCGGCGGCAGCGTTGGGATGCGCATAGGCGTCGACGACCGCGACGGTCGCGGTGCCGCTGAGCCCGGTCAGCGCGTAGGCCTTCACCAGCTGCGCAGGGCTGTAGCCCGACGTGTAGCTGGTGGTGGCGTCCGGCGTGGTCGTGCCGCCCTTGGTCGAGACGTAGGAGTCGCAGGCGGCGAAGCCGTCCGCCGGGTCGGCGCACACCTGCTTGTTGGAGTGGGCCGCTCCGTTGTCGGACTGGTCGGCGAACGAGGGGGTGGCGAGCAGGCCCGCGGCCAGACCGGCAGCGAGGAGGGGGAGGCGAAGAGAGCGCAAGGGCACCTGTCCGTGGTCGGCGTCACGGGGGACGCGTGGAGACCGCGGACTATCGGGCGTCGGCGCCGGGCGCGTCCAGGCACCTACGCCCGATTCGTCCTGTTCTGTCCGGTGGGTTCACGCCCTTGTGTCCGGAAAGGCGCAACTGTGGCGTCGCGGTTAGCCACCCGGAATCAGGCGCCGCTGACGCAGCCCTTCTGGCCCGAGCTGTTGGCGTAACCGGTACCCGCCGTGTACGCCTTGTTGCTCCACTCCCCCTGGATCGTCCAGCTCTCACCGCCCAGAGAGACCGCCGGCACGTTGAAGGTCCAGGCGCACTTGTCGCCGTTCTCGCTGCCCGCGCTGTCGTACCAGGCACCCGGTGTCGCGGGGTCTGTCATCGCCTCGGCCAGCTCGTGCCCCGACACGTTCGCGAGTGCCGCGAGCCCCTGCGAGTGCGACGTCACGGTGTTCCCCGGATCGCAACCCGGATCGCCGTCGAGCTTCCAGAAGAAGGCGAACTCCACCGGCGTGGTCCCGACGGTCCCGGCGGAGTGCCACGCGCAGTACTTCGCCCGACCACGTGGGAGATCGGTGTAGACGGCGTAGTAGCCGTTGGCGACGGGGTTGGTGATGGCCCGGCCGACCTCGGCCAGGATGGCGCCCGAGCTCGCGCCACCCGACGCGGGGCTGAGGTCGACGACGTGACCGGCGTACGTCGACGACGTGGAGACGAGAGCCCCGTTGACGTCGGCGTACTCGCTCGTCGTCTTGGCGTAGTTCGAGTCGCTGAACCCGCCGTACCAGCGGTCGAGCCCGGCGATCTTGTCCTGCACGAAGGCTGTGTTCGTCGCTGCCCACGACGGCCCCCAGAAGACCGTCCCCGTCGTCGTGGCGGACGACAGCACGCGACCCCCGTGGTTGGTCATGTTCGGGGACGACCCCGGGCGGGGCGGCTTCGCGGCGCGAGCGGCGCTCTCGCTGCGGTCGTAGTGATAGACCACCTGGTCGCTGGCGTGCACGTCGGGCGCAGGGTGCGCGCCGGGAGCGAGCTCTCCGGGAGCGCTCGCGGACACCGGTCCGGCGAGCGAGAGCCCGAGACCGACCGTGACAGCGAGCGTGGCGAGGAGAAGCGGCGAACGACGGCTCATGGGTGTCCTGTCACGGCGGCGGTGTGACGGGAACGCTAGGAGCAGGCGGGCTCGATACCTACGACCCGATCGGGTCAGAAACGCCTAGCCCCGGGGGCGGTTCAGACCGAATGGATCGGGTTTCGGCGGCAGGCCCAGCGGGTTCTGGCCGCCTGGCAGCTGGGGAAAGCCCTTGGGCAGCTGCGGCATCCCGGCCGGCAGCTGGCCCGGCAGCGTCGGTCGAGCGGCCGGCCCTCCCCCGGCGCGGCCGGGTCCCTTGCCCTTCTTGCCCTTCTTGCCCTGCTGCTGCTGGCGCTTCGCCTTGCGTCCCATGCCCGGCAGGCCGGCCATGCCGCCCATCGACTTCATCATCTTCTGGGCCTCGTAGAAGCGGTCGACGAGGTTGTTGACCTCGGTGACCGTGACGCCGGAGCCCTTCGCGATCCGCAGCCGCCGGCTGCCGTTGAGCATCTTCGGCGTACGGCGCTCCTGCGGTGTCATCGACCGGATGATCGCGGCGATGCGGTCGAGGTCCTTGTCGTCGACCTGCGCCAGCGCCTCTTTCATCTGACCCATTCCCGGCAGCATGCCGAGCAGGGAGGTCAGCGAGCCCATCTTCTTGACCTGCATCATCTGCTCGAGGAAGTCCTCGAGGTCGAAGTCCTCCCCGCTGGTGAGCTTGCCGGCCATCCGCTCGGCCTGGTCGGCGTCGAAGTGCTTCTCGGCCTGCTCGATGAGCGTCATCACGTCGCCCATGCCGAGGATGCGCGACGCCATCCGCTCTGGGTGGAAGACGTCGAAGTCGGCGAGCTTCTGGGCCATCTCTTCGTCCTGGCTGGCATCGAAATTCTGCTCGGCCTGCTCGATCAGCGTGAGCATGTCGCCCATGCCGAGGATGCGGCCGGCCATGCGGTCCGGGTGGAACTGCTCGAACTCGTTCAGCTTCTCACCCGTGGAGGCGAAGGCGATCGGCCGCCCGATGACCTCCTTGACGCTCA
>JAODNA010000099.1 GCA_025465135.1 Frankiales bacterium | reverse complement strand
CTCGTCGAGGAAGAGGACCCCGCGATGCGCGAGGCAGGCGGCCCCCGGCTTTGCGATGCCGGTGCCACCGCCGACGATCGCCGCGACCGTCGCGTTGTGGTGGGGGTCCTGGAACGGCGGCGTCCTGATGAGCGGCTCCGCGGTCGGGAGCCGGCCGGCAACGGAGTGGATCGCCGTGACCTCGAGCGCTTCCTCGAGCGACAGCGGCGGCAGGATCCCCGGCAGCCGCTCGGCCAGCATCGTCTTGCCCGCGCCCGGCGGGCCGAGCAGGAACAGGTGATGACCGCCGGCGGCAGCGACCTCGATCGCCGTGCGGCCCTCCGGCTGACCGGCGACATCGACGAGGTCGGCAGGTGCTGGGCCCGCGGCGCTGTCCGACGGTGCCGTCGGCTCGTCGCCGTCGGACTCGCCGCGCAGCACGCGCACGAGCGCACCGAGGGTGCCCACGCCTGTCGCCGAGACGCCCGGGACGAGCCGTGCCTCGGCGAGGTTGTCGACGGGTACGACGAACCGCTCGAACCCTGCCCGGGTCGCCGCGAGCACCGCCGTCAGCACCCCGGGCACGCCACGGACGCGCCCGTCGAGCCCGAGCTCGCCCACCAGCACCCGGCCGAGCAGCGCGTCAGCCGGGACCGCGCCGTTGGCGGCGAGCACCCCGGCGGCGAGCGCCAGGTCGAACGAGCTGCCGCGCTTGGGCATCGAGGCCGGCGACAGCGCAAGGGTGATGCGCTGGCTCGGCCACTTCTCACCGCAGTTGACGATGGCGGCCTTGATGCGGTCGCGCGACTCCGCGAGCGCTGCATCGGGCAGGCCGATCATCGTCAGCCCCGGGATGCCGGAAGCGAGGTCTGCCTCGATCTCCACCAGATGCCCCTGCACGCCGACGAGGGCGACCGACCACGCACGCGCCAGCGCCATCAGAAGGCCCCGCGCAGGTGCACGAGCTCCGGGGCGAAGCCCCGCCGTCGGACGACGGAGACGACGTCGAACCGCAGCTCCTGAGCGCCGTCCGGGCGGTGCTCCGCGAGCCACCGGCACGCCAGCACGTGGATGCGGCGGGCCTTGACCCGGCCGACGGCTTCCGCGGGCTCCCCGAACCCGGTGCCGCTGCGGGCCTTCACCTCCACGAACACCAGGACGTCGCCGTCGCGGGCGACGATGTCGAGCTCGCCTTCGCGGCACCGCCAGTTACGGGCAAGCACCTGCAGGCCCGCAGCCGTCAGGTGCTGCGCCGCCAGCTCTTCGCCGTACTGCCCGAGCTCGCTCGAGGGCCGCATGTCGACCACCTCCGACGCCGAGACAACGCCGGGGAAGGGGCCAGCGGCAGTGCCGCGGACGGATCTGTGGACGGCGGCCGACGTCCACAGGCACAGGTCCTACGTAGGCGTGTGCAGACCCTGGACGACGGGGCTGTCCTGGCTGCTGCCCGGGGCGGCGTCGCCCGACGTCACCGGGACACCCCACGCCTCGCCCGGCGCACCGGAGGAGTCCGGCGTCCCCTCGGCCCCGTCGACGCGCGCCGCCTGCGGGTCGCCGGCGCCGGCGTTCATGCCCTCGAGGTCGGGCGTCTGGACCGTCGTGGGGTCGGGGGCGGCGTCCGGGTCGGCATGCCCCTCGGTCGGGGGCATCGACTCGGTCTTCGACTGGTTGGCAGCGTGGCTGCCCGGCATCGCGCTGTCGGAGCTCACGGGTCCTCCTCGTCGGACGTCTCGAGGAACCCCTACCCGGCTCAGGAGTTGGGAAGCTCCAGCTCGGGCTTCTCGAGCTTCTCGACGTTGACGTCCTTGAACGTCAGCACCCGCACGCTCTTGACGAAGCGGGCCGGCCGGTACATGTCCCAGACCCACGCATCGGTGAGCGTCAGCTCGAACCACACCTCGCCGTCCGCGGACCGCGGCTGCACGTCGACGGCATTGGCGAGGTAGAAGCGGCGCTCGGTCTCGACGACGTAGTCGAACTGCCGCACGATGTCGCGGTACTCGCGATAGAGCTGGAGCTCCATCTCGGTCTCGTACTTCTCGAGGTCCTCGGCGCTCATCGCGGGCTCATGCGCCGATCTCCACGAGGTCGTCCATCGCCTCAGTATCGACCATCCCGCCGTCCCGCAGCGCACCGCGGACGTTGACGTAGGAGAAGCGGTGCTCGGGGCACGGCCCGTGCTCGCGCAGTGCGGCACGGTGCTCGGGGACGACGTAGCCCTTGTGCACCGCGAAGCCGTACGACGGGTAGCGCGCGTCGAGGTCGGTCATGATCCGGTCGCGGGTCACCTTGGCGACGACCGACGCCGCCGCGACGCACGCCGCGACCCGGTCGCCCTTCCACACCGCGAGGGTCGGCACCGGCATCCCGGCGACCGGGAAGCCGTCGGTGAGTGCGTAGGACGGGCAGGGGTCGAGCCGGCCGACGGCCTGCCTCATGGCCCGGACGTTCATCACGTGCAGGCCGCAGCGGTCGACCTCCTGCGGGGGTACGACGACGACGGTCCACGACAGCGCCCGACGCACGACTTCGGCGTACGCCGCCTCGCGTGCCTTCTCGGTCAGCAGCTTGGAGTCGGCCAGTCCCGGCACCTCCCCGCGGCGTCCGTGCGGCAGGACGACGGCGGCGACCACGAGCGGACCGGCGCAGGCTCCGCGCCCCGCCTCGTCGGCACCGGCCACGAGCTGGAAGCCGCACCGCTGCAGGACCCGCTCGTAGGCCCAGAGCCCGCTCTCGGAGCGGACGACCGGCCGCAGCGCGAGGTGCACGTCAGCCCCTCTCGCCTGCCGCGAGCAGCGGCTCGAGCAGGTCGGGGAGGCACGCGGGGTAGACGGTGTCGCTGGTGGCGCGCAGGTCGGCAGGCGACCACCAGCGGTGGTCGAGCACGAACTGCTCCTCGAGGTCGGTGAAGCCGACCGTCACCACCTCGTGGGCGCCGACCCTGGCGACGAAGAACTCGTTGTCCTGCCGGTACCTCGTGCCGGCGAGCGAGAACTCTGCGAACTCGCGGTGCACCGGCCCGGACAGGCTGCCGGCGTCGATGCGCAGCCCGGTCTCCTCGAACAGCTCGCGCACCGCTGCGGCGCGCGGGGTCTCGCCCTCGTCGATGCCGCCACCGATCGTGAACCACCACGAGCCCGCGTCGGGCCGGGCCGGGTCGTGCCCGAGGAAGAGCAGCACGCGACCGGCGTCGTCGAGCAGCAGCACGCGGGCGGCGCGGCGGTCGACGGCGGGGCTCATGGGAGCTCAGCCTAGGACGTCCAGCGCCACCCCAGGTGCGTCAGAAGCGCTGAGCCCGGGAGTCGCACCCGCCTTCCGACGCAACGAGGGAGCGAGAGGAGCGGGGCCGGTCAGCGGCGGGCGCGGCGGCGCAGGCGCCGGCCGAGACCGCGCACCGGGAAGGCGCCGAGCAGGCCCAGCGCCAGCGGGGCGCCGCTGACCCCCGCTCCAGCCGCGTGGCCCAACGCGGACTTCTCGAACGTCGCGGGCACGTGCAGCACCGTCGACCGGCCCACCGGCCAGACGATGACGAACGCGCGGCCGATCACCTTGCTCTCCGGCACGGTGCCGTGGTTGCTGTCGGTGATGTGGGCACGCGAGTCGCTGGAGTAGCCGCGGTGGTCGCCCATGACCCACAGCCGGCCCTTGGGGACCAGCACGCCCGGGGCGCCGGCCGGGCATTTTGCATCGCCGCTGCCGGCGTCGCAGAAGACCTGCTTGTCGTCGTCGAACAGATAGGGCTCGTCGAGAGGCACCGGCTGGCCGCCGGGCGGCTGGACGGTGACGTGGCCGTCCGTGCAGCAGGCCACCCGGTCGCCGGGGACGCCGATGACCCGCTTGATGAAGTCCTTCTCGTTGGGCGCGCCGACGCCGACGGCGCCGCTGATCGACCGCAGCACGCGCTGCAGGCCGTTGCTCGGCGGGGCGATCTGCGTCTCGGGCGTGAAGTTGTCGAGGCCGTTGAAGACCACGATCTCGCCGCGGTGGATGTCGCGGAAGCGGTAGACGAGCTTGTTGACCAGCACCCGGTCGCGCAGCTCGAGGGTGTGCTGCATCGAGCCGGACGGGATGTAGAAGGCCTGGATCAGGAAGGCCTTGATGAGCAGCGCCAGGACAAAGGCGATGAGCACGAGGAACGGCAGCTCGCGGAAGAACGATCCGCCGCCGGACTCCTTGCGGTGCGAGTGCCCGCTCGGGGCGACCTCGGTCTCGGTCTGGCCGCTGGTTTCTTCGCTCATCACGGGAACCCTAACGGCGGCCGCGTCGCCCCGGTGCCCGGGGCTACGGCGCGCGCCGCTCAGGCCTCGGTCAGCTCGCCGGTCGTCTCGGCAGCGGCGGGCGCATCGCTCTCGAGCACCGGGTCGGTCGCGGGCGCGACCTCGTCCTTGGGTGCAGCGGTGCCCTTGACGGGCACGGTGTCGCGCTTCTCCTTGATCTTCGCCTTCTTGCCGCGCAGCTCGCGCAGGTAGTACAGCTTCGCGCGGCGCACATCGCCGCGGCTGACGACCTTGATGCTCTCGATGACCGGCGTGTGCACCGGGAAGGTGCGCTCCACGCCGACACCGAAGCTGACCTTGCGAACCGTGAACGTCTCGCGCGCGCCGCCGCCCTGGCGACGGATGACGACGCCCTGGAAGTGCTGCACCCGGGAGCGGTTTCCCTCGACGACGCGCACGCCGACGTCGAGCGTGTCGCCCGGCCGGAAGTCGGGGACGTCGCTGCGCAGCTGCGCGGCGTCGATCTCGTCGAGGGTGTGCATCTCGGTGTCGCTTTCCTCAGGCGGCAGGGCATGCCGGGGCACGGTGCCGGTTGGGCGGGGTGGCTGCGGGCGCGTGAGCGTCGGCCGCCGCGGCCCTCTATGGTGCCACAGCCGCCGGCGGGGAGTTGAAGCCCAGAGCCGCCAGTACGGCGAGGTCCGCCGCGCTCAGCCGCGACCAGATCCCGGCGAGCAGATCGGGCCGACGGGCCGCCGTACGACGGAGCGCCTCGTCCCGCTGCCAGCGGGCGATCCGGGCGTGGTCACCGGACTGCAGGACCGCGGGCACCGCCTGTCCCCTCCACACCGGCGGCCGGGTGTAGACGGGCCCTTCGACCAGACCCTCCATCCCGCCTGGCGCGAACGAGTCGTCACGGTGCGACTCGGCGTTGCCGAGGACGCCCGGCAGCAGCCGGGCGACGGCCTCGACGATGACGAGCACGGCCACCTCGCCACCGGCCAGGACGTAGTCGCCGAGGGAGACCTCGTCGACACGCAGGTGTCGGGCGGCGTGGTCCACCACGCGGCTGTCGATGCCCTCGTAGCGGCCGCAGGCGAAGGCCAGCCACGGCTCCTCGGCGAGCTCCATGGCCAGTGCCTGCGTGAACGGCCGGCCGCTGGGGGTCGGCACCAGCAGCCGTGGCGGGAGATCGCCTTGCGCGCAGACGTGGTCGAGAGCCGCACCCCACGGCTCGGGCTTCATGACCATGCCGGGACCGCCGCCGTACGGGCTGTCGTCGACCGTGCGGTGAACGTCGTCCGTCCAGGTGCGGAGGTCGTGCACGTGCAGCTCGATCAGGCCGCGCTCGCGCGCCTTGCCGAGCAGTGACACGTCGAGCGGCCCGAGGTAGTCGGGGAAGATCGTGACCACGTCGAGGCGCATCAGGCGAGGTCCAGCAGTCCGTCGGGCGGGTCGACGACGAGCCGTCCGCCCGCCACGTCGACGTCCGGGACGATCGCCTTGACGAAGGGCACCAGCAGCTCGGCGCCTTCGGCCCGCCGTACGACGAGCACGTCGCCGTGCGGCAGGTGCAGGACGTCGGTGACCTCACCGAGGCGCGTGCCGTCAGCGAGGTCGGCCGACAGCCCCATCAGCTGGGTGTCGTGGAACTCGTCGGGGTCCTCGCTCGGCGGCACGTCGGACGCGTCGACGAGCAGCATCGTGTTGCGCAGCTGCTCGGCGGCGTTGCGGTCCGGGACGCCCTCGAAGGCCACGACGAGCCGGCCGTTCTGGTCGCGCGCCGACTCCACGGTCAGCGGCCCGCGCTCGACCGGATCGGTGAGGAGCACGGCGCCGGCCGCGAAGCGGATGTCGGGCGCGTCGGTGCGCACCTCGACCGTGACCTCGCCGCGGATGCCCTGCGGCTTGCCGATGCGCCCGACCGTGAGGCGGTCCGGCTCGGTCATGACGGGGTCAGCGAACCTCGTCGGTGTCGACCACGTCGACGCGCACGCCACGGCCGCCGAGCGCGGTCACGACCGTGCGCAGCGCCTTGGCCGTGCGGCCGTTGCGGCCGATCACCTTGCCGAGGTCATCCGGGTTGACGCGGACCTCGAGGGTCCGGCCGCGCCGGTTGGTCACCAGGTCGACCGTGACGTCGTCGGGGTTGTCGACGATGCCGCGGACGAGGTGCTCGAGAGCGCTCTCGAGCACTTACTCCGCCGCGGGGGTGTCGTCGGCTGCGGCCTCGACTGCGGGAGCTTCGACGGCAGCGTCTGCGGCAGGCGCCTCGGCCTCAGCGACGGCAGGTGCCTCGGCGGCGCCGGCAGGTGCTTCGGCGGCAGGTGCCTGCGCTTCGGCGGGCGCGGCGTCGGCGGCG
>JAODNA010000093.1 GCA_025465135.1 Frankiales bacterium | reverse complement strand
AGGACGAGCAGCAGCCCGAAGAACGTCTTGACGCTGCGCTTGCGGTCGGGCACCGGCGGCCCGTCGGTGCCGGCGCTGCTCTCGGCCTGCGGGTCGGCGTCGTACCAGGAGGCGAGGAGTACGACGGGGACGAGGACGGCCACCAGGGCGATGAGTACGAGCGCGATCCCGTCGGCGCCCACGGCGTACTGCACGCCGAAGGCGGAGATCCAGTCGTGCTTCTGCACGAACTGGAAGCGCGGGCCCTTGGGCTCGAAGTCGGCGCACATCACGAGCGTCAGCAGCAGGACGACGAGCGAGGTCGCCATCGCGATCTGCTTGGCCAGCAGCGGCGAGCGACGGGGCGTTGCCGCGACGGCGACGGCGCCGACGAGCGGCACCACGCCGAGAACGGTCAGCCAGGGAGTGCCGCTCATGTGCCGAGCCTCACCGCGAGCAGGGCGGCGACGACGAGGGCGGCGCCCCCGAACATCGACAGGGCGTAGGAGCGCACGAAACCCGTCTGGACCCGCCGCAGCCGGCCGGACCCCCCGCCGATCGCGGCGGCGAGGCCGTTGACGGCACCGTCGATCCCGCGGTTGTCCAGGAAGACGAGCGCCCGGGTGAGGTACTGGCCGGGCCGCATGAGCACCGACTCGTTCAACGCGTCGAAGTAGAGGTTCTTGCGGGCCGCAACGGTCATCGGCGTCACGGCCACCGGCGGGGTCACGGGAACCGCGCGCCGACCGAACTGCAGGAAGGCGGCGACCGCGCCACCGCCGACGACCAGCAGCGTCAGCGCGGTCAGGATGCCCGGGCTGATGGTGTGGCCGCCCTTCTCCAGCTGCGCGCCGAGCGATGACTCGAGCCACGTCTGAAGCGGTCCGTTGCCCGGCAGCGTCAGGATCGCGCCGCCCACCGCAGAGCCGATGGCGAGCAGGATCATGGGGATCGTCATCACCTTGGGCGACTCGTGCGGGTGCACGTCGTCGGTCCACCGCTTCTCGCCGAAGAACGTCATGGCCATCATGCGGGTCATGTAGTACGCCGTGATGCCCGCGGCGACGAGGGCGACCGTGCCCAGCAGGTAGCCGCTCGTGCCGCCCTTGTCGTAGGCAGCCTCGATGATCTTGTCCTTCGAGAAGAAGCCGCTGAAGAACGGGAAGCCGATGATGGCCAGGTAGCCGGCGGTCATGCAGGCGAACGTCACCGGCATCACGGTGCGCAGGCCGCCGTACCGCCTCATGTCGACCTGGTCGTTCATGCCGTTCATGACGGAGCCGGCCGAGAGGAACATGCACGCCTTGAAGAAGCCGTGGAGCACGAGGTGCAGGATCGCGATCGCACCCGCACCCTTGATGCCCACCGCGAGGAACATGTAGCCGATCTGGCTGACCGTGGAGTAGGCCAGGACCTTCTTGATGTCGTCATAGGCGCAACCGATGATGCAGCCGATCAGGATCGTGACCGCGCCGATGATCGTCACCACCGTGCGCGCGTCAGGCGAGACGGCGAAGATGGGAGTCGCTCGCGCGATCAGGTAGACGCCGGCGGTCACCATCGTGGCGGCATGGATCAGGGCCGAGACGGGCGTCGGGCCCTCCATCGCATCGGGCAGCCACGTCTGCAGCGGGAACTGGCCGGACTTGCCGCAGGCGCCCAGCAGGAGCAGCAAGCCGATCGCCGTCGCCGTGCCGGTCGTGAGCGCCCCGGCGTGCGAGAAGACGCCCGCGAACGACGTGGTCCCGAGCGTCGCGAACATGACCATGATCGCGAGCGACAGCCCGACGTCGCCGACGCGGTTGGCGATGAACGCCTTCTTCGCAGCCGTGGCGGCATCGGGCTTGTAGAACCAGAAAGCGATCAGGAGGTACGACGCCAGGCCGACGCCCTCCCATCCGACGTACAGCGACAGGAAGCTGTCGCCGAGGACCAACAGCAGCATGGCGGCGACGAAAAGGTTGAGGTAGGCGAAGAAGACCCGCTTGCGTGGGTCGTGAGCCATGTAGCCCAGCGAGTAGACGTGGATCAGGAAGCCGACGCCGGTGATGAGAAGCACGAACGTCGCGGACAGCGGGTCGAAGAGCAGCCCTGCGTCGACGTGGAAGCCGTTGACCGGGATCCAGGAGAACAGGTGCAGGTCGACGCCGCGGTCAGTGCGGCCCTTCAGGTCGAAGAACGCCACCACGCCGTAGACGAAGGCAGCGCCCGTCATCGCGCAGGCGAGGTTGGGCCCCCACCTGTCGGTACGACGGCCACCGAGCAGCAGGATGGCGGAGCCGAGCATCGGCAGCGCGATCAGCAGCCACAGGTGGCTCAGGCCCCCCGTCGCAGCGACGTAATGGCCGGACTCCGCCGCGAACGGCGCGGCACTCAGCATGCTCACCTCAGTACTTGAGCAGGTTGGCGTCGTCGACCGAGGCCGACCGGCGGGTGCGGAAGATGCTCATGATGATGGCGAGGCCGATGACGACCTCGGCTGCGGCGACGACCATGACGAAGAAGGCCATGATCTGCCCGTCGAGGGTGCCGTGGATGCGGCTGAACGTGACCAGGGTCAGGTTGACGGAGTTGAGCATCAGCTCGACCGACATGAACACCAGGATCGCGTTGCGGCGCAGCAGCACGCCGAGGGCGCCGATCGTGAACAGCAGCGCCGCGAGGAACAGGTAGTAGCTCGGGTTCATCGGTGATGCACCGACTGGCCGGAGTCACCGATGTGCGGCTCGGACAGGGCCGGATCGACGCTGCCGGGCGCCTCCGAGCCGTCCGGGAGAAGGGCTGCGGTCGCCGTCGAGTCGTGCGTGGCGAAGACCCCGGGCCCGGGAAGCGGGTGGGGGTGGCCGCTCGCGAACCGGGCCCGCGAGAGCTGCCGCTGGTTGAGGTGGGTGGGGCCCTTCTCCTTGTGCGCGAGCACCATCGCCCCGAGCGCCGCCGTGATGAGCAGCGCGCTCGTGATCTCGAAGGCGAAGACGTACTTGGTGAAGAGCAGCCGGGCGATGCCGATGACGTTGCCCTCGGCGTTGGCCTCCTCCAGCCCGACGCCGTCGCCACTGCCGACGCCGCTCGCGAGGGCGCTGATGAGGAGCACCGCGAAGCCCAGGCCGAGCACGAACGCCGCGACGCGCTGCCCGCGCAGCGTCTCGACGAGCGAGTCGCTCGAGTCGACGCCGACCAGCATCAGCACGAACAGGAACAGCATGAGCACGGCGCCGGTGTAGACGATGACCTGCACCGCTGCGAGGAAGGGCGCGTCCTGGGCGGCGTACAGCCCGGCCAGCGACAGCATGACGCCCGCCAGGAAGAGCGCCGCGTGCACCGCGTTGCGCGACAGGACCATCATCACGGCCGCGATGACCGCGAACGGCCCGAGGACCCAGAAGGTGACGGCCTCGCCGGTGGGGACGCTGGCGAGCGTGCTCACCTCGCCTCCCGCTGAACGGCGTCGGCGGCCCCGATGTAGTAGTCGGCGTCGGTCTTGCCGAGCCGCATCGGGTGCGGCGGCTTCTCCATGCCGGGCAGCAGCGGCGCGAGCAGCTGCTCCTTCGTGAAGATCAGGTCCTGCCGGCTGTCGTCGGCCAGCTCGTATTCGTTTGTCATCGTCAGCGATCGGGTCGGGCAGGCCTCGATGCAGAGCCCGCAGAAGATGCAGCGCAGGTAGTTGATCTGGTAGACGGCGGCGTAGCGCTCGCCCGGTGAGAAGCGCTGCGCATCGGTGTTGTCCGCGCCCTCGACGTAGATCGCATCGGCGGGACAGGCCCAGGCGCAGAGCTCACACCCGATGCACTTCTCGAGGCCGTCGGGATGCCGGTTGAGCACGTGGCGGCCGTGGTAGCGGGGCGCCGTCGGCCGGACGTCCTCCGGGTAGCTCTCGGTCGTCGCCTTCTTGAACATCGTCGCGAAGGTCAGGCCGAACCCCTTGACGGGGTCGAAGAAGCTAGCCACGGCCGATCTCCTCGGTCGCAGGGGGCGGGGGCGGCAAGGCTGTGCTCGTCGCCGGGCCGGTCGTCACGGCACCGACGCCGGCGAGCGATCGAGGCGTGGGAGGTACGACGAGGTCGAGCGGCGGCGTCGGGAAGCCGCCTTCACTGACCGGCAGCAGCTCGAGGCCTGATCCCTCGGCGGGCGAGGGGTCGGGCTCGGGCTGCGGCAGCAGGTAGAAGACGACCATGACCGCAAGGAAGATGCCGAACACGACCATCAGCAGGGTCCGCCGGTCCGCGACCTCGAGCGATGCCGTGCGGATCGCCGCGACGAGCAGGATCCAGACCAGGCTGATGGGCACGAGGCCCTTCCAGCCGAGCTTCATGAACTGGTCGTAGCGCATCCGCGGCAGGGTCCCGCGGAGCCAGATGAAGAAGAAGATGAAGCCGACGACCTTGAGCAGGAACCACACGAGCGGGAACCAGCCGGTCGTCATCCACTCGACCCGGGAGAACGGGAACGGCGCCTGCCACCCGCCGAGGAACAGCGTCACGGCAAGGGCCGAGACGGTGATCATGTTGATGTACTCGGCGAGGAAGAACATCGCGAACTTCAGCGAGGTGTACTCCGTGTGGAACCCGCCGACGAGCTCGCTCTCGGCCTCGGGCAGGTCGAAGGGCGCCCGGTTGGTCTCACCGACCATGGCGATGACGTAGATGACGAACGACACCGGGAGCGTCACGATGAACCAGCCGGGACGCGGGAAGGTCGAGCCCAGCAGGTGGAAGGTCGATGGCGACTGCGCCGCGACGATCTCGCTGGTCGAGAGCGAGCCGGCGTAGAGGAACACCGCGACGAGGGACAGGCCCATCGCGATCTCGTAGCTGATGACCTGCGCGGCGCTGCGCAGCCCGCCGAGCAGCGGGTAGGTCGAGCCGCTCGACCAGCCGGCCAGCACGAGGCCGAACACGCCGATGCTCGACATCGCGAAGATGAACAGCACCCCGACCGGCAGGTCGGTGAGCTGCAGGGCCGTCTGGTGCCCAGCGATCGACACCTTCGGGCCGAACGGGATGACGGAGAAGGCCAGGAAAGCCGGCACCGCCGAGAGGATCGGGGCGAGCACGTAGACAGGCTTGTCAGCGAGCTGCGGGATGATCTCTTCCTTGAGGGCGAGCTTCAGGCCGTCGGCCAGCGACTGCAGGTAGCCACGCGGCCCGACCCGGTTGGGGCCGACCCGCTGCTGCATATAGGACACGATCTTGCGCTCGAAGACGATCGAGAAGAGCGTGAGCACGACGAGCAGCACGAACACGAACACGGCCTTGCCGATGGTCAGCCAGAACGGCTCGTTGCCGAAGCTGGTCAGCGGCAGCTGGGTGTTGTCGTGGCCGGCACCGAGGATGATCACGATGAGCTCCCCAGGCTGAGGCGTACGACGTCGCCGGGAGACGCGGCGAGGTCGCGGCGGATCGCGGCGTCGGACGTGCGGGTCGGCACCCAGACCACCCGGTCGGGCAGGTCTGCAAGAACCAGCGGGAGGGAGAGGCTGCCCCGGTCGGTGCTGACGGTGACCGCATCGCCGGCCTTCGCGCCGATCTCGGCCGCGGTCGAGGCCGACAGGTGCAGCCGGGGCGTCTTGGCGGTGCCGGCGAGGAACGGCTCGCCGTCCTGCAGGGAGCCGTCGTCGAGCAGCCAGTGCCAGGACGCGAGCACCGCCTCACCCGAGTCCGGCGTGGTCGCCTCGGCGCCGTCGTACGAGCCCATGGTGGGCCGCGACGAGGCGGCGCCGACCCGGCCGATCTCGGCGCGCGCGGCGTCGACGTCGGGCAGGCCCAGCGGGCGGTCCATCTCGTCGGCGAGGACATGCAGCACCCGGCCGTCCGGCAGCGCCCCGCTGGTCCGCAGCACTGCCTCGAAGGGGCGGGCCCGGCCCTCCCAGTCGAGGAAGGTGCCGCCCTTCTCGACAGCGGCCGCCACGGGAAGCACGACATCGGCGCGGTCCGTGACCGGCGAGCGACGCAGCTCGAGAGAGACGAGGAAGCCGGCCTTGTCCAGCGCGTCGAGCGCGAGCTCGGGATCGGGGCAGTCGGCCGGGTCGACGGCACCGACGAGGAGTCCGTCGAGCTCGCCGTCGCGGGCCGCGGTGAGGATGCCGGTGAGGTCGCGACCGGGTGTCGACGGGACGGCTCCCCAGCCCAGGCCACCCGCGTCGGCGAGGGACCGGCCGCCCGGGAGGAGGGCCGGCAGGCAACCGGCGTCGAGGGCGCCGCGCTCGCCCGCCCGACGCGGAACCCACGCGAGCTTCGCGCCGGTTGCCGACGCGAGCCGGGCGGCGGCGGCATAGCCGCCGGGCACGGACGCGAGGCGCTCGCCCACGAGGATGATCGCCCCCGCCCCGCGGAGGGCACCGGCGGCGTCCTCGTCCGAGGACGAGAGCCGGTTGAGCAGGGCGGTCTCGCCACCGGGCGTGGTCTGGAGCAGAACTCCGGCGGTCTTGGTGACCGAGGGAGACGCGAAGGGTGCAACGGCGAACACCTTGGTGCCGTGCCTGCGCACCGCCTTGCGGAGGCGGAGGAACAGGATCGGCGACTCCTCCTCGGGCTCGAGCCCGACGAGCAGCACCGCGGAGGCGGTCTCGAGGTCGGCGTAGGTGACATCGAGGTAGCGCCCGGCGACGTGGGCAGCGAGGAAGTCGGCCTCCTCGTCGGAGTGCGGCCGGACGCGCGCATCGATGTCGTTGGTTCCCAGTACGACGCGGGCGAACTTGGAGTAGGCGTAGGCGTCCTCCACGGTCAACCTGCCGCCGGGCAGGACCCCTACGCCCTTGCCGTCACGGGCGTAGCCCAGGCCGCGGGCGGCCCGCTCGAGCGCCTCGGTCCACGACGCCTCGACGAGCCGGCCGGTGTCGTAGTCGCGGACCAGCGGAGTCGTGATGCGGTCGGGCTGCGTCGCGTAGGAGAACGCCCACCGGCCCTTGTCGCAGTTCCACTCCTCGTTGACCTCCGGGTCGTCGCCCGCCAGCCGGCGCAGGACCTTGCCTCTGCGGTGGTCGGTGCGCAGCGCGCAACCCGAGGCGCAGTGCTCGCACACCATCGGGCTCGACACGAGGTCGAACGGACGCGCCCGGAACCGGTAGGCGGCGCCCGTCAGCGCGCCGACGGGACAGATCTGGACGGTGTTGCCGGAGAAGTAGCTCTCGAACGGCTGGTCGGTGTAGATCGCGACCTGCTGCAGCGCGCCGCGCTCGAACATCTCGATGAACGGGTCGCCGGCGACCTGCTGCTGGAAGCGCGTGCACCGGGCGCAGAGCACGCAGCGCTCGCGGTCCAGCAGCACCTGCGAGGAGATCGCGATCGGCTTGGGGAAGGTGCGCTTCATGTCGTGGAAGCGCGACTCGGCGTTGCCGTGGCTCATCGTCTGGTTCTGCAGCGGGCACTCGCCGCCCTTGTCGCACACGGGGCAGTCGAGCGGGTGGTTGATGAGCAGCATCTCCAGGTTGCCGTGCTGCGCCTTCTCCGCCACCGGCGAGGTGAGCTGCGTCTTGACGACCATGCCCTCGGTCACCGTGGTCGTGCAGGAGGCGAGCGGCTTGCGCTGCCCCTCGACCTCGACGATGCACTGCCGGCACGCACCCACCGGGTCGAGCAGCGGGTGGTCGCAGAAGCGCGGGATCTGGATCCCGAGCAGCTCGGCCGCGCGGATGACCAGCGTGCCCTTGGGAACCGAGACCTCGAACCCGTCGATGGTCACCGTGATGAGGTCGGTCTGGGTCTTGGCCGGCTCAGTCATCGTCATGCCGAGGCTCCGGCGAAGACCGTCGATGCGACGGGGTCGAAGGGGCAGCCCTTGCCGGTCATGTGCGCGACGAACTCGTCGCGGAAGTACTGGATGCCGGAGACGATCGGGCTCGTTGCGCCGTCACCGAGCGCGCAGAACGCCCGACCGAAGATGTTGTCGCAGGTGTCGAGCAGCGTGGCGAGGTCCTCCTCCGTGCCCTCCCCCGCCTCGAGGCGCTGCAGGATCTGCACCATCCAGTAGGTGCCCTCGCGGCACGGCGTGCACTTGCCGCAGGACTCGTGGGCGTAGAACTCGGTCCACCGCAGCACCGCGCGCACGACGCAGGTGGTGTCGTCGAAGCACTGGAGCGCCTTGGTGCCCAGCATCGAGCCGGCCGCGCTCACGCCCTCGTAGTCGAGCGGTACGTCGAGGTGCTCGGCCGTGAGGATGGGCGTCGACGATCCGCCGGGTGTCCAGAACTTCAGCGTGTGGCCCTCCCGCATGCCGCCCGAGAGGTCGAGGAGCTGGCGCAGGGTGAGCCCGAGCGGGCCCTCGAACTGCCCGGGGTTCTTCACGTGACCCGACAATGAGTAGAGGGTGAAGCCCTTGCTCTTCTCCGTGCCCATCGAGGAGAACCACTCGGCGCCGCCGAGCACGATGGACGGCACCGAGGCGATGGACTCGACGTTGTTGATGACGGTCGGCGCGCCGTACAGGCCGTGCGTCGCCGGGAACGGGGGACGAAGGCGCGGCTGGCCGCGGTAGCCCTCGAGGGAGTCGAGCAGCGCCGTCTCCTCGCCACAGATGTAAGCACCGGCGCCGACGTGGACGATGACCTCGAGGTCGTAGCCGGACCCGCCGATGTTGCTGCCGAGGTGACCGGCGGCGTAGGCGTCGGCGACGGCCTGCTGCAGCCGCCGTACGACGTGGGTGACCTCGCCGCGCACGTAGATGAACGCGTGCGACGCGCGGATGGCGAACGATGCGATCGCGACGCCCTCGACGAGGACGTGCGGGTTGGCGAGCATGAGCGGGATGTCCTTGCACGTGCCCGGCTCGGACTCGTCGGCGTTGACCACGAGGTAGTGCGGCTTGCCGTCGCCCTGCGGGATGAAGCCCCACTTCATGCCGGTCGGGAAGCCGGCGCCGCCGCGGCCGCGCAGCCCGGAGTCCTTGACGAGGGAGATCAGCGCGTCAGGATCCATGGACAGGGCTTTGGTCAGTGCGGTGTAGCCGCCGCGACGCGTGTAGCCGTCGAGCGTGAAGGAGTCGGCGTCGCCCCAGCCGGCCGAGAGCACGGGAGTGAAGGTCACTGGGCGTCCTGCTTGGTCTCGGCGCCGGGGATCGACCCGTCCGGGTACGCCGGCGCCGTGTCCCCGCGCTGCTGCGCGAGCTTCAGACCGACGAGGGTCGGCGGACCGGCCTGCACGCCCTCGCCCGCCCGACCGTCGGGGAAGCCGGCCAGCACGCGCTCCATCTGCTTGAAGGTGCACAGGCTCGACGCGCCGCGGGTCGGTGCCGGCGGGGTGCCGGCCCGGCAGCCGTCGACGAGCTCACGCGCCGTGGCCGGGGTCTGGTTGTCGTAGAACTCCCAGTTGACCATCACGACCGGTGCGAAGTCGCAGGCCGCGTTGCACTCGATGTGCTCGAGGCTGACCGTGCCGTCCTCGGTCGTCTCGTTGTGACCGATGCCGAGGTGGTCCTTGAGTGACTCGAGGATCGCGTCGCCGCCGAGCACCGCGCACAGCGTGTTGGTGCAGACGCCGACGTGGTAGGTCCCGGCCGGCTTGCGGCGGTACATCGTGTAGAAGGTCGCGACCGCACCGACCTCCGCCTTGGTGAGCCCGAGCTCCTCGGCGCACAGCGCGATGCCCTCGGGAGTGACGTAGCCCTCCTCGGACTGCACGAGGTGCAGCATCGGCAGCAGTGCCGAACGAGCCTTCGGGTAGCGCGCGATGATCTGGCGCGCTTCTTCGCGCGTCTTGTCGGTCAGCACTATCGGTCCACTCCACCCATCACGGGATCGATCGATGCGACGGCCGCGATGGCGTCGGCGATCAGGCTGCCCTCGCACATGGCGGATGCAGACTGCAGGTTGACGAAGCCTGGGTCGCGCACGTGGACGCGGTAAGGGCGGGTGCCTCCGTCGCTGACGACGTGGGCACCGAGCTCACCCCGGGGGTTCTCGATCGCGACGTAGACCTGGCCGGCCGGGACGCGGAAGCCCTCGGTGACGAGCTTGAAGTGGTGGATCAGCGCCTCCATCGAGGTGCCCATGATCTTCTTCACGTGGTCGAGGGAGTTGCCGAGACCGTCGGGCCCGAGGGCCAGCTGGGCCGGCCAGCCGATCTTGCGGTCCTCCACCATCACCGGCCCGGGCTCGAGGCGGTCGAGAGCCTGCTCGATGATCTTGAGCGACTCCCACATCTCCGCCATGCGGACGCGGTAGCGACCCCACGCGTCAGCAGTGGTCTCGGTCGGCACGTCGAAGTCGTAGGTCTCGTAGCCGCAATAGGGCTCGGTCTTGCGCATGTCCCACGCCAGTCCGGCCGAGCGGAGGATCGGGCCGGTGACGCCGAGGGCCAGGCAGCCCTGCAGGTCGAGGTGCGCGACCCCCTGCAGCCGCTTCTGCCAGATCGGGTTGCCGGTGAGGAGGTCGTCGTACGTCGGAAGCCGCTGCGGCAGGACCTCGAGCAGGTCGCGGATCTTCTCCACGGCGCCGGGCGGGAGGTCCTGTGCAACCCCTCCGGGGCGGACGTAGGCGGGGTTCATCCGCTGACCCGTGACCATCTCGAGCACGTCGAGGATGAGCTCGCGCTCGCGGAAGCCGTTGGTCATCGCGGTGAGCGCGCCGAGCTCCTTGCCGCCGGTGGCGAGGCCCACGAGGTGCGAGGCGATCCGGTTGATCTCCATGACCAGCACGCGGATCGTCTGCGCCCGCTGCGGCACCTCGATCCCGAGCAGCTTCTCCACGGCCATGCAGTAGCCGGCCTCGTTGAACAGCGGCGCCAGGTAGTCCATCCGGGTCACGAAG
>JAODNA010000053.1 GCA_025465135.1 Frankiales bacterium | reverse complement strand
GATCCGGACTCCTCGTCGTGCCGGAGCGACTGCGGCACGGCCCGGAGCTGAAGAGCGCGAGAGCCCGCGTCGGACTGTCGTAATCGAGGTGCGCTCCGGCGCTTCCGCTGGCAGTGTCGCGCCTCGTGTCCCTGACCCGCCGTGCTGCCGTGCCGGCCGACGCCGCCGCGCTCGCGGAGGTCTATGAGGCGTACGACGTCCCGGAGCTCGGTCAGGTGGAGATGGAGCTGCCCGACATCGAGAGCATGCTGGCACTCGACGGCAGCGACCGGCTCGCTGTCGAGGCGGACGGGCGGCTCGTCGGCTACGCCGATGTCGGCCGCAGCGGCGAGGTCGAGACGGTCGTCGATCCGGCGTACGACGGCGCCCGCGACCTCCACCGGGAGCTGCTCACCTGGGTCGTCGAGCGGGCCACCGAGCGGCGACTCGGCCGCATCGAGCACTTCGCGGGGCCGGACCCGCAGCGGGCGGGCGCTCTGCTGGCGAGCGCCGGGTTCGTCCACGTGCGCACCATCTGGCGGATGGCGCGTCCCCTGTCGGGAGACCTGCCCGAGCCGGTCTGGCCCGACGGCGTGCGACTTCGCGCCTTCGAGCGCGACCGCGACGCGCGGGACGTCTGGCAGGTCGTGATGACGTCGTTCGCGGGTGCGTATGGCAGCCATCAGCGACCGTTCGACGAGTGGTCGCTGCTCGCACTCGGTGAGGGACACGACGTCGTCTGCGCGCGACAGGACGACGCCCTCATCGGAGTTGCGACGACCGCGGTGCGGGTGGGAGTCGGGCACGTCGGTCAGCTCGGGGTGCTGCCGGAGCACCGGGGGCGCGGCCTGGCGAGAGCGCTGCTGCACGAGTGCTTCCGGCGCGACGCCGCGGCCGGGTTGGCGACGACGACGCTGACGGTCGATGGCGAGAACGACACCGCCCGCCGCTTGTACGAGAGCGTCGGGATGACGGCCGAGCGGGAGTACCGCCGTTGGGAGCGCGACGTCTAGCTCGGCGCACCCGGCGCAAGGTGGCCGGCCACGTCCCGGCTGCTTCGCCGCTCGCTCTTGCGCTGGTACATCTGCTCGTCGGCCCGGTGGAGAAGGGCCGATGCGGCCTCCTCGCCGTCCCACACCGCCAGACCGGCGGACGCGCGGTGGGGCGCGGGGGTCGCCGCACTGAGGCGCTCGATCACCTCCTGCGCGGCGATCTCGTCGGAGCGCTCGAGGAGCACGCCGAACTCGTCACCGCCGAGCCGACCGAGGATGTCCGTCGTACGCAGCGCGGCGAGCCACGAGCGGCTGACCGTGACGAGCACAGCGTCGCCCGAGGCGTGGCCCTCTCGGTCGTTGATCTGCTTGAGCCCATCGAGGTCGAGGAGGAGGACGCTGACCGGCTCGCGGCTGCGGCGGCTACGGGCCAGCGCCTGCTCGAGCTGCAGGTCCCACGAGCGCCGGTTGGCGAGGCCTGTGAGCGGATCGGTCACCGCGTGCTCGGTCAGCTCGGCGATCAGCTCCGCTCGCACGAGGGCCGCGCCGCTCGTGTTGCCGAGCAGGGCGAGCAGCTGCGCCTCGTAGTCGCGGAAGCGGTCTACGGCGGCGGACCACACGATGAGAACGCCCTTGACCTCGCTGCCGTGGATCAGAGGGAGGACGATCATCGATCGCGCACCGACGGCGTGACAGGCCTCGCGCGCGACGCGGCTGTCCTCCTGGCTGTCGGTGCACATCAAGACCTTGCCGGTGCGGAAGCACTCACCAGTGATCGACTCATCGGCCGGCAAGCGCAGCCCCAGGAACGGCGCCGCGGCGCCGGCAACGGCGGCGCAGACGATCTCCTCCCCGTCGAGCAGCTCGACGCATGCGGCGTCGCAGTCGACCAGCGCAAGTGCTTCCGCCGCGACGAGCGTCATGACGCCGTCGGCGTCGTGGTCGGTCGTGGAGATGGTTGTCTGCGCGTCGATCAAGCGGTCGAGGCCCGCTGCGCGACTGTCGGCAACAGCGGCCAGGTGTCGCTGCTCACTGACCACCCTGCGAGCGCCCGCGCCGACCACACCCGCGACGACCGACCACAGCGCCACGCTGCGCCACCCGGTTGCGGGATAGAGCGGATCGCCCAGGGCAAGGATCGGCACCGCGAACATCAAGGTGGTGAACACGGTGATGGCGATGACCGCGCGCTTGCCGCGACTGAGGCCGACCCAGATGACGGGCAGGATCGCGAGCGGGGCGTAGCCCGAGGTGCTGCCACCCTGTGCCTGCCGTAGCAAGGCGAGGATCCCGTCGACGGCGAAGGGCAGGCTGAGCGCAACGGGCGCGAGCCACCGCAGGCGGGGCGCCGCGGAGGCGGCCAGTGTCAGCAGAGCCGCGATGCCGGCCGCAATCGCGACCAGCCCCCACTCGGTTCCCTGCGTCCGCAGCAGGGTTGCCGCGAGGGCGAGGGCGCAGATCCCCACGAACGGCGAGACCCGACGAGCAGCGGTCAGGGCAGAGGTCACCCCTCGATCATCCTCAGCGGTGGCTGGGTCTGAGCCCCGGACACGCCCGCTGCGCGCGCAAGGTCTAGCTCTCCTCGGCCGCCAGCCCGTCCCATGGCTTCTTCGGCGCGCCCGCTGCGGCCAGCCCGACCGGGCACGCGCGGACGAAGTCGCACCAGCTGCAGACCCGGGATGGGCGGGCCGGGAAGAGCTCGTCCGGATCCCCGCCTGCGCGCAGGGCTTCGGCGGCCGCGACCGCTTCTGCGCCGATGGCCTCGGCCCGGGAGAGGTGGCGAGCGAGGGACTCCTCGGTGTGGTCGAAGCGCGCAACGCGGCCGGTCGGCAGGTGATGGAGCTCGACCGTCATGCACGACCGGCGCAGGGTGCGTGCGCACGCGAGTGCGTAGAGCGCAAGCGCGAGCGAGCCGCGGGCGTCGTCGGCGGTGAGCACGGCCCGGCCCGTCTTGTAGTCGACGACGACGAGCTCCTCGCCGCGGCGGTCGACGCGGTCGACGCGACCACTGATGGCGAGGACCTCCGTCCGGGTGGCAACGGTGCGCTCGATGCCGATCGGCTCCTCGCACGGGTCGAGTGTCGCGACGTAGCGCGCCACCATGTCGGCCGCGTGCCCGCGGTAGCGCAGCGCCTGGGCCTCGTCGGCGAAGCCGTCTGTGGACCAGGCCCGCTCGACCAGCGCTCGCGCGGTCGCCGGGGTGCGCTTGGCCAGCGGCTCGGACCACCACCTGCTCAGTGCGAGGTGCACCGCCGAGCCGACCGTGTTGTGCGCCCACGGCGGACCCTTGGGCGGCGGCGGCCGGTCGAGGTAGGTCATCCGGTAACGGCGAGGGCAGTCGAGCCAGCTGGTCAGTCGCGACGGCGTGCACGAGAAGAGCCGCTTCGGCATCCCCTCGAGCCCCAGCTGCGTCGTCACCGGCCCATCCTCTCGTGGTCGTACGACGGATTCGCGCCTCGCCGCGCCGGCTGTGGAGGCACGCGCTCCGCGCCTCCCGCCGGGGCCGTCGCGAGATCGGATCCGTCAATGCTTTGCTGCGATCTGTGGACGAGCGTGCGTTGTCCACAGATTGAAAAGATGCTGCGGGACAACGGATTCTGTCGGCCGGATCGGGTAGTCTTCGCACATGTGTTCGAACGATGCATCGCTCGCTGCGGCGGTCGATGTCCTCGCTGCGGTCGACGTGACGGGGCTGCCGATCGGTGGGCTGCAGGAGCTCGTGGCGGATCTGGCGGGCGCGTCGAACCGGCTGGCGGGGGTGCTGTCGCGGGCGGTCGGGGAGCTCGCCGTCCGC
>JAODNA010000048.1 GCA_025465135.1 Frankiales bacterium | reverse complement strand
CGCCGCCGCCTCCGTCGCCGCCCGCGCCGCCACTTCCCGGTGGACCGCCCCTGTTCTCGCCTGGCCCGCCGCTCGGGACCCCGCCGCCGTCGTCGCCGTTCGCTCCGCCGCCGCTCGGCGGTCCGCCCCCGCCGCCGGTCGAGGCTGACGAGGGGTCCGGTGCTGCCGCCGCCAAGGCACGCGACCTCATCGCCGAGCTGTCCGCGCAGCAGTCGTCCGGCTCCGCGCCGACCATCCCGTCCCAGGCACCGTCCGGGACGCCGTTGCCGCTCGCGCCGCCCGGTGCGCCGGCCACGCCGTACCTGCCGCCGGGACCCGTCGTGCCGAGCTTCGGCGAGGCGGAGCGCAACGCCGATCCGGTCGCGCCCATCCCGTCGTACGCCCCGACCGAGCCCCCGGGGCTCGGCTTCCCGCCGCCTGACCTGGCCGCAGTGCTCCCCGGTGAGGAGGAAGAGCCGCCCTCGCCCGGACAGTGGTCCGACGGCACGACACCGCCACCGCCCGGACGAACCCGGCGATCGCGCGGTGGACCAACGCGCGGGTCGGACGAGATCGGCTCCGACGACGCAGCCGGCGCGCCGCGCACCCGCCGCCTCCCGGTGATCCTGCTGCTGCTCGTCGTGCTCCTCGGGGGCGGCTACCTGCTCAAGACCCAGGTGCTCGACAGCACGAGCACCGACACGACGACGACGGCCCCGCCGGTGCGGCCGACCTCGTCTGCCGCCGCCGGACACAAGCTCAGCGCGGCGGAGCTGGCAGCGTCACTGAAGGACGCGCACTTCAAGCACGGGTACGACGCCGGCAAGGCGCGGGGCACCGTGGCCCCAGGTGATCGCGAGTCGGTCTGCCGGACCATGGCGCTGTCCGAGCGATCGACCGGCTACCCGTGGGGAGCGCATGACCGCGCCGGTTGCCTGGTGGCGCTGGCGAGCTAGCGCCGCGTGGTCGGCTCGGCGCCGTGCCGCGCGGTGTCCCGGCCGGCCGCCTTGGCCTGGTAGAGCGCGACATCGGCGCGCGACCGGGTCATGTCGAGGTCGTGCGCGTCCAAGGGCGCGGTGCCGATCGACACCGTCGTACGGACGCCGCGTGCCGCCCGCAGCAACCGCTTCGTCATGGCCTCGAGCTCGGGCAGCGTCGACGCCTCCACGACTGCGGCGAACTCGTCACCGCCGATCCGGTAGAGGCGGTCGCCGGCACGGAGTGCCTCCGTCAGGTCGCGGGCGAGTGCCTGGAGGAGCCGGTCACCGGCGAGGTGGCCGAAGGAGTCGTTGACGCTCTTGAAGTCGTCGACATCGATCAGCACCAGTGACATCGGGTGGGCAGGTGCGTGCGCGGCGAGATCCGCCGTGAAGGCAGCGGCGTTGCGCAGGCCGGTCAGGCCGTCCAGGTCGACGCGCCGCGCCAGTTCGGCCATCACGGTCGCGACGCCGAGAGTTGCGCCCGTCTGCGCGGTGAGGATCTCGAGGACCTCGACCATGGCCGTGGAGTAGGCAACGGCATCCGAGCTGGCGAGGACGAGCAGTCCGGCCAGCCGGCCTGTCACGGTGACGGGGTGGACCGACAGCGCACGTACGTGCGCCCGGGCGAGGAAGGCGTACTCCGGTGGCGCGTCCTGACCACCAGGGAAGTGCGAGGAGGCGCCGGCGCCGACCCAGTCCGCCATGGTGGCCAGCTCGGGTGCGTCCCAGCTGCGCAGCTCGTCGGCGAGCGGCCCGCGCGCGGCCGACACGACGGGCGTGCGTCCCGAGAGGTCGACGAGCGCTGCCGTGCGGAGGCCGGAGAGCTCGATGGCCGCCTGGAGGCACAGCTGCTCGATCTCGTCGACGCTCGATGCCTGCGTCATCGCGACGGCGACCTGCCCGAGCCGGTGCGCCTCGGTCGGCGCCGGCAGCCCGCCGAGCTCGTCCACGCGGAGCGCGAGCGCCCGAGCCGCCGCGCGCAGCGTCGGCATCACCTGCTCGTCCATGGTCGACCGCGACTCGATGTTGACCGCCCCGATGACGCCGACCGCGCTCACGACGGGCACGCAGGCCTCCGAGCGGATCCCTGGTACGGCGGCGATGAACTCGGGCCGGGTCGTCACGTCGGTCAGCAGGACCTCGGCGCCGCTGCCCACGACCCCGCCGATCACCCCGGTGCCAGGCGGGAACCCGTCGACGACCTGGAAGTAGCCACGGGACGCGCGGCAGCGCAGGCGCTCCCCGGTGAGCAGGTAGACGCTCGGCAGCTCGAGGCCCGCGTCGAGCAGGTCATCGGCGAGGCCCTCGCAGGCGGCGGAGACGTCCGGAGCGGTGCCGCAGCGCGGGAAGACCGGCGCCAGGTCGGCGTCGGCTGCGATCGCGGCACACGAGGCGGGGCTCATGCATCCTTCTTCGACGTCACGCGCGGCACCGCTGAAGTGCAGGTCGGGTCATCTCGGACAATCCCCGTGACGCACTACCGGCCGTAGTCCGATCGTGAGCGCTTCCGCGGCATCTGCCGTCAGGGCCCCCAGTCTCCGAACTCCTCGTCCTCTCCGGGAGTCGAGGTGATCTGACGCAGCTCCGAGCCGTCGATGTTGGCCGTGTAGATGTCTTCCTTGGCGGTGGCAGTCCCGGAGAAGACGAGGTGCTTCCCGTCCGGTGAGAAGCTTCCTCGGCTCGCTTTCCTCAGTGGGATCGGGATCACGGTCGCGGCGCCGCGAAGGTCCAGAAGCAGGAGCTTGCCGTCGGCCTCAGTCAGCAGCTGCTTGCCGTCGGGGGACCAGTCGCAGGACAGGTCGACATCCTTGCGGATGAGGCGAGGGGTGCCGCCGGGCTGTGCGCTGACCACCATGAGCTGGTTCCTGGTCTCGTCGGCCGGGTTGTCGCGCAGGAAGAGAAGCTGCGTCCCATCGGGGGAGTAGCCGCAGGGGATGTCATGGTGGTCCGTCAGCCTGCGGGCATCTCCACCGCTGGTCGCGTCGACTGTGTAGATGCCCTGAAGGGCGGGGTTGTTGTCATCGAAGCCCTCGCAGGCAAGACGCTTCCCGTCCGGCGACCAGAGAGCGCAGGGCCGGTTGAGCGTGCCCTTGGGGGGAGCGAACGGGCGGTAGCCCGAACCGTCGGCGTTGATGACTGCGCCCACGACGCGGTCGTGGCTCGTGACGGCGAACACGATCCGGTGGCCGTCAGGAGAGAACCGCGGCCCTTCGCCTCCCGTCCCAGGTGCGAGCGGCTTCACGCCCGTCCCGTCGGCGTTCGCCGTGAACATCGACACCCCGGACGCGTCAAAGCGCGCGAAGGCGAGGTGGCCTGCCGCGTAGCTGCGGCCGGAGGGAGGGAGACTTCCGGCTGCGCGAGTTGGGCTGCTCAGAGAGGGGGTCGAACCAGCAGCCGCGGGGGATCGAGGCGTGGCCGAGCCGGTGCAACCGGCCAGCGCGAGCAGGGCCAGGGCGACCGAGGCAGCCTGGGCCGGGTTGCTCGCCCCGAGGCGCCCGGAACGTGCGCCGTTGACGGACACACTGTGTCGGTGAAGGCGTGCCATGACGAACCTCTTCCTAGGGGGTCTTTGCTGAGCCTGCTCTGACGTGCTGCTCTGAGAAAGCGGGCACTTCCCAAGCCTCTCGGGACGTTTCCCGGGTGGCCTGGGACGTCGTCCCGGTCGACCCCGGATCCGTGCGCAGGGCAAGACCGATGACAGCGAGTGACGCGCCGTACAGCGCAACGCCGGTTGCGAGGTAGTGCGTGCTGTTGAGGACGAGCAGGGGAGTCGTGCACACCGCAGCCGCCAGCGGGCTCCAGCGACCCCAGCCATCCCACCGACCCACGGTCGTGACGCCAAGGACGAACAGGCCGATGAGGGTCAGCAGGATGGCGACGCCGAAGACCGCGCCCACCGCGTGCGCCGCAGAGCTCTCGAGACGGTTGTGTCGAATGGGGATGGAGGCCAGCTCTCCTACCGTCAGCAGAGCCGTGCCGGCGAGCAGCAGCCATCCGCCTGTCATCGGGAGTCGGCCCCGACCGGTGACCCCACTGCGGAGCAGGTCCAGGACCCCCCCGAGGACCAGCAGATGTATGCCGGCGTAGGCGACTGAAACCGGAACGATGGCGTCCGGCGACCACGGGTAGCTCCACGCCTTGTCGCTCACGTTGGTGGAAGAGACCACCAGTGCCTGCACGAGGACGGCGACGACCGCGGTCGCCCCACCGCCGGCCAGGAGCCGGGTGGCGCCGCGTAGACGTGCGTTGCTGTTCATGGTCTTCCTCCGGTACGTCGATACTCGCGCTGACGGTAGGGACGCATCGGGGGAGGGCGCGTCAGAGCAGGCGCGGGACTTCCTCTCAGCACTGGCACGCACCCGGAGGCCGTGCTGGCGCTGTTGGCGCGACTGCTCCGCGCGCCCACAATGGACGCGTGAGGAGCCTGCGCCTGCGACCGCTCCCGGCCGCCCTGCTGCTCTTGACCGTCCTTGCGGAGATCGCGGCGGTCGCCTTGTCGTGGGGGCTCGAGCCCGCCTACGACACGGGCCTCTACGCCGTCTACGCCGTGGCCCTGTCTGCTGCCGGGGCCCTGGTCGCGTCCCGGCAGCCGCAGAACCCGCTCGGGTGGATGTTTTGCGGGTTCGCGCTGCTGAACGCCGTGGCATCGGATGTGGCCCAGGGCTGGGCCCTCCGGGCGGTACAGGAGGGCTGGGCCGGGGCTGATGCCGGCGTGCTGACCTCCACGGCGAGCTGGCTGCCCAGCGGGCTGGGATGGATCCTGACCTTCCTGCTCTTCCCCGACGGGAAGCTGCGGAGCCGGCGCTGGCGACCCGTTGTGCTCGTGGCGGGGATCGGGGCGCTGCTCGCCGTGCCCGGCTGGTGCCTGAGTCCCGCCCGCGACCCGGAGTTCCCTTCCGGGCACAACCCGATCGCCTCCGGTTCCTGGGTCGTGCAGGTCCTCAGCGATGCCGGTCTCACGTTATTTCTCGGCGCGCTCGTGCTTGCGGCCGCGTCGGTCGTGTTGCGGTTCCGGGGCTCCTCCGGAGACCTGCGTCAGCAGATGAAGTGGTTCGCCTGGGCCGCGGCGTTCGCCGGGGTGGTGCTGCCGGTATCGGGGGCGCTGTGGAGCGTGACACCACTCGTGCAGGTGCCCGCGGCGCTCGCGCTCACGGCACTGCCTGTGGCGGCCTGCGTCGCGATCCTGCGCTACCGGCTCTACGACATCGACGTCGTCGTCAACCGGACCCTGGTCTACGGAGTGCTGACGGCCCTGCTGGCCGGCACCTACGCGGCCGTCGTGCTCCTGGCAGGCACCGCGGTGGATCGAGCCTCGCCCGCGGTCACCGCCGTCGCCACCTTGGCGGTCGCCGTCGCCTTCCAGCCGCTGCGGCGCCGAGTCCAGCGCGGCGTAGACCGGCGCTTCAACCGCGCCTCCTACGACGGTGTGCGACAAGTCGAGCGCTTCCTCGAGTCGCTGCGGGCCGGGGCATCAGCCCCTGCCGACATCCAGGCCGTGCTGAGGGACGTCACCAGGGACCATGCGCTCGAGGTGCTGTTCGCCGACGCGGAGGAGGATCAGCATGTCGACGTCCACGGGCGCGGACGAGACGCCGCCTGGCAGACCAGGCCGCGGGTGAGGATCTCGCGCGGCGGGCACGCCCCCGGCGTCGTCGTCTTCGACACCGCCTCGCCGGCGCTGGTGCGCGACGTCGTGTACGCAGCGGGCCTGGCCCTGGAGATCGCCCGGCTGAGCATCGAGCTGCGACGACAGCTCTCCGAGGTTCAGGCCTCGCGGGTCCGGATCATCGAAGCCGGCAACGTCGAGCGCCGGCGGCTCGAGCGAGACCTGCACGACGGAGCTCAGCAACGGCTCGTCTCCATCGGCCTGGCCCTGCGCCACGCCCAGCACCAGCTCGATGACCGGCGCCCCGACGCAGTCCGAGCGACCCTGGAGCAGGGCGTCGGTGAGATCGCGGCCGCCATCCAGGAGTTGCGTGAGCTCGCAAGGGGGCTGCCGCCCTCGCAACTCGACGAAGGAGTGGGGCCGGCTCTGCGGGAGATCGCGCGACGTGCGCCGCTTCGCGTCGAGGTTGAGGTCGGGTCGGAGCGGTTTCCGCACGAGCTCGAGGCGGCCGCCTACTTCGTGGGTTGCGAAGGGCTCACCAACGCTGTCAAGTATGCGGGGGCGCAACGGATCGTGCTGTCGGCGCAGCGGGAGGGTGACCAGTTCGTCGTCAGCGTTCGCGACGACGGGGTAGGCGGCGCCACCCCCGGCACGGGAACAGGCTTGTCGGGGTTGGCCGACCGCGTCGCGGCGCTGGGTGGGACATTGCGCATCGACAGCGCGGCCGGCGCGGGGACGACTGTGACCGCGGAGCTGCCATGCGGGTCGTGATCGTCGAGGACCAGGCGCTGCTCCGGACGGGCCTGGTTCGGCTGTTCGAGGACAGCGGGCACGAGGTGGTCGGCAGCTACGCCGACGCCACGGGACTGTTGCAGGCAGTCCTGGGCAGCCTCCCGGACCTCGTTGTCGCCGACATCCGGATGCCCCCAACGTTCACCGACGAAGGCGTGCGAGCGGCCCAGGCCATCAAGGCCCAGTTGCCGGATATGGGTGTCCTGCTGCTCTCCCAGCACGTCGACACGTCGCAAGCCGTCAACCTTGTGCCGCTGGGTGGGTTCGGCTATCTGCTGAAGGACCGAGTCCTCGACGTGGCCGAGTTCGTCGCGGCCGCAGAGCGCGTCGCCGCCGGCGGGTCGGCTCTGGACCCGCAGGTCGTCGCGAGCCTGGTGCAGACCCGCCGGGAGGACAGCCCGCTCGATCCCATCACGGAGCGGGAGCGTGGCGTGCTCGCCCTCATGGCCGAGGGCCTCACCAACACGGCCATCGCCCGTCGGCTGGTGCTGAGCGAACGAACGGTCGAGACCCACGTGCGGCACGTCCTCATGAAACTCCAGTTACCCGAGGGGGAAGACGGGCACCGTCGGGTGCTCGCCGTCCTCACGTACCTCGCCGCGACCGCCGGCTGACGG
This sequence comes from Frankiales bacterium, assembly GCA_025465135.1. Taxonomy (GTDB): domain Bacteria; phylum Actinomycetota; class Actinomycetes; order Mycobacteriales; family SCTD01; genus RYN-124. The sequence goes on along the minus strand of JAODNA010000048.1, from coordinate 42,533 downwards.
CGTAGATCGCGGAGACGGGCTTGCTCCGATCTGCGCCTTGCTATGTGGGCGATACAGGACTTGAACCTGTGACCTCTTCCGTGTCAGGGAAGCGCGCTACCAGACTGCGCCAATCGCCCGTGCCTATGAAGTTGTCGTGCAGCGAGCCGCGTGGTGGCGTGAGGCCGGGGCGGGAATCGAACCCGCGTACAGGGCTTTGCAGGCCCTTGCCTAAGCCACTCGGCCACCCGGCCGGGACCGGGGACCGGTACCAGCGAGAGACGCCCGAGGGCGTCTTCCGAGCGGACGACGGGATTCGAACCCGCGACCCCAACCTTGGCAAGGTTGTGCTCTACCAACTGAGCCACGTCCGCGTGTCACCGGCCGGATTCGGCCCGCGCAACAGGCCGGAACATTAGCAGACAGGCGTGTTCCGGCTTGGGGGAGAAATGAGCTCGCTCAGGTCTCCGGCTCGGCCCAGAGCAGCAGCGCCAGCTCGGCCTCGACATCGACGTGCTGGCTCTCGGCACCGGTCGGGACGGCGGCGTAGGTCTGGCCGAGGAAGTCGACCAGCTCCGGGAGCGGCACCTCGAACAGGGCCTTGCCGGAGGGGGAGGAGAGAGAGAGGCAGACGACCGGGAGACCTGAGCTCGCGGAGGGCCAGACCTGGACGTCGCCCTCCCCGACCGGCGCGGTCACACCGTCGGTGAGCAGCTGGCGCGCGAAGGTCCACTCGACGATGTCGCTGTCCGAGCCGTTGCCGGTGTGGAAGGCGACCTGCACGGCGTAAGGGTCCGTGACGTCGTACCGCAGGCCTGCGCGCACCGGGAGAGGCGTCGCGCCGGGGACGACGAGGCGCAGCTGGAGCTCGGTGCTGACGGAGGTGGAGCGGGGCGTCATGGGCCTACCTCCTGCGGGTGCGTGGCCGGGCGGCCCTGCGGTTGAGGTAGGAGTCCCCCGTCGGGGGCTGCTCTAACCGGGCCGTCGCCCGTTCGGCCCTGCGCGCTCCCAACGCGCCGCATGTCCGGTTCGGCGGTACGGTCCGGAGGCGGACCCATCCGCTCGGCCCCCGGCTGCGAACGACTCCTGTGAGGACAACCGTGACGCTGCCCCGGAGCGGCCCCGCCGTGCCGAGGCCCGGCGCGGGCGGGGCGAACGACGGCATGGACGACCGGGCGCTGGTCGCCCGCGTCACCGAGCAGGACGCCGGAGCGCTCGAGGCGCTCTACCGGCGCTACGGCCGGCCCTGCTACGGGCTCGCCCGCCGCATCCTCACGGACGACCAGTTCGCCCAGGACGTCGTCCAGGAGGTCTTTCTCACCGTCTGGCGTGACGCCGGCAGGTTCGACCCGGCTCGCGGCGCCTTCAGCAGCTGGTTGCTGTCGATGACCCACCACAAGGCGGTCGACGCCGTACGGCGGGAGGAGAACCTCCGCAAGCGCCGTACGACGGCGGACGTCCTCGACGACGCGGTGTCGGACGCCCCGCCCGTCGACGACGAGGTCTGGTCGCTGCTGCGGCGCTCCCGGGTCCGCGACGCGCTCCAGCTGCTGCCTGACCCGCAGCGCGAGGCGCTGACCCTTGCCTACTTCGGCGGTTACACCCAGCGGGAGATCGCCGGGCTCACCGACACCCCGCTCGGCACCGTGAAGACCAGGATGCTCGCCGGCATGCGCCGCCTGCGCGAGCTGCTCGACGAGATCTCCGACGCATCCACCGCCAACGACCCGCCAGAAGCACCGAGGAGCACCCCGTGACCCCCGACGCGCATGTGCGCTTCGAGGAGCTGGCCGCCGGCCACGCACTGCACGCCCTGGAGCCGGGCGACGAGCAGGTCTTCCTCGACCACCTCGCGACCTGCCCCGACTGCCAGCGCGCGGTGTCGTCGCACACCGAGACCCTCGGTCACCTGGCGTACGCCGCAGAGCCGGCCGAGCTGCCCGACGGCATCCTCGCGGGGATCCGCCGGGAGATCGGCCAGCCCGCTGCGCCGTTCGCTGTCCCCCTGGCCGCGCCCAGCTCCCTCGACGCCGCGCGCGCGCGGCGCCGGCTGCCGACCGCGCTCGCCAGCCGCACCTGGATCGGTGCCGCTGCAGCCGTGGCACTCGTGCTGTCCATGGGCGTCTGGAACCTCGCGCTGCACCGCGACCGCTCTCAGGCCGACCTGCGGGCCTCGCAGCTCGCTGCAGCCGTTGCGACGCTCGAGCAGGGCGCGACCCAGCGCGCGAAGCTCACCGACCCGCAGGGCCGTCCGGTCGCCTACGCCCTGGTCCGGCCGGACAGCTCGGTCTCGCTGGTCATCGACGGCCTTGCTCGCAACGATCGCAACAGCTCCACCTACGTCCTGTGGCAGAAGGGCTCGTACGGCGTGCGCGCGGTCGGCTCCTTCGATGTGACCCGCGAAGGCGTCGACGTCGTGCAGAGCCTGCTGCTGTCGCGCGACGTCGTAGGGCTCGACGGGTTCGCCGTAACCCGCGAGCCGGGCCGGCGTGCGCCGGCAGCGCCGGGCAGCAACCCCGTTGCGGCCGGCGGCCTGTCGGCCTGACCGGACCGGGCAGGATGAAGCCGTGGCCGACACGACTCCCTCCGGCTGGCGACCGCGGATGCGGGCCAGCCGCCTCGGATCGTGGTTGCTCAAGGGGATCGTCCTTCTCGTCGGCGCGTTCTTCATCGCCATCGGGCTCGTCCTCGTCGTACTGCCCGGCCCGCTGACCATGCCGCCGGTCCTGCTGGGGCTCTACATCTGGTCCACGGAGTTCGCCTGGGCGGAGCGGCTGCGCCTGCGCGTCGCCGTCCAAGGCCGGCTTGCCTGGGAGGCGGCCCGGCGGCGGCCGGTGCATGCGGCGGTCGCGACCCTCAGCGGCGTGCTGCTCGTGGTCGCCGGTGTCCTGGCCGTTCGCAGGTACGACATCGTGGACCGGCTGCTGGGTGCGCTCGGGTAGTCTTCCGCCGTTCTTCGGGCGTATAGCTCAGTTGGTTAGAGCGCACGCTTCACACGCGTGAGGTCACAGGTTCGAGTCCTGTTACGCCCACCCCGATTGCCTCGTCGAACTCCCATGCGCCTGCGGAGCGCTGCGCGGCACGAGCTCTGAGTCGTAGGGTCCGCTCACAGCGCACCGGGCGCGACTTCTTGCGAGGTTGGCATGCGACAGACGCAATGGTTCCGCGCCCTGGTCTTCCTTGCCGCGGCCGGGGCCGCCACGGGGGTCGGGGCACTGCTGGCCCCGGCAGCAAGCGCGAGTCCCGGAGTCACGATCTTGTCGCAGTCGACGTTCGTCGACGGTGCGGGTTATCGCCACATCGTTGGCGAGGTGCAAGACAGCGGCACGACGAACGTCGAGTCGACCGAGCTAAATTTCAACTTCTACGACTCGACCGGGCGACTGCTCTCTACCGACTTCACGTTCTCCACGGCGCAGCGTCTGGCGCCTGGGGAGCGGTCACCGTTCGAGGAGATCTTCCAGCCGGCACCGGGCTACGACCACTACAGCGTCGTCGCGTCCACGTCTGCCACGAGCTCTCTGCCGAACCACAATTTCGCGACGGCGGTCACCAACGAGTTCACGGATAGTGCCGGCTACAACCACATCGTCGGGACCGTGCGCAACAACAACTCGGCAGCGGCCTCCACGCCCGAGGTGATCTTCACCTTCTACGACGGCAGCGGCCTGGTAGCCAACGCGGACTTCACATTCGTCAACACTTCGTCCAACTCCGCACTCGCCCCCGGCGAGAGCGCCTCCTTCGAGGAGATCATCGACCCGACCCCGCCGTACACGCGTTACGACCTGCTCACCGAGTCCAGCAGCACCTCGTCGGGCGGTTCGACGCCCTCGCCATCGGCGTCCGCGACAACGAGTCCGCAACCCGGGCCGACGCCCAGTGCCAGCCCCTCACCCACCGAGGTCGCGCCCGTCGTAACCGTCTCGCCCGGTTCCATAAGCGCAGGGCAGCGGGTGACGGTCACCTACCAGGGGACTCCTGGAACCACGCTGGATGTGTACTCCAAGACGCAGCCCGCGATGTCCTACACCCGGATCACCAGCGTCACATTGGACGGCAACGGCTACGGAACGACAACGCATGCCCCCACCAAGAACACACGCATCGAGGCCATAACGGCGGGTGGGCTGACTAGCGGCCAGCCTCTGATCCAAGTCAAGTCAGTCGCGTCCTTCAACGCGCAGCGGCTGAGCGCGGGGAACTACCGGTTCACCGGCCGCGTCTACCCAGCCCTGAGCCAACGGCTGGTCAGTCTGTATCGAAACGGAACGCTGCTGGCGCAGGGTCGCTGCGACTCCACCGGCGTCTATGCAATCCAGAAGACCCTCGGCCGAGGGTCGTACAACTTCTTCGTCCGCACGAGCAACGACACCTACAACCTTGGGACCTCCAGCCCCTCCAAGATTCTCTCCATCACTTAGGGCCCAGTCTTGCATCGCTGATGGTCCGGAAATTGGCTGGCGGGCCAAGGCGCCTGGTGCGAAGAAGCAGCTCCGGCCGCCGCTATCCGGTTCGCTGTGCGGGCAGCTCTTCGGGACGTTGCGTGGCCTGGCGGGCCAGCGGCAGCGGGTCGACGCAGTAGGCGCAGCGCCGGGTGCCGTCGCACGACGCGCAGCGGGCCAGGGACAGCGCCGCCCCTTCGCAGACCCAGCACAAGCGGGTCCCCAGGCATCCCGGGCAGCGGTGCGGGAGGTGCCGTGCTCGCATGTCCGTGCACCCCCCGAGTGGTCCTTGCCGGCTCTCGCAAGGGTGCCAACTCGGGCAAGTCGTGACATCACCTATCAGGACTGTCTTCGGGTCCCCCGAACGGATGTCCTCCTGGAGTGAACTGTCATCACTCTGGGTATAAGCAAGCCATGAACTTTCTTCTGTGGATCGCAGCCGTTGTCCTTGCCATCTGGGGTGTCGTGGCGCTTCTCCACGGCTCCATCCTGATGGGTCTCGTCCTGCTCGTCGTGGCCTGCCTGGTGGGCCCCGGCGGCTACTCCGTGTTCCGCGGGCGCGGCGCCAGGGTCTAGCCGGCAGGCGCCGCGCGGCTACGTGTCTTCGCGCTCGCGGAGCAGGTAGGCGCGCAGCGCAGCAGCCGTCTGCTGGTCCCGGCGCAGCCGGTCCTGCAGCTCCTCGGCGGTGCGCCGGTCGGCCGCGAGCTCGTCGTTGACAGCGGGCTCCGTGGTGGTCACGGGCGCGTTCGTGCCCAGAAGCGACGGTGTCCGCCCCTGGCCAGGTGGCGACAGTTGCGCTACCCGCTGACCCTGGGAACCTGCACAGCGCTCACCCAACGCGCCGGAAATGCGGTGTGCCCGCGCCGATAGGCTCGCGGTCCCACCCGCTGCAGCCGTTGGAGCCGTCGTCGTGTCCGAGCCAGTGCCCGCCCTGACCGTCCCACCGGACGGCGCCGGGCGAACGGCCGGCGAGCTGCTCCGCGATGCGGGCGTGAAGGACACGGCCGTCGCGCGGGTCAACGGCGAGCTCCGCGACCTCGCCCACGTGACCGAGTCAGGCGACGTGGTCGAGGCCGTGCCTTACGGCAGCGACGAGGGCCGTGCCGTCCTGCGGCACTCCGCCGCGCACGTCCTTGCGCAGGCGGTCCAGGACCTGTTCCCGGGCGCGCTGCTGGGCATCGGCCCGCCCATCAAGGACGGCTTCTACTACGACTTCCTGCCCGAGCGTCCCTTCACGCCCGAGGACCTCGTCGCCATCGAGAAGAAGATGAGCGACATCACCCGGCAGCGGCAGCGGTTCTCGCGTCGCGTCGTGTCCGAGGACGACGCGCGCAAGGAGCTCGAGCACGAGAAGTTCAAGCTCGAGCTCATCGGCCTCAAGGGGCCGGCGGGAGAGGGAGCTGACGTCGAGGTCGGCGGTGCCGAGCTGACCATCTACGACAACCTCGTGGGCGACGACACGGTCTGGAAGGACCTGTGCCGCGGGCCCCACTTGCCGACGACCCGAGACATCCCGGCGTACAAGCTCATGCGCAGCGCCGCGGCCTACTGGCGCGGCGATGAGAAGAACCCGCAGCTGCAGCGCATCTACGGCACCGCGTGGGAGAGCAAGGACGCGCTGAAGGAGCACCTGCACCTGCTCGAGGAGGCTGAGAAGCGCGACCACCGCAAGCTCGGCGTGGAGCTCGACCTTTTCTCCTTCCCCGACGAGCTCGGCTCCGGCCTCGCGGTCTTCCACCCCAAGGGCGGGGTGCTCAAGCGCGAGATGGAGGACTACGTACGCCGGCGGCACATCGAGGAGGGCTTCGAGTACGTCGGAACCCCGCACATCAGCAAGGAAGGCCTCTTTCACACCTCGGGCCACCTGCCGTACTACGCCGACACGATGTTCCCGCCCATGAAGATGGAGGGCGCCGACTACTACCTCAAAGCCATGAACTGCCCGATGCACAACCTCATCTACAAGTCGCGCGGGCGGTCGTACCGCGACCTGCCGCTGCGACTGTTCGAGTTCGGGTCGGTCTACCGCTTCGAGAAGTCCGGTGTCGTGCACGGCCTGACGCGCGTGCGCGGCATGACACAGGACGACTCCCACTCGTACGTCACACCTGAGCAGGCGCCGGCCGAGATCAAGCACCTGCTGAACTTCGTGCTGTCGCTGCTGCGCGACTTCGGGATCGAAGACTTCTACCTCGAGCTGTCGACCCGTGACGACTCGAAGCCCGACAAGTTCGTCGGCTCTGATGCGGACTGGGTGGCGGCCACCGCAGTGCTCGAGCAGTGCGCGAAGGACACAGGTCTGGAGCTGGTCGCGGACCCGGGTGGGGCCGCGTTCTACGGCCCGAAGATCTCGGTGCAGGCGAAGGACGCGATCGGCCGCACCTGGCAGATGTCGACGATCCAGTACGACTTCAACCAGCCGAAGGGCTTCGAGCTCGAGTACCAGGCGGCCGACGGCACGCGGCAGCAGCCGGTGATGATCCACTCGGCGAAGTTCGGCTCGATCGAGCGCTTCATAGGCGTGCTGACGGAGCACTACGCCGGCGCCTTTCCGGCCTGGCTGTCACCGGTGCAGGTCGTCGGGATCCCGGTGCACGAGGACTTCAACGGCTACCTCGAAGACATCTCCGCGAAGCTGAAAGCGCAGGGCATCCGGGTCGAGGTCGACGTGTCCGACGACCGCATGCAGAAGAAGATCCGCAACGCCCAGAAGTCGAAGGTGCCGTACATGCTCATCGCCGGCGCCGACGACATCGCTGCGAGCGCCGTGAGCTTCCGGTTCCGTGACGGCACGCAGGACAACGGCATCCCGGTCGACGCGGCGATCGAGCGGATCGTCACGGCGGTGCGGGACCGAGTCTGATGGAAGCGGAACACGAGGAGCAGGCCGGCGCAGGGATCCGCGACGCCTTCCAGCGGCTCTACACGCCGCACCGGATGGCCTACATCAAGGGCGAGGGCAAGGAGGGCTGCCCGTTCTGCGACATCCCGGCGATGCCCGACGACGAGGGGCTCATCGTCGCGCGCGGCGAGGTCTGCTTCGTCGTGCTGAACCTCTACCCCTACAACTCCGGTCACCTGATGGTCGTGCCGTACCGCCACGTCTCGGGTTACGACGAGCTGTCCGCCGAGGAGACGATCGAGCTGTCGACGCTGACGCAGCGATCGCTGCGTGCGATCCGGCACGCCAGTGGCGCGCAGGGCTTCAACGTCGGGATGAACCTCGGACTCGTCGCCGGCGCCGGCATCGCCGCGCACCTGCACCAGCACGTCGTTCCTCGGTGGGGAGGCGACACGAACTTCATGCCGGTCGTCGGCCACACCAAGGTGCTGCCGCAGCTGCTGCCCGACACCCGGGCGCTGCTCGCACGGGCCTGGGCCGAGGTCTAGACGGCGCGGGCGCGGGCGAGCTCGCCGCGCAGCGCGTGGTTCTCGCGACGGAGCATGGCTACCTGCTCGGGCGTGATCTGCTCGGGCACGATCCGGACCGGCCTGGCCGGCGGGACCGGAGCCGGCTCGGCGCTGATGACGACGGGACCCTCGGGCTCGGCGGGCTTCATGCGGAGCACCTGGGCGTCCGGCACCGTCGCGGGGACGATCATGACCGTGCTCCTGCTGCTCACGTGGCGCCTCCCTCTGCCTGCTATCGGCAGGAAGCGCTCGGATCTGCAGTCCTAGTCGGCGGCCGGCACCAGATGGGACGGCATCGGCTCGTGGCGCAGGTAGCGCCGCGTGTAGGTGCCCGTCCCGTGCGAGAGGGAGCGCAGGTCGGTGGCGTAGCGCAGCAGCTCGATCTCGGGGACCTCGGCCCGCACCACGGTTCGGTCCTCATGGACGACATCGGGATCGCTGCCGGTCACCCGCGCGCGCCGCCCGGACAGGTCACTCATGACCGAGCCCACGAACCCCGCCGGGACCGTCACCGCGATCTCCGAGACAGGCTCCAGGACGTCGACGCCCGCCGCGGCCGCCGCCTCGCGGAGCGCGAGCGCGCCGGCTGTCTGGAACGCCGCGTCGGACGAGTCGACGGAGTGGGCCTTGCCGTCGACCAGCGTGACCTTGAGGTCGACGAGCGGGCGGCCCGGGTGCAGCCCGCGGTCCATCTGCGTGTGCACGCCCTTCTCGACGCTGCCGTGGAACTGGTTCGGCACGGAACCGCCGACGACCCGGACCTCGTAGGTCAGGCCCGCTCCGGCGGGCTGCGGCTCGACCTCGAGCACCGCCACGGCGTACTGGCCGTGGCCGCCGGACTGCTTCACGTGCCGGCCGGTGACGGTCACCGGCTTGGCCAGCGTCTCGCGCAGCGCGACCCGGACCTCCGGCGTCGTGACCGCGACGCCGTGGCGGGAGCGCAGCCGGTCGAGCAGGACCTCCGCATGCGCCTCGCCGACGCACCAGAGCAGCACCTGACCGGTCTCGGCGTTGCGCTCGAGGCGCACCGTGGGGTCCTCGGCGACCAGTCGTGCCAGGGCCGTGCCGAGCTTGTCCTCGTCGGCTCGCGACGCAGCCTCGACGGCCACCGGCAGCTGCGGCTCGGGCAGGTCCCACGCATGCACGAGCAGCGGGTCCTCACGGGAGGAGAGAGTGTCGCCGGTCTCGGCAGACGCGAGCCGGGCCACCGTGCACAGGTCGCCGGCGGGGCAGTGCGACACGTGGCGGAGGGTGGATCCGAGCGGTACGGCGAGTGCTCCGACGCGCTCGTCGACGTCGTGGTCGGGGTGCCCCCGCTCCTCGAGGCCGTGTCCCGACACGTGGACGGGCAGGTCGGGCCGCAGCGTCCCGGAGAAGACCCGCACCAGCGAGACCCGGCCGAGGTAGGGGTCGGTCGTCGTCTTGACGACCTCGGCGACGAGCGGCCCGTCGGGGTCGCAGCTGACCGGTGCCGCGGGCGAGCCGTCCGGCCGGGTGACCGGGGGGCACGGGTGCTCGAGCGGTGTCGGGAACGCCGACGTGAGCACCTCGAGGAGCTCGTCCGTGCCGAGCATGGTGAGCGGTGCGGCCGCGAGCACGGGGTAGAAGGTGCCGCGCGCGACCGCGGTCTCGAGGTCTGCGATGAGGACCTTCTGCTCGATCTCCTCGCCCGCGAGGTAGCGGTCCATCAGGGTCTCGTCCTCGCTCTCGGCGATGATCCCCTCGATCAGCGCGGAGCGCGTGTTGTCGATGAGCGGCAGGTGCTCCGGGTCCGGGTCGCGCTCGACCCGGTCGCCGGTGGACCAGTCGTAGATGCGTCGGGACAGCAGTCCGATCAGCCCGGCAACCGACTCGTCGTCGGCGTGCATCGGCAGGTAGAGCGGCTGCACGCCGTCGCCGAAGACGCGCTGGCAGATGGCGACGGCCTCGTCGAAGTCGGCCCGGGGCCGGTCGAGCTGGGTGATGACGACCGCTCGGGGCATGCCGACGGCCGCGCACTCCTCCCACAGCGCCGAGGTCAGCGCGTCGACGCCGTCGACCGCGGAGACGACGAACAGGGCAGCGTCGGCAGCTCGCAGGCCGGCGCGGAGCTCGCCGACGAAGTCGGCGTAGCCGGGGGTGTCGAGCAGGTTGACCTTGATGCCGTTGTACTCGAGCGGCGCGAGCGCGAGCGCCACGGAGCGCTGCTGACGCAGCTCGACGTCGTCGCTGTCGCAGACGGTGGTGCCGTCCTCCACGCGGCCCGCGCGCGGGATGGTGCCGGTCCGGGCGAGCAGGGCCTCGACGAGCGTCGTCTTGCCCGCTCCCGCGTGCCCCACCAGGACCACGTTGCGCACCCTCTCGGCGGTGCGCGGCTCAGGTGCCCTGCCGGCGTCCTTCTGCGCCTCCTTCTTCATGGCCACCTCCGCAGGTCCGTGTGCCTGCACCCTCCCGCGCCCGGGCAGCGGCGACAAGGGGCAGCGTGTCCCGGATCGGCCACTATCGTTCGGCCCGACCCACCCCCCGGACGGACGGACTTCGATGCTCAACCTGCGCCCGGCGGTCGGTCGGGTCGTCGGGCCCCTGGCCGCGACCCTTCTCCGGGCCGGGGTGACGCCGGACATGGTCACCGTCACCGGCGTCGTCGGGGCAGTGGCCGCGGCGCTCGGGCTGGTGGCCCGCGGCTCGTTCTTCTGGGGTGGCGTCGTCGTGACGCTGTTCGTCCTGACCGATGCCCTCGACGGCACGATGGCCCGTCTGCGTGGCCCCGCCGGAAGCTGGGGGGCCTTCCTCGACTCGACGCTCGACCGGATCGCCGACGCATCGATCTTCTCGGCCCTGGTGATCTGGTACGCCGGACGAGGCGACGACTCGGTCCTGCTGGCCGTCTCGCTGTTCTGCCTGGTCGCGGGCGTCGTGACGTCGTACGCCAAAGCCCGCGCCGAGGGCCTGGGCATGACCTGCAACGTCGGCATCGCCGAGCGCGCGGAGCGGCTGATCCTCGTGCTCGCGGGCATCATCCTGGCCGGGGTCGGACTGCACATCGCGCTGCCGATCCTGCTGTGGGTCCTGGCCGTGGTCTCCGCCGTCACGGTCGGGCAGCGGCTCGTCGAGGTGCACCGTCAAGCCGTGACCCCGGCGAGCTAGGTGCCCCCTGCCAGCCGGGTCGCGGGCCTGCTCACGGGTCGCGTCACCGACGCGTCGTACGCCGCGGGCTGGGCTGTTGTCCGGTCGCTGCCCGAGGGCAGTGCCCGCAGGCTGTTCGACGCGGGCGCAGACCTGGCCTGGCGGCGCGGCGGCAAGGGCACGGACCGCCTTCGGCGCAACCTCGCGAGGGTCGCTCCCGAAGCCGACCTCGACGAGCTCACCCGGGCTGCGCTCCGCTCCTACGCCCGCTACTGGCTCGAGGTGTTCCGCCTCCCGGTGACGTCGAAGGCGGCCATCGTCGACGGCATGCGCGCGGTGAACGAGGAGCGCGCGCGTGCGGCCGTGGCCTCCGGGCGCGGGGTCATCTTCGCCCTGCCCCATAGCGGCAACTGGGACCATGCCGGGGCGTGGTTCGCCGCGACGGGCGTGCCGTTCACGACGGTCGCGGAGCGGTTGAAGCCGGAGTCGCTCTACGACCGCTTCCTCGACTTCCGTGCGTCCCTCGGCATGGAGGTGCTGCCGATGACCGGGGGAGCGCGACCGCCCTTCGACGTCCTCACGGAGCGGCTCGCGGCCGGCCGCACCGTCTGCCTGATGGCCGACCGTGACCTCACACCGCGCGGGGTCGATGTCGACTTCTTCGGCTCGGTCGCGCGGATGCCGGCCGGCCCGGCGTCGCTGGCGCTGAAGACGGGCGCGGCTCTGATCCCGGTTCACCTCGCCTTCCGGCCCGAGGGCTGGCAGGTCACGTTCTACGACGAGGTCCCGCCGACCGACGTGCCCACGATGACGCAGGTCATGGCCGACCGCTTCGCTGTCGGCATCCGGCAGCACCCCGCCGACTGGCACATGCTGCAGCGGCTGTGGCTCGACGACCTCGACCCGCACGACCCGCGCCGATGAGGGTCGGCCTCGTCTGCCCCTACACGTGGGACGTCCCGGGCGGCGTTCAGGCCCACGTGCGCGACCTGGCGGAGAGCCTCATCCGGCTGGGCCACCGGGTCTCGGTGCTCACGCCCGTCGACGACCCGGACGAGGCGGTGCTGCCGTCGTACGTCGTGGCCGCGGGCCGGGCGGTCCCGGTGCCCTACAACGGATCGGTCGCGCGGCTCGCCTTCGGGCCGCTGTCCCTCGCGCGGACCCGCCGCTGGCTGCGCGAAGGGCACTTCGACGTCCTGCACATCCACGAGCCCACCGTGCCGAGCCTGTCGATGCTGGCCTGCTTCGCGGCGAGCGGGCCGATGGTCGCCACCTTCCACACCGCCACCGCGCGGTCGCGCGCCCTGCAGGTCTTCGGCTCGGTGCTGCAGCCCGGGCTCGAGAAGATCACGGGGCGGATCGCCGTGTCACCGGCCGCGCGCCGCGTCGTCGTCGAGCACCTGGGCGGCGACGCGGTCCTGATCCCCAACGGCGTCGAGGTACGACGGTTCGACGGCGCACTGCCCTTGCCCGGGCGTCCGCCGGGGCCCACGGTCGCGTTCCTCGGCCGCATCGACGAGCCGCGCAAGGGACTGACAGTGCTTCTCGAGGCGCTGCCAGAGCTCGTGGAGCTCGTCCCCGACGTGCGCCTCCTCGTCGCCGGTCCCGGTGACGTCGACGAGGTGCGCGAAGCGATCCCCCCCTCGCTGCGCGGGCACGTAGACCTGCTCGGTCTCGTCAGCGACGCCGACAAGCCGCGGGTCTACGCGAGTGGCGACGTCTACTGCGCGCCCAACACGCACGGCGAGTCCTTCGGCATCGTCCTGATCGAGTCGATGGCCACCGGCACGCCGGTCGTCGCCAGCGACCTCGAGGCGTTCCGGCGGGTGCTGGAGGACGGCCACGCCGGCGTCCTCGTGCCGGTCGCCGATCCCGCAGCGCTCGCGATCGCTCTTGCGTCGCTGCTGGCCGATCCGGACCGGCGCAAGGCGCTCGCCGAGGTGGGGCGCGCGACCGTCGGGCAGTACGACTGGTCGACCGTGACGGCGCGGATCGTGGAGGTCTACGAGACCGTCGCCGCGGTCGGCACGGAGCTCGCGGTGGACGTGGACCACGCCGTCGACGGGTTCGCCGACGACCTCGCGGACGACACCGACGACGACCCGAGCCGGCTCAGTGCGGCGCTGCGCCGCTGGCTCAGCCGCTCCCCGTCATGACCGCCCTCGTCTGGGTTCTCGTCGGGCTGGTGCTCCTGGGCGCCTACGTCACCTGGACCGCGGGACGGCTGGACCGGCTGCACGCCCGCGTCGACGCGTCCTGGGCGGCGCTCGACGCGCAGCTCGTCCGTCGGGCGGCCGCTGCCCGCGCGCTGGTAGGCCATGTGCCGGACCCGCTCGCGGCCCGTGCGCTGGAAGTCGCAGCTCACGTCGCGGTCGATGCGGACGAGCACGATCGCGAGACGATCGAGAACGACCTCAGCCGGGCGCTCCGCGCCGCGGTCCCGCTGATGCCGACGGCTGCTCCTCTCGAGGAGCTTCAGTCGGCGGCAAGCCGGGTGGCCCTGGCGCGCTCGTTCCACAACGTGGCGGTGAAGGACACCCGCAGCGTGCGCTGGCGGCGGATCCCGCGGCTGCTCCGGCTCGCGGGGCATCGCGCCATGCCGACGTACTTCGAGATCGACGACACGGCGCTCGCGGGCTGAAAGAGCGGTGGATCGCGACCGACGCGACGTACCGTCAGCGGCGTGAAGCGCCACGCCCTGATCGCTCTGTTCACCGTCGGCGTGCTGACAGCCGCGTGCGGCTCCGGCGGCCATGCGAGCGCACGGCGAGCCCCCTCACCGACTGCTGGTCTGCCGTCGCCCGCACCGTCACCGTCGCCCTCCCCGTCGCCCAGCGACGTCGACCCGCTGACCGGCGAGGGACCGCGCCCGACCGGCTCCGTCGTGGTGGTGAAGGTGGACAACTCGGGCTTGGCGCGGCAGTACCAACGCGGGCTCGGCAGTGCGGCGATCGTCTACCAGGAGCTCGTCGAAGCCGGCGAGACGCGCTTCGCCGCCGTGTTCACGACGGGCCCCTCGGGGGAGGTCGGGCCGGTGCGGAGCGTCCGCGAGACCGACATCGAGCTGCTGCGGCAGTACGGCGACGTGCCGGTGGCGTTCTCGGGTGGCAACACCGGGGTGAAGGCCACCTTCCACGCCGCGGTGCGGGCCGGCTACCTGCGCGACGCGTCCTATGACGCCGTGCCGCAGGACTACCGGCTGGGGGAGCGGCGGGCAGACGCCCGCAACTTCTTCACCTCCGCCTCGGCGCTCGCGGCCTCACGTCCTGGCGTGGCCGCGCGCGACATCGGCCTGCGCTTCGGCCCGCTGGCCCCCGGCGCCGGCACGCCCGTCGCCGTCGCGAAGGCGGTGTTCTCGTCGTACGTCACGGCGCGCGCCCAGTACGTCCCCGAGACCGGGCACTGGGCTCTGTTCCAGGACACGCACGAGATGGCCGGCGTGGGACCCGCCAACGTCATCGTCCAGCGGGTGCCGATCCGGATGAGCCGCTACGTCGACGTCCTCGGCAACCGCACGCCCTACACCGTGACGATCGGGACAGGCCCGGCGACGGTGCTCCGCGACGGAGTGGCGATCGCGGCGACCTGGCAGCGCCCGACGGCAGCTGACGGCACGCGCTTCGTCGACGCCCTCGGCAAGGACGTCCTGCTCCGCCCCGGTCCGACCTGGGTCCTGCTGCTGCCGACGAGCAGCTCCCTGAGCCTCGGCTGACCTAGGATGGGGGCCTGTCCCACCCCGATCGCGAGGTAGTCCCGTGCCCAGCTCCGACGCTCCCCTCACCGGCTCGCCGCTCGTCAAGCGCGGCATGGCCGAGATGCTCAAGGGCGGCGTCATCATGGACGTCGTCAACGCCGAGCAGGCGCGCATCGCCGAGGACGCCGGCGCGGTCGCGGTCATGGCGCTCGAGCGCGTTCCCGCTGACATCCGTCGCGACGGCGGGGTCGCCCGGAAGAGCGACCCCGACATGATCGACGGCATCCAGGCCGAGGTGTCCATCCCGGTCATGGCGAAGGCGCGCATCGGCCACTTCGTCGAGGCGCAGGTCCTGCAGGCCATCGGCGTCGACTACGTCGACGAGTCCGAGGTGCTGACCCCGGCCGACTACGCCCACCACATCGACAAGCACGCCTTCACGGTGCCCTTCGTGTGCGGGGCGACCAACCTCGGTGAGGCGCTGCGGCGCATCGCGGAGGGCGCCGCGATGATCCGGTCGAAGGGCGAGGCCGGCACCGGCGACGTGTCCCAGGCGACCGTCCACATCCGGACGATCCTCGGGCAGATCAAGCGGCTTGCGTCCTCGGACGAGCAGGAGCTCTACGCCGCCGCGAAGGAGCTTCAGGCACCGCTCGACCTCGTGCGCGAGACGGCCGAGCTCGGTCGCCTGCCCGTCGTGCTCTTCGTTGCCGGCGGGGTCGCGACCCCGGCCGACGCCGCGATGATGATGCAGCTCGGCGCCGACGGCGTCTTCATCGGCTCGGGCATCTTCAAGTCCGGCGACCCGGCCCTTCGCGCGCGCGCCTGCGTCGAGGCGACCGCCTACTTCAACGACGCCGAGCGCATCGCCAAGGTCAGTCGTGGCCTGGGCGAGGCGATGGTCGGCATCGCGGTCGACTCGCTCGGTGCGGGCGATCTGCTGGCCACCCGCGGCTGGTAGCCCCGCCCCATGATCAACGGAACGTTGTCGCTACTGGTGGGTGTGCCACGAGCGACAACCCTCCGTTGATCAAGGAAGAGGGGGCGTGAGCGGGCCGCGGATCGGGGTTCTGGCCCTGCAGGGCGATGTCCGAGAGCACGTCCGGGCGCTGACGCGCGTCGGCGCGGAGCCGGTGCAGGTACGCCGGCCCGAGGAGCTCGCCGACATCGACGGCCTCGTCCTGCCCGGCGGCGAGTCGACGACGATCGGCAAGCTGCTCGACCTGTTCGAGCTGCTCGAGCCCCTGCGTGCCGCGGTCAAGACCGGATTGCCGGTCTACGGCTCGTGCGCGGGCATGATCCTGCTCGCCGACGAGGTCCTTGACGGTCGGCCGGACCAGGCGACGGTGGGTGGCCTCGACATCGCCGTACGACGCAATGCCTTTGGCCGCCAGGTCGACTCGTTCGAGACCGACCTGCCGCTCGCCGGGGTCGGCGACGTGCATGCGGTGTTCATCCGCGCCCCGTGGGTCGAACGCACCGGACCCGGCGTCGAGGTCCTCGCGACGGTCGGGACAGGCATCGAATCGGGAGCAGCCGCGGGTAAGGTCGTGGCCGTCCGCCGCGGTCCGCTGCTGGCGACGTCGTTCCACCCGGAGCTCACCGGTGACGACCGGGTCCATGGTTTCTTCGTGCAGATGGTGAAGGAGGCGAGCTCGTGAGCGGCCACTCCAAGTGGGCGACGACCAAGCACAAGAAGGCGGTCGTCGACGCCAAGCGCGGCAAGCTCTTCGCCAAGCTCATCAAGACCATCGAGGTGGCGGCGCGCACCGGCGGTGGCGACCCAGCGGGCAACCCGACACTCGCTGACGCGATCCAGGGCGCGAAGCGACTGTCGGTCCCCAACGACAACATCGAGCGCGCGATCAAGCGCGGCAGCGGTGAGCTCGGCGACGCGGCGGCCTACGAGGAGATCATGTACGAGGCCTACGCGCAGGGCGGCGTCGCCGTCCTCGTCGAGTGCCTCACCGACAACCGCAACCGTGCCAACGCCGAGGTCCGCACCGCCATCACGCGCAACGGCGGCAACCCGGCCGACCCCGGCTCGGTGTCGTACCTGTTCAACCGCAAGGGCATCGTCCTCGTCACGAAGACCGACGGACTCACCGAGGACGACCTGCTGCTCGCGGTTCTCGAGGCCGGAGCGGAAGAGGTCAACGACCTCGGTGACGCGTTCGAGGTCGTCTGCGACGCGACCGACACGCACGCGGTGCGGCTGGCCTGCACCGACGCCGGACTGGCGGTCGACTCGGCCGACATCGCTTGGATGCCAACGGTTTCCGTACCGTTGGAGGACGACGTCGCCGTCAAGGTCCTGAAGCTGATCGACGCCCTCGAGGACCTCGACGACGTCCAGAACGTGTGGGCCAACTTCGACATCTCCGACGAGGTGCTCGAGCGCGTCGGCTAGCTCGTCTCCCCGAGCATCCGCGAGGTCAGCCCCGCACGCGCAGCTCGCACCACACGGTCTTGCCGCGCTCGTCGGGCTCGACGCCCCACCGCCGGCAGAGGACCTCGAGCAGCCGCAGACCGCGACCCGTCGTCATCTCCGAGCCGAACGACTGGCGCTTGAGGTCGACCTGCCTGTCGAAGTCCGAGACGCGGATCACCAGGCCGTTGGGCTCACCGCGCAGCACGAGCTCGCACTCGGTGCCGGCATGCAGCGCGGCGTTCGTCACGAGCTCGTTGGTCACGAGCATCGCCGTCTCGACGTCTTCTCGACCGAGCAGCGGCGTGAGGGTCCTGGCCACGAAGCGCCGGGCCTCGGCCGGTGACCGGAGGTCCCCGCGCAGCGTGAGGCGGGCATCGAGCTCCATGGAGGGACATATCCTGCCGGACCGTGGACGGGCGTCTGCAGGCACCCCGCGCGGGCGCGCCTCCCCGGACCGGCCGGTCCGCCGCCGTACGCTCGCCGTCCGAACACCTGTTCTAGGGGAGACGACGTGCGCGTGCTGGGGGTCGATCCCGGGCTGACTCGCTGCGGCCTCGGTGTGGTCGACGGCTCGCCCGGCCGCGCGACGCTGGTGGCCGTGGGTGTGGTGACCACGCCGGCCGATGCCGCGCTGGGGGAGCGGCTGGTGACCCTGGAGGCGGCGTTCGAGCAGTGGCTCGACGAGCACCAGCCCGACGCGGTCGCGGTCGAGAGGGTCTTCAGCCAGGCCAACGTGCGCACGGTGATGGGCACCGCCCAGGCCGGGGCGGTGGCCGTCGTGTGCGCCGCGCGGCGAGGGCTGCCCGTGGTCCTGCACACGCCGTCCGAGGTGAAGGCGGCGGTGACCGGCTCCGGGCGCGCTGACAAGGCGCAGGTCGGGCTCATGGTCGCGCGGCTGCTCCGCCTCGACGGCCCACCCAAGCCGGCCGACGCCGCCGACGCCCTCGCGCTCGCGATCTGCCACCTGTGGCGCGCCCCTGCTCAGGCCCGACTCGCCGCGCTGGCGGTCCGGTGATCGCCAGCGTCGCGGGCACCGTGACCGCCGTGCACGCCGACGGCGTCGTCGTCCGGGTCGGCGGCGTGGGCCTGTCGCTGCAGACCACGCCCGGCACCCGCGCGGCGCTCCGCGTCGGTGACGATGCCGTGCTCTCGACCAGCCTCGTCGTGCGTGAGGACAGCCTGACCCTCTACGGCTTCGCCGACGACGAGGAGCGCGCGCTGTTCGAGTTGCTGCAGACAGCCTCCGGCGTCGGGCCACGGCTCGCCCAGGCCGTGCTGACCGTGCACACTCCCGACACCGTCCGTCGGGCGCTGCTCACCGAGGACCTGGTCGCGCTGACGCTCGTGCCGGGCATCGGCCGCAAGGGCGCCCAGCGGATGGTGCTCGAGCTGAAGGACAAGGTCGCCGGCACGACGTCCGCCGTGCCGGTCCCCGTGCAGCCCGGCTGGCGCGACACGCTCTCGCAGGCGCTCGTCGGGCTCGGCTTCCCCTCCGGGCAGGCCGACGAGGCCGTCGTACGCCTGGCCGCAGCGCACCCTGCCGCCGACGACGCCGACGTCCCCGACCTGCTGCGTGAGGGACTCGCGCTGCTCGGGCGGAGCCGGTGACCGCCGAGCACGTCCCGTCGCAGGTCACGGCGGAGGCAGGCGACGACGAGCGACTCGTCGAGGCCGCGCTGCGGCCCCGTCGCCTCGACGAGTTCGTAGGCCAGGAGCGCGTCCGGGAGCAGCTGGAGCTCGTCCTCGAGAGCGCGAAGCGGCGCGGTCGCCCGCCGGACCACGTCCTGCTGTCGGGCGCACCCGGGCTCGGCAAGACATCCCTGGCGATGATCATCGCGGCCGAGCTCGGCACCGGCATCCGCATCACCAGCGGGCCGGCGCTGGAGCGCGCGGGTGACCTCGCCGCTCTCGTCAGCAGCCTGCAGGAGGGCGAGGTCCTCTTCATCGACGAGATCCACCGGATCGCCCGGCCGGCCGAGGAGCTTCTCTACGTCGCGATGGAGGACTTCCGGGTCGACGTCATCGTCGGCAAGGGGCCGGGCGCCACCGCCATCCCGCTCGAGGTCCTCCCCTTCACCCTCGTCGGGGCCACCACCCGCGCGGGTCTGCTCACCGGACCGCTGCGCGACCGCTTCGGCTTCACCGCCCACATGGAGCCCTACTCGCCAGAGGAGCTCGAGCGCGTGCTGGAGCGCTCGGCCGGCCTGCTCGGGGTCGATCTGCGGCCGGACGGGGGCCACGAGATCGCGAGCCGCTCCCGCGGCACGCCCCGCATCGCCAACCGGCTGCTGCGCCGGGTCCGCGACTACGCCGAGGTCCGGGCCGACGGAGTCGTCACCCGTCCCATCGCCCGCGCCGCCCTCGCGGTCTACGACGTCGACGAGCTGGGGCTCGACCGGCTCGACCGCGCTGTGCTCGAGGCGCTCGTCAAGCGCTTCGGCGGCGGCCCGGTCGGGCTCTCCACGCTCGCGGTGGCCGTCAGCGAGGAGCCCGAGACCGTGGAAGAGGTCGCCGAGCCGTTCCTCGTCCGGACCGGGCTCGTGCAGCGCACACCGCGCGGACGGGTCGCGACGCCGGCGGCCTGGGCGCACCTCGGCCTGCGGCCGCCAGGTCCCGTGGACGTCCTCCCGCTCGACCTGGACGACGCCGGATAGGTGGAACCGGGACCGCGCGTCTCCCGTTGGCCAGGGCGACGGTCACTATGCTCTCCCGGGCCGTCCGTTACGTCCCTGCGACAGGACGCGGCCTCCAGCAACAGCCAGTGACGTACCGCGCACCCACGTCCGGGTGCCGGCCGAGACAGGAGATCCCTCCCCGTGGCACGACCCGGCGCCCCTCGGGGCCTGCACGTTGGCCGCTACCTCGGCGCACTCGCCGCCATCCTGGTGCTGCTCTACGCCATCGTTGCCTTCGCGGGTCCAGGCAGCAAGATGCTGTCGCCCAAGCTCGGGCTCGACCTGCAGGGCGGCGCAAGCGTCATCCTGACGCCGAAGACGACGCCGAAGTCCGGTCAGCTGCAGACGGCCGTCGACATCATCAACCGCCGCGTCAACGGCGCAGGCGTGGCCGAGGCCGAGGTCGTCACGCAGGGAAACAACATCGTCGTGTCGGTGCCGGGTGGCAACCGCGAGTCCGTCGCGAGGCTCGCGACGACCGCTCAGCTCCGCTTCCGGCAGGTCCTGCAGAACGCCGCCGGCAACCCTGCCGTCCCCGCATCGCCGCAGCCCTCGGCCCCGACGGTGTCAACGACGCTCCAGCCGTCCGCGAAGCCCGCACCGTCCCCGACCGCGTCGAAGAAGGCGAGCGGCCGCGCCCTGTCGTCGGCACTGCTCGCGGCGCCGACCCCGAGCCCGACCCCGTCGGCGTCGGCGACCGCCTCGCCGTCCCCGACTGCCAGCGGCGCTCCGCAAGACGGCTCCCCGCACACCGGTGACGTCTACACCCCGCAGGGGTTCGCCCTGCTCGACTGCAGCAAGAAGGAGAACCGCGGCGGCGGCGCGGACGACAACCCCGACGCGCAGATCATCGCGTGCTCCGAGGACGGCAGCGAGAAGTTCCAGCTCGATGTCGCCAAGGTGCGAGGCAACGACGTCAAGGGCGCCAGTGCCCAGCGCGACCAGCAGCTCGGCGAGTGGCAGGTGATCGTCAGCTTCACCGGCAAGGGCCAGAACAAGTTCACCGACCTCACGGCAGCCACGATCGGCAAGCGGGTCGCGATCGTGCTCGACGCCGTCGTCATCTCCGCGCCGACGATCCAGACCCGCATCGACAGCGACGCCCAGATCACCGGCAGCTTCACGCGCAGCAGCGCGGCCAACCTCGCCAACACGCTCAAGTACGGCGCCCTGCCGCTGTCGTTCAACCCCGGCCAGACCCAGACCGTCAGTCCGACCTTGGGCAGGGACCAGCTGCACTCGGGGCTGCTCGCCGGCGGCATCGGCCTGATCGCCGTCGTCATCTACTCGCTGCTCTACTACCGGATGCTGGGCTTCGTCACGATCGCCAGCCTGGTGATGTCCGGGCTGCTCGTCTACGCCTCGATCTGCGTCCTCGGCAAGCAGATCGGCTTCGCGCTCTCCCTTGCCGGCATTGCCGGCTTCATCGTCGCCGTCGGCATCACCGCCGACTCCTTCGTCGTCTTCTTCGAACGACTGAAAGACGAGATCAAGGAGGGCCGTACGCCGAGGAGCGCTGTCGACCGCGCCTGGGTCCGCGCCCGGCGGACCATCCTGTCGGCCGACACCGTCTCCTTCCTCGCCGCGATCATCCTGTACTTCGTTTCGGTCGGCGGCGTGCGCGGCTTCGCGTTCACGCTGGGCCTGTCCACCCTGCTCGACGTCGTCGTGGTGTTCCTGTTCACCCGACCGCTGATCTCCTGGCTTTCGCACTTCGCCTGGTTCAGCAACCACCGGTTGACCGGCTTCTACGGCCCCGACGGTGGCGCCCCGCTCACCGGGTCGGCCGCCCGTCGCAATGCCCCGACGACCCCCGTTACGGAGGCCTGACCATGGGGCTCGCATCCCGCCTCTACCGCGGCGAGACGACCTTCCCGCTGATCCAGCGGCGTAAGGGCTTCTACGTCGTCTCCGTCGTGCTCGTGCTGATCTGCCTGCTCAGCATGGCCTTCCGCGGCTTCAACGTCGGCGAGGAGTTCAAGGGCGGGGCGACGTTCCAGTGGCCGGCCAAGGGCGTCTCCGTCGCCGACGCGCGGTCGACGATCACCGGACTCGGCGTCGCCGACCCGACCGTCCAGACGGTCGGCCTCAGCGGCGGCGGCACCGACCTCCGGGTCACGACCGGTCCGCTGACCCAGGCCAAGATCGGCCAGGTCATCGACGGCATCGCCGCGAAGTACAAGGTCGACAAGAACAACGACATCACCGAGTCAGACGTCGGCGCCTCCTGGGGCAAGCAGGTCACCAGCAAGGCCCTGCAGGGCCTGGTGCTCTTCCTGATCGCGGTCATCATCTACATCTCGATCCGCTTCGAGCCGAAGATGGCGATCGCAGCGATCGTCGCGCTGATCCACGACCTGATCCTCACGGCCGGCATCTACTCGATCACGCACTTCGTGGTGACGCCCGCAACGGTCATCGCGCTGCTGACCGTGCTCGGTTACTCGCTCTACGACACGATCGTCGTGTTCGACAAGGTGGAGGAGAACACCCGGGGTCTGGCCGGCCGATCGACGCAGACCTACAGCGAAGCCGCCGAGCTGGCGGTCCACCAGACGTTCATGCGCTCGATCAACACCTCGCTCATCGCGCTGCTGCCGGTCTCCGGGCTGCTGTTCGTCGGCGCTTTCCTACTGGGTGCCGGCACGCTGAAGGACCTCGCGCTCGCGCTGTTCGTCGGTCTCGCCTCGGGTGCCTACTCCTCGCTGTTCCTCGCGACGCCGCTGCTGGCCGACCTCAAGGAGCGCGAGCCGCAGTACAAGGCGCTGCAGCAGCGGGTTCTGGCCCGCCGCTCCGGCAACGTGGCCAAGGGCGGCTCGAAGTTCCAGCAGCGGGCGGCGGCGCGCGCAGCCGGTGCGGCCCTACCCGTTGCCGCGGAGCAGGTGACGGCCGACGAAGCGGTCGCCGCTCCGGCCCCGGCAGCCGCAGCCCCGACCGCCCCCGCCGGCGCGGCTGGTCGCCGTCCGGGCAACCAGCCCAAGAAGAAGAAGAGCAAGGGCGGCCGGCCCGGCGGCTCGTCGGGCAAGAAGCGCCGCTAGTGCCCGATCGCGTCCGAGGCGCCATGGACCTCGACGCGCTGCTGCGCTCGCGGGTGGTCGACGTCCCCGACTTCCCGCTGCCCGGGGTCGTCTTCAAGGACATCTCGCCTCTGCTCGCCGACCACGTCGCGTTCGCCGGTGCGGTCGACGCGGTCGTGGCCCATCACGGGCGCGGGACGATCGACAAGGTGGTCGGGATCGAGGCTCGCGGCTTCATCCTCGCGGCGCCCGTCGCCTACCACTTCGGCGCCGGGTTCGTGCCGGTGCGCAAGCCGGGAAAGCTGCCGCTTGCGACCCACGAGGAGCAGTACTCCCTCGAGTACGGCACCAATGTGCTTCAGGTGCACCAGGACGCCTTCGCTCCCGGTGACCGGGTGCTGATCGTCGACGACGTGCTCGCCACCGGGGGCACGGCGGCTGCCGCGGCCCGGCTGGTCGAGACGGCCGGCGCCGAGGTCGTCGGGCTGTCGGTGCTGCTGGAGCTGGAGTTCCTCGGCGGCCGGGTGGCGTTCACCGAGCAGCAGCCCGGCGTCGACGTACACGCCCTCCTCACGTACTGACGCGGTGGTGGCCTCCTACACTGGGAGCTCGTCGTCCCCGAGGAGCCGCCCGTGGCGTCAGACGTCACCCCGGTCGTAGCGGCCACCGGCACGGTGCAGGCAGCAGAGCCAGCACCTGCCGGCGGTGGGACACGCCCCGACGACGTCCACGATGCCCCGGTTGGTCCCGAGCCTGACCACCTCGACCCCCATGCGGCGCCGCGCACCACGGGGGTGCCCGACGAGCCGATGAGCCGTACGCCGGCGGTCACCGAGACCGCGCCTCCCTCCGGCCGCCGGGTCCGGGCCCGGCTCGCCCGGCTCACGGCCACCAAGCCGGGGGCCATGCCGCCGGTCCTCGAGCCGCTCGCCCGCAGCATCCGTGCGGCCCACCCGAAGGCCGACCTGCGGGTCGTGCAGAAGGCCTACGAGACGGCCGAGCAGGCCCACGGCGACCAGAAGCGCCGCAGCGGCGAGCCCTACATCACGCATCCACTGGCGGTCGCGTCCATCCTGGCCGACCTGGGCATGGATACGACGACCCTCGTGGCGGCGCTGCTCCACGACACCGTCGAGGACACGCCCTACACCCTCGTCGACGTCCGCCGCGACTTCGGCGAGGACGTCGAGCACCTCGTCGACGGCGTGACCAAGCTCGACAAGATCAAGTACGGCGAGGCGGCGGAGGCCGAGACCATCCGCAAGATGGTCGTGGCGATGGCGCGCGACCCGCGGGTGCTCGTCATCAAGCTCGCCGACCGGCTGCACAACATGCGCACCCTGGGCTTCATGCCGCAGGAGAAGCAGGAGCGCACGGCGACCACGACGCTGGAGATCTTCGCGCCGCTGGCGCACCGGCTCGGCATGAACACCATCAAGTGGGAGCTCGAGGACCTCGCCTTCGCCACGATCTACCCGAAGCGCTACGACGAGATCGTGCGCCTCGTCGCCGACCGCGCGCCCTCACGTGACACCCAGCTCGCCCAGGTCGTCGAGAAGGTCTCCGCCGACCTGAGCGCCGCCAAGATCAAGGCGACGGTCACCGGGCGGCCCAAGCACTACTACTCGATCTACCAGAAGATGATCGTGCGCGGACGCGACTTCGCCGACATCTACGACCTCGTCGGCATCCGGGTCACGGTCGACTCGGTGCGTGACTGCTACGCCGCGCTCGGCACGATCCACGCCCTGTGGTCACCGGTTCCCGGCCGGTTCAAGGACTACATCGCGATGCCCAAGTTCAACATGTACCAGTCGCTGCACACGACGGTGATCGGCCCCGAGGGCAAGCCTGTCGAGATGCAGATCCGCACCGCGGAGATGCACAAGCGCGCGGAGTACGGCATCGCGGCGCACTGGAAGTACAAGGAGTCGCCGACCTCGCAGGGACCGGTCACCGGCGACGACATGAGCTGGCTGCGGCAGCTGCTCGACTGGCAGAAGGAGTCCGCGGACCCGGGGGAGTTCCTCGACTCGCTGCGGTTCGACCTGCACCAGAGCGAGGTCTTCGTCTTCACGCCCAAGGGCGACGTCATGTCGCTGCCGGTCGGCTCCACCCCCGTCGACTTCGCCTACGCCGTGCACACCGAGGTCGGGCACCGCTGCATCGGGGCGCGCGTCAACGGCCGGCTCGTCCCGCTCGAGTCCCCGCTCGACAACGGTGACGTCATCGAGGTGTTCACGTCCAAGACCGAGTCGGCGCACCCGTCGCAGGACTGGCTGCAGTTCGTCAAGAGCCCGCGGGCCCGCACCAAGATCAAGCAGTGGTTCGCGAAGGAGCGCCGCGAGGACGCCGTCGAGCTCGGCAAGGAAGCCATCGGCCGGGCGATGCGCAAGCAGGGGCTGCCGCTGCAGCGCCTGCTCGGCGGCGAGGCCCTGCTGACCCTGTCGAAGGAGATGCGGCTCGCCGACATCACGGCCCTGTACGCCGAGGTCGGTGAGGGCCGCATCTCCGCGCAGACGATCGTCCAGCGCGTCATGCAGGCGATGGGCGGGTCGGAGGGCGCGGCCGAGGACCTCGCGGAGACCGCCGTACCGACCAAGCCCGTGCGCCGGCCGCGGCCGGCAACGGATCCCGGCATCGTCGTCAAGGGCGTCTCCGACGTCTGGGTGAAGCTGGCCCGGTGCTGCACGCCGGTTCCCGGCGACCAGGTCGTCGGATTCGTGACGCGCGGCCGCGGGGTGTCCGTGCACCGCGCCGACTGCGTCAACGCCGGCCCCCTGATGACCGAGCCCGACCGCGTCGTCGAGGTCGAGTGGGCGCCGACGGCCGGGTCGCTGTTCCTCGTCAACATCCAGGTCGAGGCCCTCGACCGGACCCGGCTGCTGTCCGACGTCACCCGCGTCCTGTCGGACGCCCACGTGAGCATCCTGTCGGCGACGGTCACCACGACACGCGACCGGGTTGCCGTCTCCCGCTTCTCGTTCGAGATGGCCGACCCGAAGCACCTGGGCCACCTGCTCGCCCAGGTCCGCACCGTTGAGGGCGTCTACGACGCCTACCGCGTCACCTCCTGAGCGCCACTCCGGAGGGCAGCGGCGCCGGCCCAGGTGCCGGACGCAGCGCGAGGCCCCTGCGTCGCCCCTCCCGTCAGCCGCGCCGATCAGGTTGGAGAGTTCGGCACGCTCGGCGTGGGCCCGCTCACTCTCCGGCCTGATCGTCTCCGGCCGACGCCGACAGCCTCACAGCTGCCGGGGACCGGCCCCGAAGGGCAACCGGTCTCCGTCGTACGGCGTGGCTACGCCTTCGTCGGCTCGAAGCGGGCGCTGAGGATGTTGATCGACAGCTTCGGCTTGCCGTCGCCGGTGGGCACCGACCCTGCGGCCGCCACCCTGTTGATGATGTCCAGGCCCTTCGTGATGGTCCCGAACGGCGTGTAGTTGGGATCGAGCTGAGTGTCCTTGTAGACCAGGAAGAACTGGCTGCCGTTGCTCCCTGGCCCGGAGTTGGCCATCGCGACGGTCCCCATCGGGTACTTCGCGCCCTTGAGGTTCTCATCGGCGAAGGTGTAGCCGGGCCCGCCCGTGCCCTTGCCGGTCGGGTCGCCGCACTGCAGGACGTAGATGCCCTGCGTGGTCAGCCGGTGGCACGGGGTGTTGTTGAAGTACTTGAAGTGCACCAGCGAGCGGAAGCTGTTGGCGGTGCAGGGTGCCGCGGCGCTGTTGAGGTTGATGTCGATCAGGCCGAGGTTGGTCGTCAGGTGGACGGTGAACGCCTGCTTGGTCTCGACGCCCGTCTGAGGCGGGAGATCCACCTTCCGGGCGGCGGCGGCCTTGGTCGGCGTGTAGGTGCAGGTGCCGGGCGCCTGCGACTTGGTGGGCGCAGCGGACGGGGACTTCTTCGTGGCGATGGCGTTGGTCGAGCCGCCACCCAGCTTGCTGGCCAGGATGATGGCGCCGAGCGCGATCAGGGCGACGCCGACGACGCTGGCGATGATGAGGTTGCGCTGGCGGCGTCGGGCGGCTGCCGCGGCCCGCCGCGCTGCCTGTCGCTCCGCCCGCATCCGGGCGAGCTCCTTCTCCCTCTTGCTGCTCGCCACCGGCGTGCTCCTCCTGGTCTCCGGGCGCCCGACTCGCGGCGCGGTTGCCCGGAGTCTAGGGAATCCCGATCGCGCCGTGCACACGAGCGCCGGTAGGGTCGAATCGGACTGCCCCCGAGCGCATGTTCACGAGCAACGGAAGGACGACCGTGCTGGTCCGCGGGTTCCCGGCGGCGGCCTTCGACACGAACTGCTGGGTCGTCGCGCCTGCGGCCGGCCAGGAGTGCGTCGTCATCGACCCCGGCATCGGCGTCGAGGAGACGCTCGACGCGGTGCTCCGCGAGCACGACCTCCGTCCGGTCGCCGTGCTGCTCACCCACGGGCACCTTGACCACACGTTCTCGGTGACCCCCGTCTGCGGCGCCAAGGGGATCCCGGCCTGGATCCACCCAGGTGACCGCGAGCTGCTCGCTGACCCGATGAAGGGCCTCTCGCCCGAGAGCCGCACCCTCTTCGGCGGCCGGCTGGAGTGGACGGAGCCCGACGACGTCGCCCTGCTCGACCCCGCCGTCCCGCTGGAGCTCGCAGGGCTGCGCATGACGGTCGACCTGGCCCCGGGGCACACGCCCGGATCAGTCGTCTTCCGCACCCCCGGCGACGGGGTCGACGGCGAGGCGGCGCCCCCCGTCATGTTCTCCGGCGACGTGCTGTTCGCCGGTTCCATCGGCCGCACCGACCTGCCCGGCGGCTCCTGGGAGCAGATGCAGGAGTCCCTGACGCGCGTCGTGCTGACGGCGCCCGACGAGACCGTCGTCTACTGCGGCCACGGTGCCAGTACGACGATCGGACGCGAGCGCGCCGCCAATCCCTTCCTGCAGGACCTCGCCGCCGCCCCGCCCGCTCGCGGTCTGTGATGGCGCGACCGTCCCCGCTGTCAGGGTTCCCGGAGTGGCTGCCGGGTGAGCGGATCGTCGAGCAGCACGTCCTCGACACCCTTCGGCGCGTCTACGAGCTGCATGGGTTCGCCTCCCTGGAGACGCGGGCCGTGGAGCCGATGGACCAGCTGCTCCGCAAGGGCGAGATCGACAAGGAGGTCTACGTCCTGCGCCGCCTCCACGCCGAGGAGGGTGACGCCGGCCAGTCACCGGGCTTGGGCCTGCACTTCGACCTGACCGTGCCCTTCGCCCGCTACGTGCTCGAGCGGGCCGGGCACCTCGAGTTCCCCTTCCGCCGCTACCAGATCCAGAAGGTCTGGCGCGGGGAGCGGCCGCAGGACGGGCGTTACCGCGAATTCCTTCAGGCCGACATCGACATCGTCGACCGCGACGCACTCGCCTTCCACCACGAGGTGGACCTGCCACTGGTCGTGCTGGAGGCATTCGCGGCGCTGCCGTTGCCGCTGATGACGATGCGGGTCAACAACCGCAAGCTTGCCGAGGGCTTCTACCGCGCGGTCGGGGCCGATGACCCTTCGCTCGTCCTGCGGGCGATCGACAAGCTCGACAAGATCGGGCCCGTGAAGGTGCGGCCGCTCCTGGCCGACGCGGGGCTGTCCGCCGCCGGCGCCCAGGCCTGCCTGGACCTCGCGTCGATCAGCAGCCCGGACGCGTCCTTCGCGGACCGGGTCCGCGCCCTCGGCGTCACCGACCCGCTGCTCGACACCGGCCTCGAGGAGCTGGTCCGGGTGCTCGACGCGGCCGCCGAGCGGGCACCCGGCCGGCTCGTCGCCGACCTGAAGATCGCGCGCGGCCTCGACTACTACACCGGCACCGTCTACGAGACGTTCATGGCCGGCCACGAGGACCTCGGGTCGGTCTGCTCCGGCGGCCGCTACGACGCGCTCGCCTCCGACGGCAAGGCCAGCTATCCGGGAGTCGGCGTCTCCATCGGGGTCTCCCGCATCCTGGGACGGTTGTTCAAGGCCGGGGCGCTCACGGCATCGCGGAGCGTGCCGACGACCGTGCTCGTCGCCGTCGACGACGAGGAGAGCCGCGGGTCGAGCAACGCTGTTGCCGCCGCGCTGCGCGGCCGCGGGATCCCGACCGAGGTCGCGCCGAGCGCCGCGAAGTTCGGCAAGCAGATCCGGCACGCGGACCGGCGCGGCATCCCCTGGGTGTGGTTCCCGGGCGACAGCACCGTGAAGGACCTGCGCACCGGCGACCAGGTCGCTGCAGACCCCGCCGACTGGACCCCGCCGGAGGCAGACCTGCGGCCGGACATCCTGAGCCCCCAGACCGAGGAGACCCACACGTGATCCGCACCGCCGAGGCCGGCACCCTCCGAGAGGAGCATGCCGGGTCCACCGTCGTACTCGCCGGCTGGGTGGCTCGGCGCCGCGATCACGGCGGCGTGGCGTTCCTCGACGTGCGCGACCGCTCCGGCATCGCCCAGGTCGTCGTGCGGGACGAGGCGGTTGCCGCCGGGCTGCGCAGCGAGTACTGCGTGGCGATCACCGGCGAGGTGTCGCTGCGTCCGGAGGGCAACCGCAACGACGCGCTTCCATCGGGTGCGGTCGAGGTCGTCGCGAGCCACGTCGAGGTGCTGTCGGAGTCTGCCGCGCTGCCCTTCCCGATCGACGACCACGTCGAGGTCGGCGAGGAAGCGCGCCTGCGGCACCGCTACCTCGACCTGCGCCGCTCCGGTCCGGCGGCAGCGATGCGCCTGCGCTCGGACGTCAACCGGGCGGCGCGGGAGGTGCTGCACGCGGAGGGCTTCCTCGAGATCGAGACGCCGACGCTGACGCGCTCCACACCGGAGGGTGCGCGCGACTTCCTCGTGCCGGTCCGTCTGCAGCCCGGCAGCTGGTACGCGCTGCCGCAGTCGCCGCAGCTGTTCAAGCAGCTGCTGATGGTCGGCGGGCTCGAGCGCTACTACCAGATCGCGCGGTGCTACCGCGACGAGGACTTCCGTGCCGACCGGCAGCCGGAGTTCACCCAGCTCGACATCGAGATGAGCTTCGTCGACCAGGACGACGTGATCAGCCTCGGCGAGAAGGTCGTCGCCGCGCTGTGGGCGCTCATCGACGTCGAGGTGCCGTTGCCGATACCCCGGATCACCTACGCCGAGTCGATGCGACGCTACGGCAACGACAAGCCGGACCTGCGCTTCGACCTCGAGCTCACCGAGTGCGCGGACTACTTCAGCGAGACCGAGTTCCGGGTGTTCCAGGCGCCATACGTCGGTGCGGTGGTCATGCCCGGCGGTGCATCACAACCGCGCAAGCAGCTCGACGCGTGGCAGGAGTTCGCCAAGCAGCGTGGCGCCCGTGGTCTTGCCTACGTGCTGTTCCAGGAGGACGGCACTCTCGGGGGGCCGGTTGCGAAGAACCTCTCCGAGAAGGAGCAGGCCGGCCTGATGGACCACGTCGGTGCCGCCACCGGCGACGCGGTGTTCTTCGCGGCGGGGGAGCCGTCCGCATCGCGAGGGCTGCTCGCCGCCGTGCGCCTCGAGGTCGGGCGTCGCTGCGGGCTGATCGACGAGTCGCGCTGGGAGTTCGTCTGGGTGGTCGACGCACCGCTGTTCGAGCCGGCCAGCGACGCGACTGCGAGCGGCGATGTCGCCGTCGGCAAGGGCACGTGGACTGCGGTGCACCACGCGTTCACGTCGCCGAAGCCGGAGTGGATCGACCGCTTCGAGGAGGACCCGGGAGCGGCCCTCGCCTACGCCTACGACATCGTCTGCAACGGAAACGAGCTCGGTGGCGGCTCGATCCGTATCCATCGGCGCGACGTGCAGCAGCGCGTCTTCGCGATGATGGGCATCGGCGAAGCGGAGGCGCAGGAGAAGTTCGGCTTCCTGCTCGACGCGTTCTCCTACGGGCCGCCCCCGCACGGGGGCATCGCCCTCGGCTGGGACCGCGTCTGCATGCTCCTTGCCGGGGCCGACTCACTCCGCGACGTCATCGCCTTCCCGAAGACGGGCGCGGGCTTCGACCCCCTGACGGGAGCCCCGACCCCGATCACTCCTGAGCAGCGGAAAGAGGCCGGGATCGACGCGTCACCAGCGTCCCCTGACCAGTAGCGGGCCGCTGGTGAAGTGGTGGGTGTCCGCGAAGCCGAGGCGGTCGTACATCACGCGGCCGTAGGTGTTGTCGGCGTACATGCCGAGCGTCACGATGTCGCACCCGTCCTCGAGCAGGTCGCGGGCCAGCGCAGCGGTGACCACGGCGCCGAGGTTGCGCCCCCGGGCCGATGGGTGGACCGCGATCGACGACAGGTGGCCGACGGCCGTCGCGGCGCTGGTGTCGGCGGCGCAGGCGATCAGCTCGCCGCCCTCGCGGATGCCGGCCCAGCGGCGCACCGCAGGATCACCAGGCAACGCCGAGGCCGTGGGACTGCTCGCCGTCAGCAGAGCGGCGACCGCGGGGTCGTCGTCGACGCTCTCGACGCTCTCCTCCCCTGGTTGGTGCGGCGGGGGAGCTCCGAGCCAGCGCATGTCCCAGTCGGTTCCCTCCATCGCGACCCACGCGGGCAGGTGCGCCGGGGTCCCGCGCGGGACGGTCAGGCGCTGACCCGGCGGCAGCTCCGGCAGCAGGTCGGCGAGCAGCGCCCCCACCTGGGCAGGTGGTCCGAGCGCGTTCAGGTAGCTGACGCGCTCCTCGATGTCGATGCCCATCCAGGCCACCGCCCGGTCGGCCATCCACCCGCGGGCGCCCGGGCGCCGCAGTGAGCTCCGGGCATAGGCGTCGTGGCCGGTGGCGACGAGGATCTCGGCTGCGGAGCCGAGCGTGGTCAGGGCCATCGCCTGGAAGCTAGCGCGATGCTCGAGGGCTACTCGGTCGTACGACGGCGCCGGGCGACGAACAGCCCGGCCAGCAGCAGCAGGACTGCCACGGCCGGGATCGCCGCGCTGAGCCCCGTCGCGGCGAGGTTGCCGCCGTTGCTGCTCGGAGGTGTCGAGCCGGGCGCTCCGCCGCCGCCGCCCGAGTTGCCGGGAGTCACCACGGTCGGGGGCACGGCCGCGGCCGCCCCGAACTTCACGTTGACCGTGCGCGTGCCTTCGAGCTGCAGCGGGGCCTGGTCGGTGAAGTCGGTGCCGTTGTTCTGCGGCACCACACCCGACTGCGGGGACGCCGTCACGAAGGCCATCGCCTCTTCGAGCAGGCTCGCCGAGGTCGGGTTGCCCAGCGCTGACGCCGGCACCTTGATCTGGATCGTTCCTGCATCGGCGGAGCCCGAGCCCTGTGCCACGCCGTTGTTCGGGTAGGCGTTGTAGGTCAGGTAGTTGGGCTTGCACCCGGACACCGAGCAGAGGTCGACGCTGTCGGTCTTGCCGCCGTAGTACTCCAGCGGGCCGGCGGGGGTCGCCTCGGCGGCGACGAAGTACAGCGTGTCGCCCATCTGCCAGCGCACGACGGCCTGCGCCGTCGGCGTACCGGCCGCGGCAGCGGCGGTGCCCAGGGCGTCGGACAGCTTGAGGTTGACGACGACGTTGCCGCCCTCGAGCTTCATGGAAACCGAGGTGATGTCGGCGCCCGGCACCTTCGCTCCACCGAGAGGCTTCATCAGCGCGTCGCCTGCGGGATCGGTCCATGAGCTCACCGGCGATGTCGACTCCTTCGGAGTCAGCGGCTGTCCGGTGAGCGCGCTGAGCCCGGTGTTCTGCGTGACGATCGTGTCGAGCGCAGCACCTTGGTGGTCGGCGGCGGTGTCCTGGCCGAGGGTCTGGGACAGCCGGTTGGACGAGTCGGTGTAGATGATGCGCGCGCGGCCGTCGAACGGGTCGACGATGAGCTTGAAGAAGTCGGCCTGGTTGCGGTTGCCCTGGCCGGTGATGCATGCGGTGCCGAGCAGGCAGATGTCGTTGTAGTGCATGGGATGCGGCGCCGCCTTGACCTGCACGGCGTGCGGCGCAGCGCTGTCGGCGTGGTCGACCTGGGAGAAGAACAGGTCCCAGGTCTGCCCGAGCTTGGCGCTCGGACCCGACGAGCCCAGCTCCTTGAGCGTCTTGGCTGTGCCGTACCAGGCGACGTCGATGATGCCCGGTGCCTTGCCGGCCGCGATCCACGGGAACACGTTGACGTTGGACGGCGCCTTGCTGACCTGAACCGGGGCAGCCCAGTTCTTCCACTCGTTGTCGGCGCCGGGGGGCGCCCAGGAGTACCAGGTCTGGAACGTCTTGTCGTCGATCCAGACGGCGTAGAGGTTGCGGGCGCCGTCCTGTGCGAGCACGGGGAAGAGCGTCTCCGGGCTGCCCGGCAGGGCGCTGACCATCTCGTTGTAGTGGAAGGTCAGCAGTCCGGCGGCGTTGGGCACGCCGACGACCAGCGCGAGGCTGTTGCCGCTCTTGCCGCTCGTCATGCCGAGGAACTTGCCGGTGTGCTGGTCGACGAGCGGCACGCCGTGGTTGGGGTTGTGCGCGTTGTCGTTGCCGTACTCGCCCGCGACCGTGTAGTTGACGCCGTCCGTGCTCAGGTCCACGGCGTCGCCGGTCGTCTGGTCGGCGTACTCCATGTAGTTCAGCGGCGTCTTGCCCTTGTACGCCGAGATCGTGTTGTCGCTCGGCAGCGGGTCGAACAGCGCCATCCACTGCCGGTCGCCACCCGGCGTGCCGATCGCGAGCGGGTTGGCCGTGCTCGTCGTGGCGCCGTCGTCGGTGGTGGTCACGGCGGTGAAGCTCGCCAGGGCGGCCAGGTCGTTGAAGAAGGCCTGCCCGTTGTGGGCGATCTTGATCTCCGTGTCACCGCCGCCGGGCCCGAGTGCGCTCTTGGTCGGGATCAGCGGGGTCGCGGCGGCCTGGTCGACGTTGCCGGGGAGGTTCTGGACGATCCGGTAGGAGTCACCGTTGTCGACCGAGACGTTCCAGATCGAGCGCTGCGTGCCCGTGCCCTGCGGACCCGTGGCATGCACCGCGTGGGTCTTGGGGTTGACCTCCAGGTTGGGCTCGCCGTAGACGTGGATCGGGTCGACGATGCGCGGCACCCCGAACGTGGGGCCGCTGGCTGTCGTGGCGCCGGACGCCGACGGGGCGAGCGCCGCGGCGCCGAGGGCGAGGGCGGCGACGGGCAGGGCGAGGAGCGGCGTACGGATCGACCTGGGCACGGCGGTACCTTCCGATTTGGGGCAGTTCCTACCTCTTCGCCGCGGGCGTGCGATGTCCTGCCCGCGGCGCGGGCCCACACTAGGGTTGGCCCTCATGACCGGCGAGACGCTCTTCGACGCCGGCGAGCGTGCCGCCGCGGAGCGGGTCGCCCCGCTCGCTGTCCGGATGCGGCCGCGGACCCTCGACGAGGTCGTCGGTCAGCAGCACCTGCTCGGGCCGACGGCACCGCTGCGCCGGCTGGTGGAGGGCGACGCCCCGCTCAGCGTGATCCTGTGGGGACCACCCGGGACCGGCAAGACGACCCTCGCGATGCTCATCGCCAAGACCAGCTCCCGGCGGTTCCGGGAGCTGTCGGCGGTCACGGCAGGGGTCAAGGACGTCCGCCAGGTCGTCGACGAGGCTAAGCGCGCACTGGGGGAGACCGGTGCCCAGACGGTGCTGTTCGTCGACGAGGTGCACCGCTTCTCCAAGACCCAGCAGGACGCCCTCCTCCCGGCGGTCGAGAACCGCTGGGTGACGCTCGTCGCCGCCACGACGGAGAACCCGTTCTTCAGCATCATCAGCCCGCTGCTCAGCCGGAGCCTGCTGCTGACGCTGGAGCCGCTGACCGACGACGACATCCGGACCCTGGTACGACGGGCGCTCGACGACCCCGACCGGGGACTCGGCGGCAAGGTCACGCTCGACCCCGACGCCGAGGACCACCTGGTCCGGCTCGCCGGGGGCGACGCCCGGCGGAGCCTGACGGCGCTCGAGGCGGCTGCGGGGGCGGCCGACCACGTCTCGCTCGCGCTGCTCGAGCAGGCCGTCGACAAGGCCGCGGTCCGCTACGACCGCGACGGCGACCAGCACTACGACGTCATCAGCGCGTTCATCAAGAGCATCCGGGGCTCCGACGTCGACGCCGCCATGCACTACTTCGCCCGCATGGTCGAGGCGGGCGAGGACCCCCGGTTCATCGCCCGCCGGCTGGTCGTCAGCGCGAGCGAGGACATCGGCATGGCCGACCCGAGCAGCCTGCAGGCCGCGGTGGCCGCGGCCCAGGCCCTTGAGCTGATCGGCATGCCGGAGGCGCGCATCAACCTGGCCCAGGCCGTCGTCCACCTGTCCCTCGCGCCCAAGAGCAACGCCGTCCTGGCAGCGGTCGACACCGCCCTCACCGACATCCGCTCGGGGCGGACCGGGACGGTGCCGCCGTACCTCCGGGACAGCCACTACGCAGGTGCCAAGAAAATCGGTCACGGGTCTCCGGGCGGTTACCGATACCCTCACGACTTCCCGGGACGGGTCGTGGCGCAGCAGTACGCGCCCGACCCGGTCGCGGGGCGGGAGTACTACTCGCCCAGTGACCTGGGAGTCGAGCGGGTCGTCGGTGAGCGCCTCGCGGGGCTGCGCGAGGTGCTGCGTGGTGACCGCACGGTGGTCCCCGAGGATGCCGCTTCCGGCTTCCGTCCCAGGTGCAAGCCCGCCCCACCCACACCCGAGGAGCTCCGCTCCATCGACAAGGAGCAGCAGTGATCTCAGCCGGTGACGTCGTAGGCCTGATCTTCGCGATCGCCTTCGTCGTGCTCGTGCTCTTCCTCGGCCTCGTGCTGATCAAGCTCGGCAAGGTGCTGACCGAGACGCAGAAGCTCGTCGCAGGCATCACCGACAAGACCGTGCCGCTGCTGACGGAGGTCACCGGCACCGTGACCCACGTCAACGAGGAGCTCGTCCGCGTCGACGCGATCACCGCCAACGTGCAGTCGATGACCGGCAACGTCTCGGCCCTCACCTCGCTGTTCGCCGCGACGCTCGGCAGCCCGGTGGTCAAGGTCGCTGCGTTCTCGTACGGCGTGCGCCGCGCGGCCAGCAAGAAGGAGCACGACCAGATCGAGAAGCGCATCAAGGCCGAGCGCAAGGCCAACCGGCGATGACCCGGCGGATGTTCTACATCGCGCTCGGTGCGACCGTGGGGATCCTCGTCGTCCGCAAGGCCTCGCAGGCCGCGAAGAAGCTCACGCCGGCCGGGATGCAGTCGTCCCTGACCGGTGCGCTCGGCGGCCTCGGTGACGCGATCCGCGACTTCGGCGAGAACGTGCGTGACGGCATGGCGGAGCGCGAGGACCAGCTGCGCAGCGACCTCGGCCTCGACGGCCGGCATGACGTCGTGGACAGCTAGTCATGAGGTCCGCCGACATCCACACGCGGTTCCTCGAGCACTTCGCGGCCCGCCACCACACGATCGTGCCGTCCGCGTCGCTGATCTCCGACGACCCGACCCTGCTGCTCGTCAACGCCGGCATGGTGCCGTTCAAGCCGTACTTCCTCGGCGAGGTGCCGGCGCCCTGGCCGCGCGCGGCCAGCGTGCAGAAGTGCGTCCGCACCCTCGACATCGAGGAGGTCGGCAAGACGACGCGGCACGGCTCGTTCTTCCAGATGGCGGGCAACTTCTCGTTCGGCGACTACTTCAAGGAAGGCGCGATCCCGCTCGCGTGGGAGCTGCTGACGAAGAGCGTCGCGGACGGCGGCTACGGCCTTCCCGAGGACAAGCTCTGGGTCACCGTCTACAAGGACGACGACGAGGCGGTCGAGCTGTGGCAGAAGCTCGTCGGCTTCCCGCTGGAGCGCATCCAGCGGCTCGGCATGGTCGACAACTACTGGCACATGGGCGTCGCGGGGCCGTGCGGACCCGACTCCGAGATCTTCTTCGACCGCGGACCGTCGTACGGCGCCGAAGGCGGCCCCGCCGTCAACACCGAGCGCTACCTCGAGGTCTGGAACCTCGTCTTCATGCAGTTCGAGCGCGGGCCCGGCGGTGACAAGGAGAGCTTCCCGATCCTCGGGCCGCTACCGAGGCCGAGCATCGACACGGGCATGGGCATCGAGCGGATGGCCACGGTCCTGCAAGGCGTTGACAACCTCTACGAGATCGACACCTCGCGGGCCATCCTCGACACGGGCGCATCGCTCGCGGGCGTCACCTATGGCGCGGACCGGACCAACGACGTCCGGCTGCGCGTCGTGGCCGACCACGCGCGCACCGCCGCGATGCTCATCGGCGACGGGGTCAACCCCGGCAACGAGGGTCGGGGCTACGTGCTGCGCCGCATCCTTCGGCGTACGACGCGGGCGATGCGCCTCATGGGGGCCCTCGACCCGTCGATGCGCGCCCTCATCGACTCGGCCCTCGACGCGATGGGCCCGCAGTACCCCAACCTCGTGACCGACGCCGACCGGATCCGCGCCGTCGCGGTGGCGGAGGAGGGGTCGTTCCTCGAGACCATCACGAAGGGCGCGTCCATCTTCGACCAGGCCGTGCCTGCGGCGCGTGCGTCCGGCGGCGTGCTGTCCGGCGCTTCCGCCTTCCAGCTGCACGACACCTACGGCTTCCCGATCGACCTGACCCTCGAGATGGCGGCCGAGCAGGGCCTCACCGTCGACGAGGCCGGCTTCCGCGCGCTGATGGACGACCAGC
The DNA here is from genome assembly GCA_025465135.1 of Frankiales bacterium. Taxonomy (GTDB): domain Bacteria; phylum Actinomycetota; class Actinomycetes; order Mycobacteriales; family SCTD01; genus RYN-124. The sequence continues at coordinate 5,239 of JAODNA010000048.1, read as the reverse complement.
GGCGCAAGGGGAAGCAGGACGCGAGGGAGAAGAAGACCGGCGGGGTCGATGTCTCGGTCTACCGGTCGCTGCTCGATGCCACCGGGCCCAGCGCGTTCAGCGGCTACGCGGAGGTGCGCTCGGAGGTCAGCGTCCGCGGCCTGCTGCTGGACGGTGTCGTCGCGCCGGCTGCTGGTGCGGGTTCGACCGTGGAGGTCGTCCTCGACCGCACCCCGTTCTACGCCGAGGCCGGCGGTCAGGAGGCCGACTGGGGGCGGATCGTGCTCGCCGACGGCACCGAGCTGGAGGTCCACGACGTCCAGCGCACCCTGCCCGACCTCGTCGTGCACCGGGCCCGTGTCGTGAGTGGCGAGCTACGCGTCGGTGCGGCGGGTCTGGCCGCCGTCGATGTCGAGCGGCGTCGGTCCGTCTCGCGCGCCCACACGGCAACCCACCTGGTGCACAAGGCCTTTCGTGCCGCGCTGGGGGAGCAGGCGACGCAGGCCGGGTCCTACAACGCCCCCGGCCGGTTCCGCTTCGACTTCCACTCGCCCGGTGCCGTCCCTGCCTCCGCCCTGGCCGACGTCGAGCAGGAGATCAACGAGATCGCCCTGGCCGACCTCGAGGTCCGCGCCTTCGTGACGACGCAGGACGAGGCGCGGCGGATCGGCGCGATGGCGCTGTTCGGTGAGAAGTACGGCGACTCCGTCCGGGTCGTCGAGGTCGGCGACTACGCCCGCGAGCTCTGCGGCGGCACGCACGCGGCCCGGTCGGGGCAGCTCGGGATGGTCAAGCTCCTCAGCGAGGCGTCGATCGGCGCGGGCGTACGACGGGTCGAGGGACTTGTCGGCCTCGACGCCTACTCCTACCTCGCCCGCGAGCACGTGCTGCTCGCGCAGCTCGCCGCGACCTTCAAGGTGCCCAGCGACGAGGTCCCCGATCGTGTCGCGGCGACGATCGCGCGCCTGCGCGAGGTGGAGAAGGAGCTCGACCAGCTGCGCGCGGGCGCCGTGCTGCAGCAGGCGGCGTCGTTCGCGGCGGCGGCCAAGGACGTCTTCGGGGTCGCCTACGTCGGCGTCGAGGCGCCGGCGGGCACACCCGGAGATCTCGTGCGCGGTCTCGCGCTCGACATCCGCGGGCGGCTGGCCGCGGATCGCGCCGGTGCCGTGCTCGTCGCGTCGGGGGGCGACCGGGCCACGCTCGTCGCAGCCGTCAACGACGCGGGCCGGGCCCGCGGCCTCTCGGCCAACGACATCCTCCGTGAGGCCGCTGCTGCCGTCGACGGGAAGGGCGGCGGCAAGGACGACGTCGCGCAGGGCGGCGGGACCAACCCCGCCGGGATCCCCGAGGCGCTGGCCCGGGCCGAGCACCTCGTCGGCCGGGTGGCGACCTCCTGATCCCCTCGCCGCACCAGTGGCGACCTGAGCGTCCGACACGCCGGCGTGTCGCCCGCCCAGGTCGCCACAGCTCGTGATGGCCCCTCCCGGAGTCGTGCTGGCCGTGGACGTCGGGACGGTGCGGGTCGGGGTCGCGGCCTCGGACCCGCGGCGGATCCTTGCCTCGCCGGTCGAGACGGTGGCTGCCCCCGGGCACCAGCGCGTTGCAGCCCTGGTTGCCGACCGGGACGCCGTCCTGGTCATCGTCGGCTTGCCGACATCGCTCTCCGGCCGCGCGGAGTCGGCCTCCGCGGACATGGCACGGGCCTGGGCCGACCAGCTGCGCGCCCTTGTCGAGGTGCCGGTCGAGCTCGTCGACGAACGGCTCACGACCGTCAGCGCGACCGCCGCCCTCCGAGCCGCGGGTCGTTCGACGAGGGCCTCGCGCGCGGTCGTCGACCAGGCCGCCGCGGTGGCACTCCTGCAGGGGTTCCTCGACCGCGCTGGGTAGGGTCGGAGGTGTGACCGACCTGCTCGACGAGACCCCCGTCCCGCGTGCGTCCCGCCGCCAGAAGCGGAAGGCGCCGAGGGTCCTCGGAGTCGTCGTCGTGCTCGTCATCGTGGTCGCGCTGACGGTCACCGCGGCGTACGGCGTCGGTCGGCTTCGCAGCCACTTCCAGTCGGCGCCCGACTACAGCGGCTCGGGGTCGGGGCGTGCGGTCGTACAGGTCAAGCCCGGAGAGTCGGCCTACCGACTGGCCACCCGTCTCGCCGACATGGGGATCGTCAAGAGCGCCGCCGCGTTCCGCAAGGCCGCCAACGGCAACAGCAAGGCGTCGTCGCTGCAGCCCGGCTTCTACCAGCTGCACGTGCACATGAGCGCGGCCAGCGCGCTCGCCCTGCTGCTCGACCCGAACGCACGGCTGCTCGGCCACGTGACCATCCCGGAGGGCTCGACCGAGAACCAGACGCTCGCCCTCATCGCGAAGAACACCGAGGTGCCCCTGGCGGACCTCAAGCAGGCGGCCGGCAACCCGGCCGCACTCGGCCTCCCCGCCTACGCCGGCGGCCACCTCGAGGGATTCCTCTTCCCGGCGACCTACGACATCCAGCCGGGGACGGGCGCCGTCGAGGTCCTCACGATGATGGTGCAGCGCTTCGAGGAGTCCGCGGCGGCCAACGGGCTCGTCCAGCGCTCGAAGGCGCTCGGCCTCACGCCGTACCAGGTGGTCACCGTCGCCAGCCTGATCGAGCGCGAGAGCCGGCTGCAGGAGGAGTACCCCAAGGTCTCCCGGGTCGTCTACAACCGCCTCGCGAAGCACATGACGCTCGGGATCGACGCGGCGATCCTCTACGGGCTCGGCCGCACCTCCGGGGTGCTGCACGCCTCCGAGCTCGCCAAGGACACGCCCTACAACACGCGGCTCCATGCCGGTCTGCCGCCCACGCCCATCGCGTCTCCTGGCGACGCGGCCCTCGAGGGGGCGCTCAACCCGGCGCCGGGGGACTGGCTGTACTACGTGCTCGCCGACAAGGACGGCCACCAGCTGTTCACGTCGAGCTACCAGGAGTTCCTGCGCCAGGTGGCCAAGTCCAAGGCCGAGGGGATCTTCTGAGAGCGGCCGTCCTGGGCTCGCCGGTCGCTCACTCGCTGTCGCCCGCGCTGCACCGGGCGGCCTACGCCGCGCTCGGCATCGACTGGACCTACGACGCTATCGAGGTGACGGCCGCCGAGCTGCCCGACTTCCTCGACGGGCTCGACGACACCTGGGCGGGCCTGTCCCTGACGATGCCGCTGAAGGAGGCCGTGCTGCCCCTGCTCGAGTCGGCCTCCGGCCTCGTCGAGCAGGTGTCGGCGGCCAACACCGTCCTGCTGCCGGACCGCCACGGGGAGAACACCGACGTCGCCGGGATCGTGGGGGCCCTCGCGGAGGCCGGGGTCAGCAAGGTGGCGCGCGCCGTCGTCCTCGGCGGCGGTGCGACCGCCCGATCGGCCCTGGCCGCGCTGGCACGGCTGGGCTGCTACAAGCCGAGCCTGGTCGTGCGGTCGCCGGCGGACGCGACGCTGGCGGCGGCCGCGAGACTGGGCGTCGTCCCGGTCGTCAGCGGGTGGGACCCCGCCGTGCTGGCCGGCGCCGAGCTCCTCATCTCGACCGTCCCTCCCGGCGCCGCTGACGGATTCGCGCCCTACGTCGCGGATCTGCCGATCCTGCTCGACGTGGTCTATGACCCCTGGCCCACCGCGCTCGCGTCCTCCTGCCGGGGGACGGTCGTAGGAGGTTCGGCGATGCTCCTCCACCAGGCAGCCGCCCAGGTGGAGCTGATGACCCGATCCAAACCACCCCTCGAGGCGATGCGGGCGGCACTCAAGCAAACGGGCTAGTCCGCCGATGCGTTCAACATCGGACCGGCGTGCGCACGCTGGTCGCGGAAGGAGCCCTCGCATGTCGGACCTGCACGCCGGAAGCCGTTCGGACCGGCTGGACCGCGCCATCCACTCCCTGCTGGCGCAGACGCCCGAGATCGAGGCGGCCGCGGTCGTGTCCTTCGACGGCCTGCCGATGGCCTCCGCACTGCCCCCGTCGATGGACGAGGACCGCGTCGCCGCCATGAGCGCTGCGCTGCTCTCCCTCGGTGAGCGCGCCGCCCAGGGCCTCGGCCGTGGTGAGCTCTCCCAGGTCTACATCGAGGGTGAGACGGGCACCGTCTTCCTCGTCTCCGCCGACAACGAGGCCGTCCTCGTGGCCGTGGCCGCCCAGGGCGCCAAGGTCGGGATGATGCTGTACGAGGTACGCCGGGCAGCCGCCGCCGTCGCCGACGCGCTCCGCGCGGACGACGCCGCTCATGAGGCCGCGCCCCCGGCCGTTTCCGCCGAGCCCGTCCTGCAGGCCGTCCCGTCGCAGCCGGAGCACGTGCTCCAGGCCGTCGCCGAGCCCTCCGTCATGCCCGCGTACACCCCGTCGGTGGCTCCGGACGGCGGCTGGTCGTCGTCGTACGCCCCCACCGGCTCCGTCCTGCCCGGCGAGAACCCGTCCTGGTCCTAGTCGTCCGCCCCCAGGCTGTCCCTGACCTATTCGCTGCCGGCACGAACGGATCACCATGAGGCTCGAAGGAACGCTCGACGCGTTCAGCCTCCCCGACATCTTCCAGCTCCTGAGCTACACGAAGAAGACGGGGACGCTGCACCTGCGTCGTGGTGACGCGCACGGCGTCGTGCACCTGCGCGACGGCGCGGTCACGGGCGCTCGCTCCGACGTGCGGCGCCAGGCGCTCGGGCGCCGGATCGTCGGCGCCGGCGTGGTCAACGACGCCGCTCTCGCCGAGGCCGTCTCACGGGTGCAGCGTGACCCGTCGACCGGGCTCGCCCGTGCACTCGCCGAGTCCGGATCCCTCTCGGAGGAGTTCGGCCGCGCGCTGGCGGCCGAGCAGGCCTCCGATGCCGTCTTCGAGCTCCTGCGCTGGCCGGAGGGCGAGTTCGCCTTCGTCGTCGACGAGGCTGACCCGGACGACCTCGGTGCCACCGTTGCCGTCGAGGATGTCGTTGCCGAGGGCCAGCGCCGCATGCAGACCTGGGCCGAGGCCGACATGCCGCTGGCCGATGACGTGGTCTCGCTGACCCCGGCCCCCGCTGCCGACCCCGCCATCACCCGCGACGAGTGGTCGCTGCTGTCGCTGGTCGACGGCCGTCGCACGGTCGCCGACCTCGTCGTGCTGTCCGGCCGGGGCGAGTACGTCGTCGTCTCGGCGATCTCCGGCCTCGTCGACCGTGGCCTGCTGTCGCTGGGGGAGTCCTCCGACGACGTCGCCCGCCGCCAGGACCTGCTCGGTGCCCTCGAGGGGATCCCGGCCCCGGTCGCCGCCGCCCCGCCGCCCCCGGCTCCACG
>JAODNA010000182.1 GCA_025465135.1 Frankiales bacterium | reverse complement strand
TGGGGCGGCAGCGCCTGGGGCGGATCGGCCTGGGGCAGCGTGCTCTGGAACTGATCCCATCGCTCCGACAGCACGACCCGAGTCGGCTCGGCACCGCACGCTGGGTGCCGGGCCGGCTCGCGGCCTTCCCGGCCCGATCTGGTCGGGTGGCCCCGATCTGACCCGGTTCACCTACTACAGGTCATTCCGAAGGGCGTCGATCCCGATGGCGAGCAACCTGCCGACTTCTCTCGACCCGAGATCGGCCTGAGGGGGACCTGTGGCATTCCGCGCGCGCATCACGATCGGACCAACGTCCCGGATCGTGCTGCTCACCTGCACGCTGCTCGCCGCGGCCGTCCTGTGCGCGAGCACGTTCCAGAGCGACACGGCGCTGCTCAGCACGCCGAACCTGCCGTGGGCAGTCCTCATCGTGCTGTTCGCCGTCGCGGAGAGCTCGGTCCTGCACATCCAGCTGCGACGCGAGGCCCGCACCGTCTCGCTCTCGGAGATCCCGCTGGTGCTGGGGCTGTTCCTCGCCTCGCCGATGGCCCTGGTCTCGGCTCGCCTGATCGGCGCGCTGGCCGTGTTCATCTTCATCCGGCGTCAGCCGTACATGAAGCTGATCTTCAACGTCGGCCTGATGTCCTTCGACGGCGCACTCGCCGTGGCGGTCTTCCGGGCCCTCCCCCACCACGACCTCGGGCCGACGGCCTGGATCGCGACGTACGTCACGACCGTCGTCTGCGGCAGCATGAGCGCCCTCGCCGTCACCACCGTCATCGGGCTCGTCGAGGCGCGCCCGACCCCGCGCGACATCGGGCTCGCCCTTATCTCGGGCGTCCCCGGCTCGGCGATGGTCGCAACGATCGGACTGGTGGGACTGCTCGCCGTCCACGCCGACGCACGCAGCTGGTTCCTGCTGCTGCTCGTCGCGGGGATCGTCGTCGCGGCATACCGCGCCTACGCCGGCCTGTCCGAGCGGCACCTCAACCTCGAGCGCCTCTACCAGTTCACCCAGGCCGTCAGCCGCACCCCTGAGATCGACGGCGTGCTGCGCAACGTCCTGCAGCAGGCCCTCACCATCATGCGCAGCGACCGCGCTGAGGTGGTGTTCATCGGCGACGAGCAGCGCCAGGCGCTGCGCGTCTCGCTCATCCCCGGCCGCGAGCTGCTGCGCGAGGAGGGCACTGCTGACGACCCCGTGCTGCGCGCCATCGTCGCGGGTGGCACTCCGGTGCTCGTTCCGCGCCAGGGCCGCTCCCCTCACCGCGACTGGGCCGACACCCGCGGCATCCGCGACCTGCTCGCCGTACCGCTCCGCGGTGACGCCGGCGTCGTCGGCGCACTCGTAGTCGCCGACCGCGTCGGGGACGTCCGCACCTTCGACAAGGAGGACGCGCGTCTGCTCGAGACGGTGGCGGCGCACGCCGCCGTCGCACTCCAGAACAGCCGGCTCGTCGACCGACTTCGGCACGAGGCGCTGCACGACGCGCTGACCGGTCTGCCGAACCGCACGTACCTGCACCGCGTCATGGCCGAGGTGCTCGTCGAGCTGAAGGCGAACCCGACGCGCCGCGCGGCGCTCATGATCATGGACCTGAACGGGTTCAAAGAAGTCAACGACACCCTCGGACACCTGCACGGCGACCTGCTGCTGCGCGAGGTCGGGCATCGGCTCATCGAGGTCATGGGATCGACCAACACGGTCGCCCGGCTCGGTGGCGACGAGTTCGCCCTGCTGCTGCCGGACTGCCCGAGTGCGGCGCATGCCGAGCAGGTCGCCGCCGACGTACTGGCAGCACTCCAGGTACCCGCACGCGTCGACGACGTCGAGCTCGAGGTGGGCGCCAGCATCGGCATCGCGCTCGCACCCATACACGGCCTCGACGGCGGCGTTCTGCTCAAGCGCGCCGACACGGCGATGTACGCCGCGAAGAACTCCGGCCGCGGCGCTGTCGTCTACACGACCGAGCTCGACGAGGCCAACCCCGCGCGCCTCGTGCTCGCCAGCGAGCTTCGTCAGGGACTGACCCGCGACGAGTTCCTCGTCCTCGGCCAGCCGCAGGCGGACCTGCTCACCGGCGAGGTCGTCGGCGTCGAAGCGCTGCTGCGGTGGCGCCACCCGGAGCGCGGACTGGTCTCCCCCGACGACTTCCTGGACGTCGCCGAGCGCACGGGCCTGCTGCGCGCCCTGACCGCAGCGGTGCTCCGCGAGTCGGTCGCCGCGTGCGCCTCCTGGCGGGCGCAGGGCATCGAGCTCTCGGTGTCTGTCAACCTGTCCGCCCGCAGCCTGCTCGACCCGGATCTGTTCGAGGACACCCTCGCCGTACTCGCACTGCACCGACTTCCACCGCGGCTGCTCACGTTCGAGATCACCGAGCACAGCGTCATGAGCGACATGGTCGGGTCCGGCGCCGTCCTCGACCGGCTCCGTCAGGCCGGCATCCGCCTGTCCGTCGACGACTTCGGCACGGGCTACTCCTCGCTGTCCTACCTCTCCCAGCTGCCCGTCGACGAGGTGAAGATCGACAAGCACTTCGTCATGGGTCTCACGAGCACTCCGCGCGACGCCGCGATCGTCCGCTCGGTGATCGACCTCGGCGCCAACCTCGGTCTGAGCGTCGTCGCCGAGGGCGTCGAGGACGCCGAGACGTGGGAGCGGCTGTTCGAGCTCGGCTGCGAGCGGGGGCAGGGCTTCTGGCTCGGGCGACCGATGCCGCTGGCCGACATCCCCAGCTGGATCCAGACGCACGGCCCGGTCCCCATCCCGGCCGAGCCGGGCCCGCGGCTGCTGCGCACCCTGGGCAGCCAGCCCGCGTCGGCGGCGATCGCCCGGCGCCCGGCCTAGCTCGCGTCGCCTCTCAGAACAGCGACGTCAGCCAGAACAGGAAGCTGTGCCACTGGTCGTCGACGAGCTCGGTGTAGGCCCGGCCGACTGACGACACGGCCACGGCTGCCGCCATGGTCGCGAGCGTCGAGGCGACCAGCAGGACGAGTGACCAGGTCGAGATCCGCTGTCGGTAGAGCCGGCTCACGCCCTTCGCGTCGACGAGCTTCCCGCCTACCCGCAGCCTCGTCAGGAACGTCGACGCCATGCCCTGCCGGCCCTTGTCGAGGAACTCGACGAGCGTTGCGTGCGTCCCCACGGCGACGATGAGGGCGGCGCCCTTCTCGTCGGCGAGCAGGAGGGCGACGTCCTCGCTCGTCCCCGCTGCGGGGAAGACGACGCCGGCCACGCCGAGGTCCTGGACCCGTTGCAGCCCCGGAGCACGCCCGTCGGCATAGGCATGTACGACGACCTCGGCTCCGCAGCGCAGGGCCTCGTCGCTCACCGAGTCCATGTCGCCGACGATGACGTCGGGTGAGTAGCCGGCCTCGATCAGCGCGTCGGCTCCGCCGTCGACGCCCACGAGGATCGGGCGGTACTCCCGGATGTAGGGGCGCAGCACGGCAAGGTCTTCGCGGTAGTCGTAGCCGCGGACGACGACGAGTGCGTGCCGGCCGGCGAAGTCGGTCCGGACGTCCGGGACGCCGACACCGTCCAGCAGCAGGGCCCGCTCCTTGAGCAGGTACTCCATCGTGTTCGCAGCGAACGCCTCGAGCTGCGTGTGCAGCCCGGCCCGGGCTTCGGCCATGGCCGCGTCGACCGACGCGGCGTCCTGCGGTGTGCCCTTCGCGACCACGCGCTCCCCGACGTAGGCCGTGTCGCCGTCGACCCGCACGACCTCGCCGTCGCGGAGGGTCGAGAAGACCTCGATCCCGACGCTGTCGAGCAGCGGGATCCCGGCCGCGAGCAGGATCTCGGGCCCCAGGTTCGGGTAGCGGCCGCTCGTGCTCGGTGCGGCGTTGATGACCACGGCGGCCCGACAGGTGACCAGGGCGTCGGCGCTGACCCGGTCGAGGTCGACGTGGTCGATCACCGCGACGTCACCGGGCCGCAGCCGCTTGGTGAGGTCCTTGGTACGACGGTCGAGGCGGGCTACCCCGGAGACGCCGGGCAGGCCGTCGGCCCGCCGGCTGCGACGCAGGGACGCGAACCTCATCTGGGCCGATTCTGCCAGAGAAGCAGCCTCAGACCGGGGACGCCGTCAGTCGCGCGCCTGGACCGCCAGGAAGAAGGTGAGGTCGCGCAGGCCGCGCTCGAACTCGGTTGCCAGTGCCCGTGGACTGGGGATCAGCGGCGTCAGTCCCGCGGGCGGCTGGTCGTCCAGCGGAGGCGCCGGAGGGCTGGGCGTGCGGCGCAGCGGGCGCAGGCCGGGCGCCTTCCAGCCCTCGGTGCGTGCGTGCTGGAGGCACGCGACCAGGATCACAGCGCTGACGGTGACGAGCATGAGAGCAAGGACCACGACAACCTCCTGCCTCTTCTTCGGCACGTCGAAGGTCAGAAGTAATCCAGAATCTGTGGCAGTTGTGCCGCGCTGAACGCGGCGTCGAGTCCTGGCACCGGCCGGTCGATCAGGCCGGCCCGCAGCAGCGCGGCCACATCGGCGGCGCCGGCGTAGAGCAGGGCCAGCCCGCGCACGTGCAGGACCGGCAGGTCTGCGGCCGGCGTGAGCTCCTCCAGAACGCCGCTGCCGCCGGTCACGCGCAGCCGCCAGGGGCGGCAGTGATCGGCCACGTCCGGGTCGAAGAGCACAAAGGCCGAGTCGGCGTCGACGTCCGGGAGGAAGCCGCGCTGCGCGACTGCCGCGACCGCGTCGACGATGCGCAGCATCCAGGGCTGGGACTGAACGGGAGGGGGCACAGCCCGCGACAGGTGCAGGCCGAGCCCGGTGGTCGGGCCGCGCCACAGCACGGTCGGCGCCACCGTGCTCCAGGACGCGAGAGAACGCAGCAGGGCACCGGCCGCCGGCGCGCTGCGGTGGACGAAGTCCCGCAGCCGGAGCTCGGAGCCTTCGCGGTAACCGCTGCCCCGGGCGTAGGTCGCGTAGGCCACGGCGCTTCCGTCGAGCTCGGCGAGGGCGACGACGTCGTGCTCGAGAAGGGCTTCCTCCGCACTCGGGAACTCCTCGCCGTCCCGCGTCAGCAGGCCGTTGAGCCCGAGTCCGGCGTAGAGCGCGGCGACGGTGGCGGCGTCGGACGGACCCGCGGAACGGACCTGCACCGCTCCTGGAGGGCCTGCGGGCTGCAGGTCACGGGTCGCGATCCGGGTGTCGTCGAGCGAGCCGACGACCTCCCAGCCCACTGGGCGGTAGACACCGACGCCCGTCGGGAAGAGCGCGCTGATCGGCTGGGCGGCCGACCGCATCAGCGGGAGCAGGCTTCGCATGAGCACGCTGGCGTGGCCTTGACCGCGAGCATCGGGGTGGACGGCGACACTGGCGATTCCGCCCATGCGCACGCGGCGGCCGCCCCAGAGCTGCTCGTAGCTGCGCACGCGCGCCATGGCGGCCAGTCGTCCGTCCGCACCGTCGATGCCGAACATGCCGCGCAGCTCGCTCGGAGCGGTCTCGCTGCGGTAGCCGAACGAGAGCTGGCTCAGCCGGGAGACCTGCTCGATGTCGTCGTGGCCGAGCTCGCGCACCGTCAACGCTTCGCCTCGGCCGCGGCCGCGAGAAGCTCCTCGGCGTGGCCGCGGGCCAGACCGCTGTCGAGCCCGGCGAGCATGCGGGAGAGCTCCGCGACGCGGCCCTCGTCGTCGAGCGCGACCACGCCGCTGCGGGTGACGACGCCGTCGTCGGCCTTGACGACGTGCAGGTGCCGGTCGGCGAAGGCCGCGACCTGCGGCAGGTGGGTCACCACCACGACCTGGTGGTCGCGGGCGAGGCGGGCGAGCCGCCGGCCGACCTCGACGGCGGCCCGGCCGCCGACTCCCGCATCGACCTCGTCGAAGACCATGATCGGCATCGGGTCGGACGCCGCGAAGACGACCTCGACCGCGAGCATCACGCGCGAGAGCTCGCCGCCGCTGGCGCCCTTCTGCAGCGGGCGGGCGCTCGCCCCGGGATGGGGAACGAGCAGCATCTCGACCTCGTCGACACCTTCCGGACCCGCCGCGAGCCGGCGCCCGCCGACCGGCAGCCCGTCCGCAGCTTCGCGCTGCGTCACGGTGGCGGCGACCTCCGCGTGCGGCATCGCGAGCTCGACGAGCTCACCGGTCACCGCTGTCGCGAACCGTGCCGCGGCCTGCTGGCGCGCAGCCGACAGGACCACCGCCTGCTCGCCGAGCGAGGTCTCGAGCGCCGCTTCCTCCGCGCGTAGCGCTGCGATCCGGTCGTCGGCGCCATCGAGGTCCAGCAGCCGCGTCGAGGCGTCCGCTGCCCATGCGAGCACCCCGTCGATGTCGGGCGCGCCGTGGCGGCGCGTCAGCGTCGTGAGCACGGCCAGCCGCTCCTGGGCAGCTGCCAGCCGTCGCGGATCGGCGTCGACAGACGCGGCGTACGACGCGAGGTCGGCGGCGACGTCGGCGAGCAGGTGGCCGGCCTCCGCGACCCGCGCGGCGAGTGCTGCCAGCGTCGGGTCGTGGTCGGCGGCGCCGTCGAGCGCGCGCCGGGCAGCGGTGACCATCCGGAGTGCGTCCTCGTTGTCGGCGTCGTCGCCGGTCAGCGACTGCTGCGCGACGCTCGCCGCCGTACGGAGGTCGTCGGCGTTGGCGAGCCGCGCGATCTCCGCGGTCAGGTCACCGGTCTCGCCCGGCACCGGTTGCGCGGCCTCGACCTCGGCCAACCCGAGCCGCAGCAGCTCCGCGTCGCGGGCCCGGTCGGCGGCTGCCGCCGTGAGCTCGGACAGCAGCGCTGTCACGTCGCGCCAGCGAGCCCAGTCGGCCCGGAAGCGATCGCGCAGCAGGAGCACGTCATCACCGGCGTAGCGGTCGAGAGCGGCTCGCTGCTCGGCCGGTTTCAGCAGCCGCTGCTGGTCGGACTGGCCGTGCACGGCGAGCACGTGCTCACCGACCTCGCCGAGCACGCCGACCGGGACGCTGCGTCCACCGAGGTGGGCGCGGGAGCGGCCGTCGCTGCCGACGGCGCGTGACACGAGCAGCACGCCCTCGTCGAGCTCGGCACCCGCGTCGAGCGCACGCAGCACCGCCGGCGACTGCTCGCTGAGGGCGAGTCGGCCCTCGACCAGCGCGCGGTCGGCTCCCGGCCGGACCCGGCCCGCGTCCGCGCGGCCGCCGAAGAGCAGCGCCAGTCCCTGGACCACCATCGTCTTGCCCGCGCCGGTCTCGCCGGTGACGACGGTCAGCCCCGGCGCGAGCTCGAGCACGGCGTCGTCGATGACGCCGAGGCCGCGGATGCGCATCTCCTCGAGCACAGGGCGAGCGTAGGGGCAGCGCCCGACAGGACCACGCAGCTCAGTCGGCGCGCCCGCGCCACCCTTCGACCGGCAGCGCGAACTTCTCCACAAGCGTGTCCGCGAAGGGCCGCTCCCGGGTCCGCGCGAGCAGCACGGGACTGACGCCTCGTCGTACCTCGACGCGGGCGCCATGCGGAAGCGTGCGGGTACGCCGCCCGTCGCACGCGACGACCGCCTCCGAGCCGGTGGCCAGGACGTCCATCGCGACGACCGACCCGGGACTCGCCACGAGGGGCCGTGCGAAGAGCGCGTGCGCGCTGATCGGTACGACGAGGAGTGCCTCGACCGTCGGCCAGACGACCGGTCCCCCGGCGGAGAAGGCGTAGGCCGTCGAACCCGTCGGCGTTGCCGCGACGACCCCGTCGCAGCCCCATCGGCTCAGGGGCCTGCCGTCGATCTCGACCATGACCTCGAGCATCCGCTCCCGGTTGGCCTTCTCCACGCTGCACTCGTTGAGGGCCCAGCCGGTGTCGACGACCTCGCCGCCGACCCGCACGTCGACGTCGAGGGTCATCCGGTGCTCCACGGCGTAGGCGCGGTCGAGCACCTTCTCGATCGTGGTCTCGAGATCCTCCGGCTCCGCCTCCGCGAGGAAGCCGACCCGGCCGAGGTTGACCCCGAGGAGGGGTACGCCGGCGTCGCGAGCCAGCTCGGCCGCGCGCAGGATCGTGCCGTCGCCACCCAGGACGAGCACCAGCTCGGCATCCGCGGCCGAGCCGCGCTCGCCGTCGCAGAGCACCACATCCGTGACACCCATCTCGGCCGCCTCGGTGGCGAGCAGCCGGACCTCGATCCCGGCTGCCTGCAACCGCTTCACCGCCTGACGGGCCGCATCGGTCGTCGCATCACGACCGGTGTGGGCGAGGAGAAGAACGGAGCGGGTCACGCCGCCCACCCTCTCACTGCGGGCCGTCCCGGACCGCACCCAGCAGATCCGCATCGCTCAGCGGCGGAGCACCGGCCCGCAGCCACAGGAAGAACTCCACGTTGCCGCTGGGTCCCGGCAGCGGGCTCGCCGTGACCCCACGCACCCCGAGCCCGAGCTGCGCGGCCTGCGCCGCCACGCGTCGTACGGCGTCCGCCCGGTGCTCGGGGTCGCGCACGACTCCCCCAGCGGGCAAGCGCTCCTTGCCCACCTCGAACTGGGGCTTGACCATGGGCAGCAGGTCGGCGCCGGGCGCGCAGCACGCGACGAGCGCGGGAAGCACCAGCCCGAGGGGGATGAAGGAGAGGTCGGCGACGACCAGGTCCACGCGCCCGCCGACCACGTCAGCCGTGAGGGTCCGGACGTTCGTGCGGTCCACGACGGTGACGCGCTCGTCGCTCTGCAGCGACCACGCCAGCTGGCCGTAGCCGACGTCGACGGCCACGACGTGCGCCGCACCGCGTCGCAGCAGAACCTCGGTGAACCCGCCCGTGCTCGCGCCGGCGTCCAGGGCCCGCTTCCCGGCCGGGTCGTAGCCGAAGGCGTCCAGGGCCCCCGCGAGCTTGTGCCCACCGCGGGAGACGTACGTCGGACCGCTGTCTCCGGTGACGATGACGGCGGTCGCGGCCTCGACGGCAGTTGCCGGCTTGGTCGCGGTCTGACCGCCGACCAGCACCCGTCCCGCGCCGATCAGCTCGGCGGCCTGCTCCCGGCTGCGGGCCAGTCCCCGGCGCACGAGCTCGGCATCGAGCCGGGCACGTCGCGCCATCAGACCAGCGCCACTAGTCCTCGTCGAGTGCGGCGAGCGCGTCCTGCAGCAGCCGGTGCACCTCGTCGTAGACGGCGACGTGCTCCGCGACCGGCTTCTCGTCGAGGTCCTGCAGGCGACTGCGCGCCAGGTCGACGGGCGCCGTCACGACGACCTCCTCGCCGCGGAGCGCTTCACGGCCTTCGTCGTCTTCCTCGCGACCGTACGCGTCGCCTTCTTCGCCAGGGCCTTCTTCGCCGGGCTCTTCTTCGCCGGGCTCTTCGTCGCCGGGCTCTTCTTCGCCGGGCTCTTCTTCGCCGGGGCCTTCTTCGCCGGGGCCTTCTTCGCCGGGGCCTTCGCCGCCGCTCGCTCGGGTGTCGCGGTGGCTGCCTTGAGCTCGCGGATGTGCGCTTCGAGCGACCGCACCCGCTTGGTCAGCTCGGTGACCTCATCGTTGGCGGCCAGACCGAGCCGCCCGAGAGTGCGGTCGACCTCGTACTTCACGAGCGCGGTCACGGCTTCCCGGTTGGACCGGCTCTGCGCGACCAGATCCTCGGCCAGCGCGCTCACCTGCTCGGCGGTCGCCTCGCCCTGCGCCACGAGTGCCCGCGCCGCGCCGACCGCCCGCTGCCGGGTGACGTCAGTGAGTCCGCTGGCGAGGGCGAGGTAGCTCTTGAGGGCGTCGCGCACGAGGGTCTCCAGTTTGCCGCCGGAAGGCCAACCTACCCGGCTTGGGTCAGCGCAGCTCGGGTAGCGTCGCTCGACGCGCCGCGGGCGTGCATCGACGTGCGAAGGGAGTCGGCGTGGCCACGCTGAAGGCCGTCGAGCAGGCCGTGGAAGTGCTGCTCGAGCGCCTCGCCGAGGTCGATCCCGACGTACGCCGGAAGTACGCCGTCGAGCGGACGGTTGCCTGCCGCGTACGCGATCTCGACATCGTGTTCCTCGCGTCGTTCGACGAGGACGGGACCATCAGCAACGTCACCACAGCCGAGCGCGGCGATGCACAGGTGAAGCTGTCGGCGAGCAGCGATGACCTCATCGCCTTGATCGAAGGTCGCCTCTCGGTGCCGACGGCGTGGGCGACCGGCAAGCTGCGGATCGACGCGAGCATGTTCGACCTGTTGAAGCTGCGGTCACTCCTCTAACCCGACGACGTGCTCGGCGGGGAGTCCGGCGTCGGCGCACTGCCAGGCCAGTGCGCAGGCCGCCCGCAGCGCCGCGACGCCGTCGCCGGACACCCGGATCTCGCCGTCGTCGTACGACGCCGAAGCGTCGTCACAGCGGGCCCGCGACTCGGCCAGCTCCACCCGGGGCTGGGGGGCGAGGAGGCCACGCAGGTCCGGCGCCACGTAGGTCGGGCGCATCCCGGCGGGTGCCGCCAGCAGCGCGCTGACGCCGACGACGCCGGTCAGCACGAGCAGGCTGTCGGCACCGCCGCGCACGGCGCCGAGAACGTCGGTGTCGAGCCGGTCGCCGATGACCAGCGGGCGCTTCGCGCCCACCCGCGCCACCGACTCTGCATGCAACGCCGGCTCCGGCTTGCCGGCGACGATCGGCTCCAGACCCGTGGCGACGCGCAGCGCCGCGACGAGTGCGCCGTTGCCGGGGAGCGGGCCGCGCGGGCTGGGCAACGTGCTGTCGGTGTTGGCCGCGATCCACAGGGCGCCACCCTGCAGGGCAAGCGATGCCTCGGCCAGCTGTGCGTAGCCCGTGTCGGGCCCGTAGCCCTGCACGACCGCACGCACCTCGGGACCGGCCCGACTCACCGGGGCGAACCCGGCGGCCGCCACCTCGTCGACCAGCCCCTGAGCACCGACGACGAGCACGTCGACGCCCGCCGGCAGCCGCTCGCGAAGGAGGCGCACCGCTGCCTGGGCGCTCGTCACCACATCGGCGGCGTCGGCGGGGATCCCCAGCTCTCTCAGGTGCGCGGCGACGGCCGCCGGGCGGCGCGAGGCGTTGTTGGTGACGAAGGCGGTCCGCATGCCCGCCTCGACGGCGGCAGCGACGCCGGCGGCGGCATGCGGAACCGCCTCGGCGCCGAGGTACAGCACACCGTCGAGGTCGTACAGCGCCGCGTCATAGGCCTCGCAGAGCGGCCGGTCGCAGCTGCCGAGACCGGATCCGCGTCCGGCCGACGGCAGGTCGGGGTTGTGAGCCCCTGGGATCAACGCTGAGCAGCGGTCAGGGCGGCCCGGGCGCCGCGCAGCGCGGTCGCGTAGTAGTTGATGTCGGGTCGCATGGCGGCGGCCAGGGCGAGGTGCTCCACAGCCTTGGGGAGGTCACCCATCTTCGTAGCGGCGAGTCCCAGCCCGAACTGCGAGTAGTCGTCGGCGGGGTTGACCGCGACGATCCATTCGAAGTTGCCGAGGGCCTCCTCGTAGAAGCCCGCGTCGAACTGCGCCCGCGCGAGTGCTTCGCGGACCATCCGCGACTCGGGCTCGGCGGTGGCGACGTGCGTGAGCAGCTGCACGGAGGCGTTGGCGTCGCCGTTCTCGAGCAGCTCGACCCCGCGGGCGTACCAGTCGTAGACCTCACCTTGCGGCGTGACGTCGGGCGGCGGCGGCGGGAGCTCGGCGAACGGCCGGGCCGGCTCCTCGTCGGGCGCACGCGGGTCGTACCGGGGGTCATAGCGACTGTTCTCCACGCGTGCACTCCTCCTCGTCGTCCTCGATGGGCCCGCGCTCGCGGTCGGACAGCACCCTTAGAGTGCCGCCATGACCGCAGGCTCCGACCCCGCGTCCTCGGGCCAGGGCCCGCAATCGTCGTCCGTCCCGCCGAGCCTCCGTTCGTCCGTGCCGTCACCGGCCGGTCTCGTGCTGCTGCCCTTCCGTGCTCTGCGTTATGACGCTGCGATCGCCGGCGATCTTGCGGCGCTGACCTCCCCGCCGTACGACGTCATCGACGCCGACGGGGTAGCCGCACTCGAGGCAGCGAGCGAACACAACGTCGTACGTCTCATCCTCCCACGCGACCCGAGCGGCGACTCGTCCGACACGGACCGCTATGTCGCTGCGCGCCGCACCCTGGACCGCTGGCGGTCCGACGGCACGCTCCGGCCCGATCCTGAGCTCGCCCTCTACGTCTACGAGCAGGCCCATCCCACGACGGGCCATGCCCAGCGCGGCCTGCTCGGGGCGCTCGCACTCACGCCGGCCGAGGACGGCATCGTCCTGCCGCACGAGAACACGATGGCCGGGCCCGTCAGTGACCGGCTCGCGCTCTACACGGCGGTCGAAGCAGACCTGGAGCCGATTTTCCTCGTGTACGACGGTGGCGGCGCCGCGAGCGATGCGGTCGCCGCGGTCGACGCACGGACCCCGCTGGTCGACGTCCGGCTGCCAGACGGCCTGCGGCACCGGCTGTGGGCGCTGACCGACGAGGACACGCTCGCGGCGATCGCTGCGGACCTGCATGAGCGCAAGGCGCTGATCGCCGACGGTCACCACCGCTACGCGACCTACCTGCAGCGACAAGCGGAGCGGCACGCAGCGGGCGACGGGCCGGGCCCCTGGGACCACGGCCTGACCTTCCTCGTGGACGCGACTGCCTTCGGGCCCGAGGTCCATCCGATCCACCGCGTCGTGCCTGGCCAGGCCGCCGAGGAGCTCGCCGAGCTGGCCTCCGCCGGCATGCACGTGCAGGAGCTGCCCGGCGGAGTGGCCGCCGCGCTCGACGAGCTGGCCGCGGCGGGCGCGAAGGGGACGGCCTTCGCGCTCACCGACGGCGCCCGCGCCTGGCTTCTCAGTCAGCCCGACGCTGCGCAGCTGACCGCGTCGCTCCCCGCCGTGCGCAGCGAGGCGTGGAAGGCGCTCGACGTCAGCGTGCTGCACGGCTTCGTCGTACCGACGCTGTGGCACCTGGCCGACACCGTGGACACGGTCGGCTACGAGCACGACGTCGACGCAGCCGTGGCCGCCGCCCGCCGCACGGGCGGCACTGCCGTGCTCCTGAACCCGACACCGGTGACCGCCGTGGCGGCGGTCGCCGGCGGTGGCGAGCGCATGCCGCGCAAGTCGACGCTGTTCACGCCGAAGCCCCGCACCGGCCTGGTCATCCGCGACTACCGCGACGACTGAGCTCGGGCAACCCGCTTCGCCACGAGGACCTCGACCTCGCACCGGCTCTCCGGCCCGCCGCCCCCGCGCCAGAAGCGCCGCCGCAGCGCGCCCTCGACGCGCACGACGTCACCGGTGGCGAAACCGCCGGCCGTCCGCCGGACCCCGGCGGCCCAGGCCACGCAGTCGATCGTGTCGACCGTCACTGCGCGGCCGCCCTCGGGCGCCGCTCTTCGCAGGGGCGGCCGGTCCACGACGACGCGCCAGGTCACCAGGACGTCGCCGCTCGGCAGCGTGCGCTCCTCCGCCGGCGCCGACACCCGGCCCACCAGGGCCACCTCGTTGCACGTCTGC
This sequence comes from Frankiales bacterium, assembly GCA_025465135.1. Taxonomy (GTDB): domain Bacteria; phylum Actinomycetota; class Actinomycetes; order Mycobacteriales; family SCTD01; genus RYN-124. The sequence goes on along the minus strand of JAODNA010000182.1, from coordinate 1,981 downwards.
TGGTGCAGCTGCTCCGCCAACCGTGCTGCCATCTCGCTCACTCCCCAACTGCGGCACCGGTCGGGCCGCGGATGCCTACGATGCGGAGCCGGCGTGGCCGGCGACGGCGGCAGGTTGCCGGCTGTGGACGGGAGTGCCGCGCTGTGGAGACCCCCGAGCCCGTGTCACTGGGCAGTGCTGTGAACCTCATCGACACCCGGATGGGCGGCTACGACGGCATCACCGCGGCCTACCTCATCGCGTCGGACCGACCGGCGCTCGTCGAGACGGGGGCCGCGCTGAGCGCCGACCGCGTCGTTCGCTCGCTGGCCGCGCTGGGTGTGGGCGCCGACGACCTGGCCACGATCGTCGTCACGCACATCCACCTCGACCACGCGGGCGGCGTGGGCGACCTGGCCGCTGCCTTCCCGAACGCGGAGGTGGTTGTGCACGAGCGAGGCGCACGGCACCTCGTGTCCCCGGAGCGCCTGGTCGCCTCGGCTCGCCGCGTCTACGGCGACGTGATGGACACCGTGTTCGGTGAGCTGCTGCCCACTCCCGTCGAGCGGGTGCGCGCCCTCGGCGACGTGGGGACCGTCGACCTGGGCGGCGGCCGGTCGCTGCGCAGCCACTGGTCGCCCGGGCACGCGTCGCATCACGTCGGCTTGCTGGACTCCGAGACCAACGACCTCTACGTCGGTGACGCCGCCGGCATCTACGTTCCCGAAGCGGACCTCGTGAAGCCCGCGACACCCCCGCCGGACTTCGACCTCCCGGTCGCGCTCGCGAGCATCGAGGGGTTCCGGCAGCTGCGACCGGACCGCCTTCTGTTCAGCCACTACGGGCCGGTCACCGCGATCGACGAGACCCTCGACGCCAGTGTCGAGGAGCTCGAGCTGTGGGTGGAGATGACCCGCGACGTACGACGGCAGGGACTCGACCTCGACCATGCAGTCGCCGCGGTGCGCGACCGCACCCGCGTGCGGTACGCCGCCATCGAGGCCGACCCGGCGCTGCGGGCGAAGCACGAGGTCCTGAACAGCGACGAGGCCAATCTCAGCGGCATCCTGCGCTGGCTCGACAAGGTGGAGCCGGCCGAGCCCTGAGCCGGCTCACTCGCCCGGGTCCAGCGCCTCCGGCTCGGCATCCTCGTCCTCAGGCTCCTCCAGCACGACGCCGTCGAGCGCGAGGAGGCGGTCGACCGCATCGGTCTCGGCCTGCGCATCGACCTCGGCGACGCGGCTGAACCAGTCGCGAGCCTCGTCCTCACGGCCCGCGTCGAGGAGGGCGTCCGCGTAGGCGTACCAGAGGCGCGCGGCCCAAGGCCGCTTCGCCGTCGTCCGCTTTGCGGGGTCCTGGAGAAGGACAACCGCGGCGTCCGGCTGCTGCAGGTCACGGCGCGCACCGGCCAGCACGATGACCAGCTCGACGCGGGTGTCCTGTTCGAGGGTGGGCACGGCCGGGTCGTCGCCATAGGCGAGCGCCCGCTCGGGACGGTCGAGCGCCCGCTCGCAGTCGGCCATGACGTGCAGGTGATCGGCCCGGCCGGTGATGCGCCGCGCGGTCCGTAGCTCGGAGAGTGCGTCGGCCCATTCACCGGCGAGGTACGCCGTCAGCCCGGCGGCCTCGCGGACGGCACCGACCCGGCCGGCCATCGCCCGGGCCGCCCGAGCGTGGGCCAGGGCGGCCTGCGGGTCCTCGTCGACGAGGCGTCCGGCCATGACGAGGTGCCGGGCGACGAGGTCCGACGTGTCCTTGGCCAGGGAGCGCAGCTCGCTGCGGGTCTCCTTGTCGAGCATCTGCGGCTCCACGTCGTCCGGGAGCGGGACACGCGCCTCCTGCCGTCGCTTCTCCCGGCGCGGGTCGTAGCGGGCGGCGATCTCGGCCCGCTGCTCGTCGGTCAGGCGGGGCGCGGGCCCGGCGCTACGACGGGCCCGGGAGGAGCGGTCCTCGCGGGGCTCCCTCGGGCCAGACCGCTCCGGTCGGCCGACGGCGCCAGGTC
>JAODNA010000010.1 GCA_025465135.1 Frankiales bacterium | reverse complement strand
AGCGGCCCGAAGAGGTCACCGACATGCAGCGCTCGGTGAAGGGTGAGGTCATCGCCTCCACCTTCGACCGGCCGCCGTCGGACCACACCACGGTCGCCGAGCTCTCCATCGAGCGGGCCAAGCGCCTCGTCGAGATGGGCCATGACGTCGTGGTGCTCCTCGACAACATCACCCGGCTCGGCCGTGCGTACAACTTGGGGGCCCCGGCTTCCGGTCGCATCCTCACCGGAGGTGTCGACGCGGCGGCTCTCTACCAGCCGAAGAAGTTCCTCGGCGCCGCCCGCAACATCGAGAACGGTGGCTCGCTCACCATCATCGCGACGGCGCTCGTCGAGACCGGTTCCGCGATGGACTCGGTGATCTTCGAGGAGTTCAAGGGCACCGGCAACGCCGAGCTCAAGCTCGACCGCAAGCTCGCGGACAAGCGGATCTTCCCGGCGATCGACGTCGACGCCTCCGGCACCCGCAAGGAGGAGCTCCTGCTGGCGCCCGAGGAGCTGCGGATCGTCCTGCAGCTCCGGCGGGTCCTGCATGCCCTCGACACGGGCGCGTCGCTCGAGCTGCTGCTCGACAAGATGAAGTCGACCCGCACCAACGTCGAGTTCCTCATGCAGATCCAGAAGACGACCGTCAACCAGGAGTAGCCGGGCGGCCGGCGGTGTTGTCATGACCGTGGGCCGTTCTGGCACACTTGTTCACCTCAGGCACCGGTTCCCGACGACAGTCGACCCGGCGGCCGCTTACCCGAGGAGCACAGCGACATGAAGGCCGACATCCACCCGACGTACGTCGAGACGACGGTGACCTGCACCTGCGGGAACACCTTCACGACGAAGAGCACCAAGGCTGACGGCGCGATCCACGCCGACGTCTGCAGCCAGTGCCACCCGTTCTACACCGGCAAGCAGAAGATCCTCGACACCGGCGGCCGCGTGGCGCGGTTCGAGCAGCGCTTCGGCAAGCGCCAGAAGTAGCGACCTCGCGGCGCCCGGCTCCTCACGGAGACGGGCGCCGCTGTCGTGTCCGCAGCACTTCTGGAAGGAGTCCCGGTGAGCGAGCAGATCGGCAACCCGGTCGACAACGCGCTGGCGGAGTACGCCAAGCTCGAGGACCAGCTCGCCGACCCGTCGGTGCACGCCGACCAGGGCCGCGCCCGTGAGCTCGGCCGGCGCTATGCCGAGCTGGGCCCGCTCGTGGCCGCGATCCGCGAGCAGCAGGAGGCGGCCGGCGACCTGCAGGCCGCCCGCGAGCTCGGCATGGACGACGAGGCCGCCGAGACCGAGAAGCGGATCGAGGGCCTCGACGCGCGGATCCGCGACCTGCTCATCCCGAAGGACCCGGCCGACGCCAAGGACGTCATCCTCGAGGTCAAGGCGGGTGAGGGCGGCGACGAGTCAGCGCTGTTCGCCGGAGACCTGGTCCGGATGTACACCCGGTACGCCGAGCGGATGGGCTGGAAGACCGAGGTCGTCAGCGCGACCGAGGGCGAGCTCGGCGGCTACAAGGACATCCAGGTTGCGGTGAAGAGCAAGGACCCGACCAACCCGGTCTTCGGGCGCCTGAAGTACGAAGGCGGCGTCCACCGCGTGCAGCGGGTTCCCGTCACCGAGTCGCAGGGCCGCATCCACACATCGGCGGCCGGCGTGCTCGTCCTTCCCGAGGCCGAGGAGGTCGACGTCACCGTCGACCAGAACGACCTGCGCATCGACGTCTACCGCTCCAGTGGTCCGGGCGGGCAGAGCGTCAACACGACCGACTCTGCTGTGCGCATCACCCACATCCCGACCGGCGTGACCGTGAGCATGCAGAACGAGAAGAGCCAGCTGCAGAACCGCGAGGCCGGCATGCGGGTCCTGCGCGCGCGCCTGCTCGCGCTGGCGCTCGACGAGCAGGCGGCGAAGGACTCCGCCGCCCGCGGTGCGCAGATCCGCACCGTCGACCGCAGCGAGAAGGTCCGTACTTACAACTACCCGGACAACCGCGTCGCCGACCACCGCAGCGGCTACAAGGCCAACAACCTCAGCCAGGTCCTCGACGGCGACCTCGACGCCGTCATCCAGTCGCTCGTCGATGCCGACAACGCGGCCATGCTCTCTGGCGAAGACGCATGAGGGACACGATCGCGCGCGCCACGGCGCGGCTGGCGGCCGCGGGCGTGGACTCGCCCGAGCACGACGCGCGCGCACTCGCCGTGCACGTGCTCGGCGTGGCGAAGCCGAGTGACCTGCTGCTCGCCGACGGCTTCGACGACGAACAGCGGGCGGCGTACGACGCCCTCATCGATCGACGTGCCTCACGGGTCCCCCTGCAGCACCTGACGGGCAGTGTCGGGTTCCGCTACATCGAGCTGGAGGTCGGCCCCGGCGTCTTCGTCCCGCGACCCGAGACCGAGTCGGTCGTCCAGTGGGCCGTCGACGCGCTTCGAGCCGAGGGCTGGGCCAACCCCATGCTCGCCGACCTGTGCACCGGCAGCGGGACCATCGCGTTCGCCCTCGCCAACGAGGTGCCTGGGGCGACGGTCCACGCCGTCGAGCGCGACCCGGACGCGCTGGCCTGGACGCGGCGCAACGCCGCAAACCGCGTGGCCGCGGGCGATCCGGAGGTGCGGCTTCACCTGGGGAGCGTCGAGGAGTCGCTGCTCGACCTGGACGGCCGGTTCGACCTCGTCGCGAGCAACCCGCCCTACGTCGCCACGCACGAGGCGCACATCCCCGACCCCGAGGTCGTCGACCACGACCCCGAGATCGCGCTGTTCGCCGGCGAGGACGGGCTCGATGTGATCCGCCTCGTCGAGCAGGCCGCGCGCCGGCTCCTCAAGCCCGGTGGGCTCGTCGTCGTCGAGCACTCGGACCGGCAGGGTCGCACCGCACCCGCCGTGTTCGAGGCGGCCGGGTGGGCCGAGGTCGAGGACCACCAGGACCTCACCGGCAGGGACCGCTTCGTCACCGCGCGCGCACCGCAGGCGTGGTCATGACGACGTTCGACGTCACCGCCGATCCGGCCGCCGGCGTACAGGCCGCGATCAACGCGCTGCAGTCCGGCGACCTCGTCGTGCTCCCGACCGACACGGTCTACGGGATCGCGGCAGACGCCTTCTCGCCCGCCGCCGTCGCCAAGCTGCTCGCCGCGAAGGGCCGCGGCCGTGATCTCCCGGTGCCGGTGCTCGTCGGGTCCTGGCGCACCCTCGACGGTCTCGTCGACGAGCTCGGGCCGCTCGCCCGCCGGATGGTCGAGGCCTTCTGGCCCGGGCCGCTGACCATCGTCGTCCGGGCGGCACCCAGCCTGGCCTGGGACCTCGGCGAGACGCGGGGGACCGTCGCCGTGCGCATGCCGCTGCAGCCGGTGGCGCTGGAGATCCTCACGCAGACCGGTCCGCTCGCGGTCAGCAGCGCCAACCACAGCGGACTGCCTCCTGCGGTCGACATCGAGGACGCGCAGCGGCAGCTCGGCGACGCGGTCAGGGTCTACCTCGACGGCGGACCGGCCGGCGACCCGGTGCCGAGCACGATCGTGGACCTGACCGGCGACCGGGCGCGCGTCCTGCGCTCCGGTGCCCTCGACGTGGAACGGCTGCGGGAGCTCGCCCCGGACATCCAGGTCGCGCCATGACGGACACCTTCCGGGTGCTGCACGTCTGCACGGGCAACATCTGCCGCTCGCCGATGGCGGAGCACCTGATGCGCGCCGGGTTGCGCAAGCGCCTCGGCGAGCACGCCGACCGGTTCGTCGTGGAGTCGGCGGGCACCTGGGGCCACACCGGCTCGCCGATGGAGGCGTACGCGCTCAGCACGCTGGCGTCGTACGACGTCGACGGCTCGTCGTTCACCGCGCGCGAGCTGGTGGCCGAGCACGTCGTCGGGGCGGACCTCGTGCTGGGCGCGACACGCGAGCACCGGGCGGCCGCCGTCGTACTGCATCCGCGCGCCGCCGCCCGCACGTTCACCCTTCGCGAGTTCGCGCGGCTGAGCGCGGTGGTCGACGCGAGCACGCTGCCCGCGGGCGATCCGGTCGAGCGCGCCCGGGCCCTGGTGCAGGCAGCGGCGGCGAGCCGCGGGCTCGTGCCCCCCGACCGGGCCCGCGACGACGACCTGGACGACCCCTACCAGGCGCCGGCGTCCGCTTTCGCCACCTGCGGCGCGCTGGTCCACGCGACGCTCCAAGGCCCCCTCGACCTCCTCCGCGCCTGACCGGCCCGGCCGTAGAGTGGGCGGACAGCCCGCGCAGGAGTAGGAGCCCCCATGACGAGCACCCCCTTCTGGGGCCCCGACTTCGACGCCCTGCAGGCGGAGGACCCGGAGATCGCCGGCGTCGTCCTCGACGAGCTCACCCGCCTGCGTGGGGGTCTCCAGCTCATCGCCAGCGAGAACTTCACCAGCCCGGCCGTCCTCGCGGCGCTCGGCAGCACGCTGTCGAACAAGTACGCCGAGGGCTACCCCGGCAAGCGCTACTACGGCGGCTGCGAGGTCGTCGACGTCGCGGAGAACATCGGCATCGCGCGGGCCAAGGAGCTGTTCGGCTGCGATCACGCCAACCTCCAGCCGCACTCCGGCGCCCAGGCCAACTTCGCGGCGTACGGCGCGCTCCTCACCCCCGGCGACACCGTCCTCGCGATGTCGCTGCCCCACGGCGGCCACCTGACCCACGGCTCGAAGGTCAACTTCTCGGGCAAGTGGTTCAACGTCGTGGCCTACGGCGTCGACGGCGAGACCGAGCTGATCGACTACGACGAGGTCGCGCGGCTCGCCGACGAGCACCGGCCGAAGATGATCATCGCGGGTGCGACGGCCTACCCGCGGCTCATCGACTTCGCGCGGTTCCGCGAGATCGCCGACTCGGTGGGCGCGTGGCTGATGGTCGACGCCGCCCACTTCATCGGACTCGTGGCCGGCAAGGCGATCCCGTCGCCGGTTCCGTACGCCGACGTCGTGACGTTCACGACGCACAAGGTGCTGCGGGGTCCGCGCGGCGGCATGATCGTGTGCAAGGAGGAGCTGGCCTCGCGGATCGACAAGGCCGTCTTCCCGTTCAGCCAGGGCGGTCCCCTCATGCACGCGGTCGCCGCGAAGGCGGTCGCGCTGAAGGAGGCGCTGCAGCCGTCGTACCAGGCCTATGCGAAGCAGGTCATCGCCAACGCGCAGGCGCTCGCCGATGGGCTCACGGCCGAGGGCATGCGGCCGACGTCGGGCGGCACGGACACGCACCTCGCGCTCGTCGACCTGCAGGGGCTGGGCGTGACCGGCAAGGACGCCGAGGAGCGCACCGGCCGAGCGGGCATCGTGCTCAACAAGAACGCGATCCCCAACGACCCGCAGCCGCCGTCCATCGCGTCCGGCATCCGCGTCGGCACGCCGAGCGTCACGACGCAGGGCATGCAGGAGGGCGACATGAAGGAGGTCGCCTCCCTGATCGCCCGCGCCGTCCGCGACGAGGACGGCACGGCAGCCGAAGAGGTACGCCGAGGTGTCGACGCGCTCGTCACCGCCCACCCCGCCTATGCGCGCTAGCGTCCGGCTGTGCGTGAGTACGCCCTCGTCCTCTGCGTCGCTGCGGCGGTCACCTACCTCCTGACGCCGATCGCGCGCCGGCTCGCCATCCGCATCGGCGCGATGGCCGAGCCGCGCGACCGTGACGTGCACGCCATCCCCACCCCGCGGCTCGGCGGTCTGGCGATGTACGCCGGCGTCTGCGCCGCCTTCCTCGTCGCACACCAGCTGCCTGCGCTCTCGAGCGTCTTCAAGTACTCCGACGTGAAGGCCATCACCATCGCCGGGGGCGTGATCGTGCTGCTCGGCCTGGTCGACGACAAGTGGGGCATCGACGCGCTGACGAAGCTCGCCGGTCAGGTCGTCGCCGCCGGCATCATGGTGCTGCTCGGACTCCAGCTGCTGACCCTGAGCCTGCCGGGTGTGGGGCAGCTCTCGCTCGGCCCGGAGGGCGTGCCGCTGACCGTGCTGCTGGCACTGCTCACCGTCAACGCGATCAACTTCATCGACGGCCTCGACGGGCTCGCGGCCGGCGTCGGCGCGATCGCGGCGCTCGCGTTCTTCGCGTTCTCCTACTCGCTGTCGAGCGGGTCGGTCACGCACGGCGTCGCGCAGGAGCGCATCAGCTCGCCGACGCTGATCGCCGTCGTACTGGCCGGCGCCTGCCTCGGCTTCCTGCCACACAACTTCAACCCGGCGCGCGTCTTCATGGGAGACAGCGGCTCGATGCTGATCGGTCTGATGCTCGCGGGCGCCGCGACGAGCCTCACCGGGCAGTTCAACTACGGCAACCTGCCCCCGTCGACCGCGTTCCCGGCGCTGCTGGTGCTGCTGCTGCCCTTCGCGGTGCTGGCCGTTCCGTTCATGGACCTGCTGCTCGCGGTTGTACGACGCACCAGGTCCGGCCGCTCCCCGTTCTCGCCCGACAAGGCGCACCTGCACCACCGGCTGCTCGAGATCGGCCACAGCCACACCCGGGCGGTGCTGATCATGTACGGCTGGACGGCGCTGCTCGCCTTCGGCGGCGTGGCGGTCTCCGTCTCCGGGGGTCCGCTGCCCGCGCTCGGGATCTTCGGCGGGATCGCCGCGCTCGTCCTCGTCGCCAGCAGCGTCCCCTTGATGCGCGCGGACCGCGGGGGCAGATGAGCGACAACGGTTCCTCCGAACCGCGCCGGCTGACGGGGGTGGGGCTGCTGGGACTGGGGGTCGCCAACGCGACCTGCCTGGTCGTCGGACTCCTGCTCGGTCACGCTGCCGACAGCCACTTCGGCAGCGCCCCGGTCGGTGTCATCGTCGGAATGGCGTCAGGTATCGTTTTGGGCATCCTCGGCTCGGTGTTCGAGATACGTCGCTATCTCGCCTGACCCCGTCGCCGGCCCGGAAACTGATGCGAACGGAGATCGTCGGCGGTGACCACTGCCCCCATGAGTGGACCGGCCCTGACCTCCGGGCCCGGTCGGGTGGCCCGGACCCTGGTCCTCCCCGTGGTGCTCGGTGCCGGAGCGATTGCCGTGGCCGCTGTCGTCGGGCACGCGCTCGTGGGCGTGCTGCTCACGGTGGGCCTCGCGCTCGGTGCCGTCAACGGCCTGCTCCAGGAGCGGGCTGCAGCGCGGCTTCAGCCCACCGATGACCGCAGCGTGATCATCGGTGGCTCGATGCGTCGCCTCGGGCTGATCACCGTCGTCGCTCTCGTCATCGCCGTCCTCGCCCGACCCCTCGGCTGGATCGTCTTCATCGGACTCGCCATCTACCAGTTGCTCACGCTGGCCGCCGCCCTGGGCGTCGCCGCGAAGGAGGCCCGCACCGGATGATCGGCACCCTGACCGGCACTGTGGGGGTCCTGGCCGCCGACATCACCGTCGGCCAGCACCCGCGGCACACCATCCTCGGGCTGACCGTGAACAGCGACACCGTCATCTCGACGCTCGTCGCCGGCGGGATCCTCATCGGGCTCGGGCTCTACATGGTCTCGCGGATCACCCATGGCGTGCCGGGCAAGCTCCAGCTCGCGTTCGAGGGCCTCGTCAACTACGTCGAGGAGCAGGTCGAGTCGGCGATGGGCATCAAGTCCGCGCCCTTCGTCGTACCGCTCGCCGTCACGCTCTTCGCCTTCATCCTGATCGCCAACTGGGTCGAGATCGTGCCGACGCAGGAGCGGCTGATCTCCCCGACCTCCGACATCAACCTGACGGCCGCGCTGGCCGTGCTGGTCCTGGCGTGGGTGCACTTCACGGGGTTCCGCAAGAAGGGGTTGCTCGGCTACGTCAAGAGCTTCACCGGCGCCCCGCGCTGGCTGATCCCGTTCCGCGCGATCGAGGAGGTGGCCAAGCCGCTCTCCCTCGCACTGCGACTCTTCGGTAACCTCTTCGCCGGCGGCCTGATGATCGCCCTGATCGGGCTGTTCCCGTCGTTCGTGCTGTGGCTCCCGACCGTCGTCTGGAAGCTGTTCGACATGTTCATCGGCGTGATCCAGGCGCTGATCTTCTCGTTGCTCACGATCGTGTACTTCAGCTTCGCCGTCAGCGAGGAGGGGCACTAGCCCCGCCTCGCCCCAGCCAGGCCCGCATACCGCCCGCCTTCATCGGCGGACAGAACTCCTAGGAGAGAACACGTAATGGCCGTAGACAACATGTCCCACGCGGTGACGCTCGCCGGCGCCATGGTCGGCGGTGGCATCGCGCTGGGCGGCGGTGCCATCGGCGCGGCCATCGGTGACGGCCTCGCCGGCAGCCAGTACATCGCCGGTGTCGCCCGCCAGCCCGAGGCGGCCGGTCGGCTGAGCACCCTCTTCTACATCACCGTCGGTCTGGTCGAGGCCATGTACTTCATCAACCTGGCGTTCATGGGGTACTTCGTCTTCGTCCTCGCGAAGTAGGACGGATGACTGGCGCTGCGGCCCCGGCGGTTCTGGCCGGCGGCAACTTCCTCATCCCGGACGCGACGTTCCTCGCCGAGATCGTCGCGTTCGTGCTCATCCTCGCGGTGATCTGGCGCTACGTCGTGCCGCCGCTGCAGAAGTCGATGACGGCTCGCCAGGAGGCGATCAAGAAGTCCTTCGACGATGCCGACGCCGCGAAGGCGCGGCTCGCGGCTGCCGAGGAGGACTACAAGAAGGCGATCGCCGAGGCGCGGGCCGAGCAGGCGAAGTCGCGCGAGGACGCCGCCAAGACGCGGCGCGAGATCATCGATGCCGCGAAGGAAGAGGCACGCATCGAGGCCGAGGGCGTCACGTCCCGGGCCGAGGCGCGCCTCGAGGTCGAGCGGCGCCAGGTGCTCGCCGAGCTGCGCGGTGAGATCGGCCGGCTCGCCATCGAGCTGTCGGAGCGGATCGTCGGGGAGTCGCTCGCCGACGACGAGCGCCAGAGCCGCGTGGTCGACCGCTTCCTCGCGGACCTGGAGAACGCCCCGGCGTCCGCCGCTGCGGGGGAGTCGCGCTGATGCTGGCTGCTGCCAGTCGCGGTGCCCTCCGGACCGCCCGCACGGCGCTGACCGAGCTCGCGGCCGAGCTGCCGGACGCGGCGGGCATCTCGAACGTGTCCGAGGGCCTGTTCGGCGTCGTCCGGCTGCTCGACTCGACCAGCCAGCTGCGCCGCGCCCTCGGTGACCCGACGACGCCGCGCCAGGCCAAGGAGTCGCTGCTCGACTCCCTGCTCGGCGAGCAGCTCGACCCGCTGCCCATGCGGGTGCTCAAGGAGGTCGTGGCCCAGCGCTGGTCGAGCCCCCGCGACCTCGTCGACGCGGTCGAGGTCCTCGCCGTCCAGGCGGCGTTCCTCGTGGCCGAGGCCGACCGGTCGCTCGATGACGTCGAGGACGAGCTGTTCCGCTTCTCCCGGATCGTCGCGCGGGACCCCGAGCTGCGCGCAGTGCTCACCGACCGCGGCCTCGACAACGACCGCAAGACCGCGCTGCTCACCGGGATGCTCGGCGACCGGACCCGGCCCGAGACCCTTCGCCTGATCAGCTCGCTGGTGCTCGCGCCGCGCGGTCGCACCCTCGAGGACGGCCTGGCGGAGTACGCCCGGCTCGCCGCCGAGATCCGCGAGCGCTCCGTCGCGCGCGTCACCAGCGCCGTCCGCCTGACCGACGCGCAGGAGGAGCGGCTCGCCGCTGCTCTCGCGCGGACCCTGGGCCGCGAGGTCCAGCTGCAGGTCGATGTCGACCCGGCGGTGCTGGGCGGGCTCGTCGTCCGCGTCGGCGACGAGGTCATCGACGGCACGACGAGGCACCACCTGCGCGCCGCTCGCGTCGCGCTGTCCCGCCAGTAGTTCGCCCAGCCAGCAACCAGCAACGCACACGAGGACAGGGGCACCAACCATGACGGAACTCACGATCCGCCCGGAGGAGATCCGCGACGCGATCGAGAAGTACGTCTCGTCGTACACCGCGGAGACCACGCGCGAGGAGGTCGGCCGCGTCCTCGAGACCGGTGACGGCATCGCCCGCGTCGAGGGCCTGCAGTCCACGATGACCAACGAGCTGCTCGAGTTCTCCGGCGGCGTCCTGGGTCTGGCCCTGAACCTCGACGAGCGCGAGATCGGCTGCGTCATCCTCGGCGACGCGACGCACATCGAAGAGGGCCAGGAAGTACGCCGTACCGGCGAGATCCTCTCGGTGCCTGTGGGCGACGGCTTCCTCGGCCGCGTGGTCGACCCGCTCGGCAAGCCGATCGACGGCAAGGGCGAGATCAAGGCCGAGACGACCCGCATCCTGGAGCTCCAGGCCCCGACCGTCGTCCAGCGCCAGCCGGTCACCGAGCCGCTGCAGACCGGCATCAAGGCCGTCGACGCCATGACGGCCATCGGCCGCGGCCAGCGCCAGCTGATCATCGGCGACCGCCAGACGGGCAAGTCGGCCGTCGCGATCGACGCGATCATCAACCAGAAGGACAACTGGAAGAGCGGCGACCCGAAGAAGCAGGTCAAGTGCATCTACGTCGCCATCGGCCAGAAGGGCTCGACGATCGCCGAGATCGCCGGCCGGCTCGAGGAGGCGGGTGCGCTCGAGTACACGACGATCGTCGCCGCCCCCGCGTCGCAGCCCGCCGGCATCAAGTACCTCGCGCCCTACACCGGCTCGGCCATCGGCCAGCACTGGATGTACCAGGGCCAGCACGCGCTGATCGTCTTCGACGACCTGTCGAAGCAGGCCGACGCCTACCGCGCGATCTCGCTGCTGCTGCGACGCCCCCCGGGCCGCGAGGCCTACCCCGGTGACGTGTTCTACCTGCACTCCCGGCTGCTCGAGCGCTGCGCGAAGCTCTCCGACGAGCTCGGCGGCGGCTCGATGACCGGCCTGCCGCTCATCGAGACCAAGGGCAACGACGTCTCGGCCTTCATCCCGACCAACGTCATCTCGATCACCGACGGCCAGATCTTCCTCGAGACCGACCTCTTCAACTCCGGCGTACGGCCCGCCATCAACGTCGGTATCTCGGTCTCCCGTGTCGGCGGCAACGCCCAGATCAAGGCGATGAAGCAGGTCTCCGGCCGACTCCGTCTCGACCTGGCGCAGTACCGCGAGCTCGAGTCGTTCGCGGCCTTCGGGTCCGACCTCGACAAGGCCTCGAAGGCCCAGCTCGAGCGCGGCGCGCGGCTGGTCGAACTGCTCAAGCAGGGCCAGTACGCACCGTTCCCGGTCGAGCACCAGGTCGTCTCGATCTGGGCCGGCACCAACGGCCACCTCGACATCGTGCCGGTCAAGGACATCCGGCGCTTCGAGGCGGAGTTCCTCGACTTCCTGGGCAGCAAGCACTCCGGGATCTTCGAGGCGATCCTGTCGACCGGGAAGCTCGAGGACAGCACGATCTCCGAGCTCGAGCAGGCGATCGGGGAGTTCTCCAAGTCCTTCCAGACCTCCGACGGCGAGGGCCTCGTCAACGAGGCTGCGGTCGACGCCATGGACAAGGACGACGAGGGCCAGGAGTCCATCACCCGTCACAAGCCCGCCCCGAAGCCGCAGCACTAAGCCATGGGTGCCCAGCTCCGCGTCTACCGCCGGCGAATCCGGTCGGTCCAGTCGACGAAGAAGATCACGCGCGCGATGGAGCTCATCGCCGCGTCGCGCATCGCCAAGGCGCAGGCCGCGGTCAACGCGTCCAAGCCCTACGCGCGCGAGATCACCAAGGTGA
>JAODNA010000210.1 GCA_025465135.1 Frankiales bacterium | reverse complement strand
CTCGCGCTCGACCTGCTCCGCGCCGGCCGGGCCGATGTCGTCATCGCCGGCGGCGCCGAGTCCTGCATCCACCCGCTGCCGATGGCCGGCTTCGCGCAGATGCGCGCGCTCTCGACCCGGCACGACGAGCCGGAGGCCGCAAGCCGCCCCTACGACAAGGGCCGCGACGGCTTCGTGCTCGGCGAGGGTGCGGGCATCCTCGTGCTCGAGACCGAGGAGCACGCCCGCTCGCGCGGTGCACGCATCCACGGCCGTCTCGCCGGTGCCGGCATCGCGTCGGACGCCCACCACGTCACCGCGCCGGACCCGTCGGGTACGGGCGCGGCGCGCAGCATCACGCTCGCGCTGCGCGACGCCGGTCTGGCGACCACCGACATCGGCTCCATCAACGCCCATGCGACCTCCACGCCGCTCGGCGACGTGGCCGAGGCGGAGGCCTTCCGCATCGCCCTCGGCGACGCCCGGCCGCCGGTCACCGCGACCAAGTCCTGCACCGGTCACCTGCTCGGCGCAGCCGGTGCGGTCGAGGCGCTCACCGCCGTGCTCACCGTCCGCGACGGCCTCGTGCCGGCGATCCGCAACCTCGACGACCCCGACGACGCGGTCGACCTCGACGTCGTGCGCATGTCTCCTCGCGAGCACGCCCACGACGCCGCCCTGTCCACGTCCTTCGGGTTCGGCGGCCACGACGTCTCCCTCGTCGTGACCCGCTGACGCTGCACAGCTTGGAGCTCACATGACCCTTGCCCCCGTCTCCACCGCATCACTGGCGACCTCACGCCTCTACCGGCTGCTCGACACCTCCGAGCCGCTCGTCGAGGCTGCGGGGGTCGTCGTCATGACCGGGACCGTCTCAGGCACACCCGTCGTCGCGTTCGCGACCGACTCCTCCGTGCAGGGTGGTGCCCTGGGCATCGACGGCTGTCGCGCCATCGCCGACGCCACCGACCTCGCGGTCAGCCGTGGCGTGCCGGTGATCGGCATCTGGCACTCGGGCGGCGCCCGGCTGCGCGAGGGCGTCGGCGCCCTCGACGCGGTCGCGAAGGTCTTCGCCGCTCAGACCCGAGCCAGTGGTCGGGTGCCGCAGCTGTCCGTCGTCCTCGGGCCGGCGGCGGGCGGGGCGGCGTACGGCCCCGCCCTCACCGACGTCGTCGTCCTCGGCCCGGAAGGGCGCGTCTTCGTCACAGGGCCCGACGTCGTACGCCGGGTCACCGGCGAGGACGTCGACATGCTCCGCCTCGGCGGTCCGGAGCCGCACGGCCGGCGCAGCGGGGTGGTCCACCTGGTGACCGACACCGACGACGCTGCCCTGGATGCTGCCGCAGAGCTGGCCGTGCTCCTCAACGCGCAGGGATCGATCGACCTCGACCGTTTGCCCCCTCGGCCCGACCCCTCGCGCACCCTTCCGCCCGAGGCGCGTCGTGCGTACGACATGCGCGCCGTCGTCACCGACGTGCTCGACGAGCCGGGCCTGGAGCTGCAGGCCAACTGGGCACCCAACGTGCTCACCGTCCTCGGCCGGCTCGGCGGGCGCACCGTCGGTGTCGTCGCCAACAACCCGCTTCGCCTCGGCGGCTGCCTCGACGCGTCGTCCGGGGAGAAGGCAGCGCGGTTCGTGCGGATGTGCGACGCGTTCGGCGTGCCGCTGCTCTTCCTCGTCGACGTCCCCGGCTACCTGCCCGGCGTCGGCCAGGAGTGGGACGGCGTCGTTCGCCGCGGCGCGAAACTGCTGCACGCGTACGCCGCCGCATCCGTTCCGCGGATCACCGTTGTGGTGCACAAGTCCTTCGGCGGTGCCTACATCGCGATGGGATCGAAGGGCCTTGGTGCCGACGCCGTGTTCGCGTGGCCCGGCGCGCAGATCGACGTCATGGGTGCCTCGGCTGCAGTCGAGATCCTCAACCGCCGCGAGCTCGCAGCCCTCGAGGGTGAGGACCGCGCAGCGGCAGTCGTGCTCCTCGCCGATGCGCACGCCAAGGAAACCGGCGGCCTTCAGCGGGCCGTCGACGGCGGCTTCGTCGACGCCGTCATCAACCCTGCCGACACCCGCGTCCGCGTCGCCGCAGCCATCGCGGCCGCCCGGCCGGTCCGCGGCCTCAACGCGAACATCCCGCTATGAGCGGTCGCTCCGTCCTCGTCACCGGCGGCAACCGGGGCATCGGTCTTGCGACGGCGCAGCGGCTCGCCGCAGCCGGCCACCGCGTCGCGGTGACTCATCGCGGCACCGGCGCACCGGACGGCTTGCTCGCGGTGAAGTGCGATGTCACCGACGCCGAACAGGTCGAGCAGTGCTTCGCCGAGGTGGAGCTCGCGCACGGTCCGGTCGAGATCCTCGTCAGCAATGCCGGCATCACCGACGACGCACTGCTGATGCGCATGGACGAGGACGCCTTCACCCGGGTGCTCGACACCAACCTGACAGCGGCGTTCCGCGTCGCGAAGCGCGCGTCACGGTCGATGCTGCGGGCCCGGTGGGGGCGACTGCTGTTCGTCTCGTCGGTCGTCGGGCTGTCCGGAAGCGCCGGCCAGGCCGGCTACGCCGCCAGCAAGTCCGGGCTCGTCGGCTTCTCCCGCTCGCTTGCCCGCGAGCTCGGCAGCCGCGGCATCACCAGCAACGTCATCGCTCCTGGCTTCGTGGACACCGACATGACGGCCGACCTCACGGACGTGCGCAAGGCGGCGATCCGCGAGTCCATCCCGCTGGGTCGCACCGCCTCGGCCGAGGAGGTCGCCGCAGTCATCGCATTCCTCGCGCACGACGACGCGTCCTACGTCACCGGTGCCGTCATCCCCGTCGACGGCGGTCTGGGGATGGGGCATTGACCACGCTGGCAGCGCCGACCCGCGTCGCCGGCGTCGAGGTCACCGTGGTCGGAACCGGCCTGCCTGTGACCGTCTACGCGCACGGCCTGGGCGGCTCCTCCGTGGAGACCCGGCCGCTGGCCGCCCGGACGCCCGGCACGCGCGTGCTGCTCACCTTCCGCGGCCACGGCGCGAGCGCTGCGATCGAGGGCGGCTGGACATACGACGACCTTGCCGACGACCTGCGAGAGGTTGCCGACGCGTTCGGCGCGACCCGTGCCGCCGGGCTCTCGCTCGGAGCTGGTGCTCTGCTCCGCCTGCTCAGCCGCACACCCGACCGGTTCGAGCGGATTGCCTTCGTGCTGCCGGCCGCGATCGACGAGAGTCGCGACGACCTCGCCACAGCACGGCTGCTGCGTCTCGCCGACGCCCTGATCGCGGGAGACGAGGCCCACGTCGTACGGATGCTGCTCGAGGACGTGCCCGAGTCGGTCCGCACTCGCGGCGGCGTACGCGTCCTCGTCGACCGTCGGGCGCGTCAGCTCCTGGGCACCGTGCCGCCGTACCCGCGCGGCGTCGACGCACCGCTGCGCGACCTGCGGCCCCTCGCCGGCATCACCGCACCGGCGCTGGTCATCGCACAGCGCGACGACCCGCTGCATCCGGCCGCTGTCGCCGAGCGGCTGACCCGTGCGCTGCCGGCCGCCGAGCTGCTGATGCTCGAGCCAGGCGGGGTCTTCTGGACCGAGACCCGCCGGACCCAGGACGCACTCGCCACCCACCTCTGCACCGACGCACCGGAGCCCTCATGACCGTCCTGGACCTCCGCCCCTCCGTGCTGACGGAGGTGCTGGAGACACGGCTCGCCGCGGCGACCGAGCGGCACCTGTCCGTCGCGAAGGAGTGGTTCCCGCACGAGTACGTGCCGTGGTCCGAGGGCAGCGACTTCGACGGTGCGCCGTACGACGAGACGCAGAGCCGGCTCTCCCCCGCCGTCCGGGCGGCCGTGCAGCTGAACCTGCTGACCGAGGACAACCTGCCCGCCTACCACCGCGAGCTCAACCGCGCCTTCGGCGACGACGAGCCCTGGCGCACCTGGGTCGACCGGTGGACCGCTGAGGAAGGCCGGCACGCGATCGCACTGCGCGACTACCTGATCGTCACGAGGTCGGTGGATCCCGTTGTTTTGGAGCAGGAGCGGATGGCGACGATGTCGACCGGCTTCCGCGCGCCGGACAAGGACATGCTGCGCACGCTGGCCTACGTCAGCCTGCAGGAGCTCGCGACCCGCGTCTCGCATCGCAACACCGGCAAGCTCTCCGGCGACGCCGGACTCGACCGGCTGCTGGCCCGCATTGCGACGGACGAGAACCTGCACATGGTCTTCTACCGCGACCTCGTCGCCGCGGCGCTGGAGGTCGATCCGGCCGCGACGCTCACCGCGATCGCGACCGAGCTCGAGACCTTCGCGATGCCCGGTGCGAGCGCCCCGCAGTTCCGCCGGCGGGCCGCCGTCGTCGCCCGGGCCGGCATCTACGACATGACGGTGCACCGCGAGGAGATCGTCGAGCCGCTGCTGCGCTTCTGGGGTGTCTTCGAGCTCAGCGGACTCGACGCGACAGCCGAGCAGGCCCGTGAGCGCATTGCCGCCTTCTGCGCGGAGCTGGACCGTCGCATACAGAGGAGTGCCGCCCGATGACCGGACTGCTCGAGGGCAAGAACGTCCTCATCACCGGCGTGCTCACCGAGGCGTCCATCGCGTTCTCGGTCGCACGACTCGCTTCCGAGCAGGGCGCGACCGTCGTGCTCAGCGGCTTCGGCCGCGGGTTGTCGATCACCGAGCGGATCGCCCGGCGCCTGCCCGGCTCACCGCCAGTGGTCGCCCTCGACGTCTCCTCCGAGGAAGACCTCGCGGCCCTGCCGGAGCGACTGGCCCCGCACGTCGACCATCTCGACGGCGTGCTGCACGCGATCGGCTTCGCACCTGCTGCCGCCCTGGGCAACGGCGTCCTCGACACGTCGTGGGACGACGTCGGCACGGCCCTGCAGGTCTCCACCTGGTCCTACGTCGCCCTCGCCCGGGCCTGCTCCAAGCTGCTGACGCCCGGGGCGTCGTACGTCGGACTCGACTTCGACGCCCGCGTCGCCTGGCCGTCGTACGACTGGATGGGCGTGGCCAAGGCCGGGCTCGAGTCGGCCAACCGCTACCTCGCGCGTGACCTCGGCGCGCTCGGGGTGCGGTCCAACCTCGTCGCCGCCGGACCGCTGAAGACGATGGCCGCGAAGAGCATCCCCGGGTTCGAGCGGTTCGAGGAGGCGTGGGACGAGCGGGCGCCGCTCGGGTGGGACGTGCGCGACAGCGAGCCCGTCGCGCAGGCGTGCGTGGCGCTGCTGTCGGACTGGTTCCCGAAGACGACGGGCAGCATCGTGTACGTCGACGGAGGGTTCTCCGCCGTCGGCGTCTGAGCTTCGGCCAGACGGAACGCGGAGTTGACCGCGACGTCACGCTCCCGCAACACGGCATCGGCACGCTGTGTCCCATGCCAGTGCACCTCCGGGTCGACCTGCCGGATCGTCCCGGCGTCCTCGCCCGGCTCGCCGACGCACTCGCGAGGGGTGGAGCAGACGTGCTGTCAGTTGCTGTGACCGAGCGGTCCCCGGGCCGCGCCGTGGACGACTTCCTGCTCGAGTGGCCGTCGCAACGGCCCCAGGACGAGCTGACCGCAGCCGTGGAGAGCGTCGCCGGGTGCCGGGTCCTCGGCCTGCGCCGGGTGGCGACGGTGCCGGACGAGAACCCGGCGCTCGACCTCGTCACACATGTCCTCTGGCAGCCGCACCGGGCCGTGGAGACCCTGGTCGACATGGTGCCCTCGTTCGCGGGCGCCGACTGGGCGGCGGTGGTGGCCACCGACGACAGCAAGTGCCTCTACGGCAGCGTCTCCGCGCCCGCGGTGCTGCCGCTGCCGCCCTCGGGCTCCGGGTCACGTGCGGTCGGGTTCGAGAGCGCGGGTGTCGTGGGCGTGACCGTGCCGCTCCCGGACGCAGGCGTCTCGCTGGTGGCCGCGCGCGTGGTCGGACCCGCGTTCTCGCGCGGTGAGATCGACGAGCTGGTGCGGCTCACCGACCTGATGGTCACCCTCGTCAGATCGGTGCTGCCGCAGTCAGCCACCCCACCGAGCCGGCTGACAGCCAGGCTCCTGTCCGTCGCGCTGCAGGCATAGCCGTGCTCGCCCCGGACATGTCTCCGTCCTGGTCCTCGCAGCCGCACCTGGTCGGGCTCCCCGCGCGCTCCGGCAAGGAGTTCCTCGACCGCGCCGCGGCGCTGCACGTCGACGTCAGCCAGCCCGTGAGCGCCGCCGGCGTCACGGTCGACCTGACGACCTACCGGGTGGAGATCGACGGCGCCGACGTGCTGCTCCCGCCACGGCAGGTCGAGATCCTGGCGCTGTTCGTCGCCCGCCCCGGTCGCGTGTGGTCGCGCGACGAGCTGCACTGGGCCTGCTGGGGCCACAGCGGCGCCGGCCGGCGGATCGACGTACAGCTCTCCCGGCTCCGCGGCAGCGCAGGACGCGACCTGTTCCGCACGGTCCGTCACCGCGGGTGGGCGCTCGAGGTCTGACCCATCAGGATGGGCGCATGCCCGACCCTTCCGAGCAGGACCGCGCTGAGCAGCAGGCCGCCGCCATGTACGCCGACGACCGGGCGAGCCAGACGCTCGGGATCACGATCACCGACGTCGCCCCGGGTCGTGCCACCGCGTCGATGCAGGTCTCGGACGCGATGGTCAACGGGCACGGCATCTGCCACGGCGGCTACGTCTTCCTGCTCGCCGACACGGCTTTCGCCTTCGCGTGCAACACCCACGGCCGCGCCGTCGTCGCAGCCGGCGCGGACGTGAGCTTCTTGGCGCCCGTCCGGGCCGGCGACGAGCTGGTGGCCGAGGCCACCGAGCGAGCACTGCGCGGCCGAAGCGGCCTGTACGACGTCACGGTCCGGTCCGGTGGTGCCGTCGTCGCGGAGTTCCGCGGACGGAGCCGGGCCCTGCCGGCCTGACCGCGGTCCGATCAGGTGCGGGCGAGCCTTCTGCGGCGGTAGACGACCATGCCGACCAGGCCGGCCGCGAGCAGCGGGAGCAGCGTCGCTACGGGCGCCTCGGGCACGATGGGCAGCGCGGCGGCGCCGCACGGACGCGCGGCGAGCAGACCGTCGCCGCCGCTCTGGCGGACGACGTCGATCCGGGTCGCCTGGTCGCTCGTGCGGCTCCCGTCGGGGGCGACCGTGTCGCGCGAGTTGTCGGTGTAGGCCGTCACCAGGCAGCCGTTGGCGTCGAGGTCGGTCTCGAAGAAGTCGAGCAGGTCCCGGGTGCCGGTCGCGCAACCGGTGCCACTCGTGCAGATGCTGCCCTGGTGCATCGTCGGTGACGTGCGGTGCTCGGCGAAGGTCTGGCCGTAGTCGTCGGAGAACGAGGACCAGACGTGCCAGCTTGCGTCCTTCACGTCAAGGGCCTCCGGCGAGATGCCCGTGGAGTCGGTTCCGTAGTAGCTCACCGCGACGCGACCCGCATCACCGGCGGTGACCCACGGGAAGACCGTCGTGCTGGGCGTGCTGTCGACGTGGACCGGCGCGTCCCAGGTGGTGCCGCCGTCGCGTGACGCCGCGAGCATGGTCCAGGTCTCCTTGACCGCCGGCCGCCGCTCGGACCAGACGGCGTACAGGGTTCCGTCCTTGCCGTGGTCGATCGACACGAACGAGTCGAAGGTGTCGCCGCCCGCGACCGCGACCCGCTTCGGTGAGGGGAACATCAGCGCGCCGGCGCGCGTGACGCCGTTGATCTGGATCTCGTCGTTGGTCGAGGTGTTCCAGGCCATGACGGCGTTTCCGTTGGTGGGGTTGACGTCGACGACGCCGGGCCACTGGTAGTCGCCGCTGTTGACGACCGTGGCCGGGCCGTTGACGACGACCGGGCCGGTGATGACCGACTTGTGGATGACGAGGCCGCGGCTGAGGGTGCCGTAGCCGGTGTAGACCGCGTCGTTGCCGTCGACGTCGTTCCACTGGCGGTCGGCGCTGCCCGCGCCATCCGCGCAGCCCGCCGGGTTGGTGGTCCAGGAGTTGCCGCGGTCCGTGCTCGCCGAGACCGCGATGCAGGCACCGTTCAGGCCGGAGGCGTAGAGCGCTCCGTTGGGTGCGGACGTGATGTCGGAGTCGCCGCCGCCCAAGGTGCCGTCGTAGGAGCCGAGGAAGCCGAAGGTCTTGCCGCCGTCGTCGGAGCGCCAGACCAGGTCACCGCCCGTGCCCGGCACTGCGCCGGTGCCCGGTGCCGCTGCGGGGACGCGCGCGCCGCCGAGGCCCTGCGGGCCGCTGACGTAGATCGCGCCGTCGGCGGCGATCCTCAGGCTCGGCTCAGCGACGCTGTTGAGGTCGTCGGAGTCGACGACGACCGGTTCGTCGAAGGTGCGGTTGCTCGCGGCCCCTCCTGCCGTCGTCGCGGTGGCCGTCGGCTCCGGCGACGCCGTCGGCGACGGGCTGCCCGCCGTCAGCGCGCTCGAGGTGAGGACGAGCTTGCCCGTGTAGGCCTGGGGCCCGGAGGTGAACGCGCAGGCGCGAACCGTCCAGGCGCCGCCCGCGGGGTTGTCGTACGAGATGTCCTCGTGCTGCGTGGCCTCGCTGTCGTTGATCTCGTCGGCGTTCTTCGTCGTACCGCTGCCCGGCGGGACCACCGTGAGCTTCTCGTCATTGACGAGGTTGGGGTCGGACCAGCTGATGGACCAGTCGGCGCGCATCTTGGTGGCGTCGTAGAAGCCCGTCGGGACCGTGATGGTGACGCTGGTCGAGTCGCTCAGGGCGTTGGCCGGGCAGGCGGCCGACTGGGCCGTCGTCGCGCCGGGGATGCTCCCGGTCCAGGTGACGGTCGTCGTCTGGCCCGCGTCCGGCGCGGGCTGAGCCGGCGGCGACGTCGCGGCCGACGCCGTGACCGGGGCGAGGGCAAGGACGAGGAGGCCACCGGCTGCGGCCAGGGCCACTGCGGCCCGCGCCCGCGGTCGTGCGGACGTGGTGCGGCCAAACGCCATCGAGGATCCCCCGGAGACTGCGACGGCGCTGGGAGTCCGTCGATGGCCGTGGTCTTCGACGCACGAGCGCCGAACCCTGCCCCCTTGCTGTCACGAAATGCGGTGAAGAGTCCCATGCCGGGAGGGGATCAGCCTCCGCGGCAGGCGACCGCCTGAGCGTTGCAGGAGACCCACGCGCGGGTACGGGCATCGAAGGCGTAGCTCCGCCGCGTCAGGCCGGGTCCGGACAGCTGGACCTCGGCAACCGTGGGCGTGAGGAAGCGCAGCAGGTGGGCGGTCGTCGCCCCGGCCGGTGCCCGCACGAGGTGGAACGCGCGCCACGGGAAGCGCGCGTCGTACAGCGCCTGGTAGGCCTTCATGCCGGCGTTCGTCGTCACGGCAGCCGCGGCGCCGTGCGTCGGACTCGACACGAAGATCACGACCACACCGGCCTGCAGGTAGCAGCCCTGCATGCCCGTGTATCCGGCGGCGAGGGACCGGACGCGGAAGTCGGGGTAGGCCTGCGACCAGGGCCCGCAGATGTTGGGACCGGTGGCCGCATACGTCGGCAGCGGCGTCGGCAGCGGTGGGGCGGTGCGGATCAGCCGCTCCGCCTGGAGGAGCGCACCGTCGCGGTTCACGCCGAGGAGCCGTCCGGACGCGTCGTAGACGAGGGCCTCGTTGACGACGCCGGACTCTGGCGGAACCAGGGACTGCCCGTCGAGCCCGCAGGTCGTCACGACCCAGCGCAGCTGCTGCGGCCCGGGCCGGTGCAAGGGCTCCACCAGCGCGAGCCGCACCTGTGTCCCGGGGAAGAACGCGTGCTGGCGGGCAGCGGAGCGGTTCACCGCATCACGACCGGTGAGGGAGGCCCCCTTGGCCGGGGGACTCACGCGGATCTCCCCGACGGTGAACTCCCGGCGGACGGGAGCCGAGGGGGCCGCGCGGTCCGCACGCACGTCACAGACGCCGTCGAAGCTGAGGCCTCCGCTGCCGTCCGTCATCGCGCCGCTGTCGCTGAGCAGGGCCACCTGGTCCGTCTGCACCGACACCTGCGGCCCGGGATGGCCCGGCGAGGTGCGCGCGGCCGGATCCGCCGGCATGCTGGTAGGGACGCCGCAGGTCGTCAGCACCCAGCGCAGCACCGGCTTGTAGACCCGGCTCCCGCCGACGAGACGCACGAGCCCGTACCGCAGCTGCGTGCCGGGCTCGAGACGAGCCCCGCGGGCCGCGACCCGGCGGCGCAGCTCAGCCCCCGTCACGACCGGGCTGGTCGCGGCGGGGCTCACCAGGAACGCGCCGACACGGAAGGGGTGCGCCACCCGGTCGCCCGAGGGCGCGCGGCCGTCGTGCGCCACGTCGCACACGTCGTTGAAGCTGCTCGCCGTCTTGGCCGCGATCTGGGCCGGGTGGCCGGCCCGGGGCAGCAGCGCCGCCGCGGGGACCGTCCCCAGGCCGACGACGG
>JAODNA010000173.1 GCA_025465135.1 Frankiales bacterium | reverse complement strand
CGACCTGCGGCTGGTCGTCCGCGGCCCGGCGCCCTCGGGCCTCGGGCCGGACGAGATCGCCGGTGCCCTCGGGCTGCCGCTCGCCGGCTTCCTGCGCCCGGAGCCGGGGCTCGACGCCGCGCTCGAGCGCGGCGAGCCGCCTGCCCGCCGCAGCCGAGGGCCGCTCGCCGTGCTCTGCGAGTCGGTTCTCGGCGACGTCCTCCCCGTGCGGAGGGCGGCATGACCCAGGCCCTCGACCCCCGGCTCGTCGACCGCGTGCGGCGTCGAGTCATCGCTTCAGGAGCTGCTCCGACACCCGGCCGCGTTGCCGCCGCCCTGCGCGAGGAGGGCGGCGGCCTGCGCGGTGACGTCGCCGATGTCGTCGCGCAGCTCTCGAGCGAGATCGTCGGCACCGGCCCGCTCGCCGTGCTGCTCGCCGATCCCGCGGTGACCGACGTGCTCGTCAACGCGCCCGGCGAGGTGTGGGTCGACCGCGGACAGGGGCTGGAGCCGACCGAGGTCCGCTTCGCCGACGACGCGGCGGTCCGACGGCTGGCGCAGCGGCTCGCTGCGGGGGCGGGCCGGCGGCTCGACGACGCGCAGCCCTGGGTCGACGCGCGGCTTCCCGACGGAGTCCGTCTGCATGCGGTGCTGCCGCCTCTCGCCCCCGGCGGCACCTGCCTGTCGTTGCGCGTCCCACGCCGTCAGGTGTTCTCCCTGGCCGAGCTCGTCGCGGCGGGCACGGTCCCGCCCGAGGGCGCCGCGCTGCTCGCGCGCCTGGTCCGGTCCCGCTGTCCGTTCCTGGTCACAGGCGGCACCGGCACCGGGAAGACGACGTTGCTGTCGGCATTGCTGTCCCTGGTCGATCCGGCGGAGCGGGTGCTGCTCGTCGAGGACGCCTCCGAGCTGCGGCCGTCCGCGCCGCACGTGCTTCGCCTGGAGGGCCGGCCGCCCAACGTCGAGGGAGCGGGCGGGGTCAGCCTGCGCGACCTCGTGCGGCAGGCGCTGCGCATGCGTCCTGACCGGCTGGTCGTCGGGGAGGTCCGCGGTGCCGAGGTGGCCGACCTCCTCGCCGCCCTGAACACCGGGCACGAGGGCGGCTGCGGGACCTTGCACGCCAACTCGGCGGCGGACGTACCCGCCCGGATCGAGGCCCTCGGCGCCGCTGCGGGCCTGGCCCGGGACGCACTGCACAGCCAGCTCGCGTCCGCGCTCCGGATCGTCGTGCACCTGACGCGGACCGGGACGGTACGACGGGTCGCCGAGGTCTGCGTGCTCTGGCGGGGCGCGGAGGGGCTCGTCACCGCGACGCCCGCATGGACGTGGGACGGGGTGGCGGTCGACGGCGCCGCGGGTCCGGCGGCCGATCGGCTGGCAGTCCTGCTCGCGTGAGCACGTGGCTCCCGGCCGCCCTGGCCGCTGCGGCCGCGGGGGTTCTCACGGGTGTTCCCGGCGCCGGGGTCAGCCGGCTGGCGGTGCTCCGCGGCTCGCGGGCTGTTCCCTCCGTCTCAGCCATCGTCCCGTGGCTCGCGCCGGTCGCGGCTCTCATGATCGCCGGTCCCACGGCGGCGCTGCTGGCGGCGGGGGTCGTCCTGCTGGTCCGCCGCACCGCGACGGCCCGCCGCCGTCGCGCGGAGGCAGCAACCGAGCGGGCCAGGGCCCTCGACGCGCTGTCGCTCCTCGCGGCCGAGCTCGGGTCCGGGCGGACCGCGGCGGACTCCCTGGGAGCAGCGGCGGGCGTGGCGACGGGTCCGTCGGGCGAGGCGCTGGCGGCCGCGGCCGCGACGGCACGACTGGGCGGCGACGTGGTCGGCGCGCTGCGGGTGGAGGACTCCGCGGTCTCCCGTGAGCTGCGCGCCCTTGCCGCGTGCTGGCAGGTCTGCGTCGAGGCGGGCAGCGGGCTCGCGGCAGCCGTCCAGCGGCTGGAGGAGGGGCTGCGCGCTGCTGAGACGCAGCGGCGGGCCGTTGCCGCGGAGCTCGCGGGTCCCCGCGCGACGGGTCAGCTGCTCGCGGTCCTCCCGCTTGCCGGGATCGGCCTGGCCGCGGCGCTGGGGGCGCATCCCGTTCGGCTCGTCCTGCACACGACGCTGGGGCTGGTCTGCCTCGCCGTCGGGCTCGCGCTCGACGGGCTCGGGGTGCTGTGGACCCGCCGCCTCGCCCGTGGCGCGGTTCCGTGACGGTCCTGGCGGCGCTCCTCGCTGCGCTGGCCGTGGCCGTCGCGATCCCCGACCGCGCGGCGGCCGTCGAACGCCTGCCGCGGCGCCACGGCTCCGCCCGTCCGGCCCGGGCGGGGCTGTCGTCATCCGGCGCCTGCCTGATCGCCGGGTTCGCCGTCGCGTTCGTCGTCGGCTTCCCTGCCGGTGTCGTCGTCGGCGCGGCGGTGGCGGCCTGCGGACCGGCAGCGCTGTCGCGGCTCGAACCGGCCTCCGTGCGCCGTGACCGCGACCGGTTGGTTCTCGACCTGCCCCTCGCGCTCGACCTGCTCGCCGCCTGCCTGACCGGGGGCGCGTCGCTCGCCGCAGCCGCCGGCGCGGTCGCCACGGCCGTGCCCGGGCCGTGTGGCGCGCGGCTGTCCGGTGTCCGTGACGCCCTCGCCGCCGGTACCCCGCCGGGGGAGGCCTGGCTGTCGCTTGCGCGCG
>JAODNA010000132.1 GCA_025465135.1 Frankiales bacterium | reverse complement strand
CGCCCCTCCGCGCGGGGCCGCCGGTCGCCGGCGCGGTCCGCGGCGACGCACGCCACCCAGCCGTGCAGCGTCACGGCGACGACGTACGAGACGAGCAGCAGCAGGAACGAGAGCGGGTCGCCGAGGGCGTAGAGCACCTCAGCGGCCTCGCAGGCGCCGGACGAGGATGCTCGCGTCGCCCTTGTCGTCGAGGTCCGCGAGCACCACGGCCAGGGCCTCGCGCACGATCCGCCCGCGGTCGACGGCCATGCCGTGCTCGCCGCGCAGCGTCAGGCGCGCCTGCTCGAGGTCCATCAGCTCCTCGGCCGAGACGTAGACCGTGATCTTCTCGTCATGCCGCTCGCGACCGCTGGGCCGCCGGTCCCCCACCTGACGGCTGCGGCGACGGGCAGTCGTGTGGCGCACTCCGGCGACCCGGAGGTCACCGCCCTCGGCCGAGCCGTCCGGTTCGGCGTCGTCGCCGACCGCGCGGAGCGGCTCGACCGGGCCGGGCTCGGACTGCCCCAGGGCACCGGCACCGGTGGTCCGGAAGAGCTCGTCCGCCCCCGGCAGCGTCATCCGCCGGCTCATCGGGCCAGCACTTCCCTCGCGAGATCGCGGTAGGCCTTCGCACCGCCCGAGCTCGACGCGTACGACGTGATCGGCTCGCCGGCAACGGTGGTCTCGGGGAACCGGATGGTCCGGTTGATGACCGTGTGGAAGACCCGGTCGCCGAAGGCCTCGACCACGCGGGCCAGCACCTCACGTCCGTGCAGGGTACGGGCGTCGTACATCGTCGCCAGAATTCCCTCGACCTCAAGGCGAGGGTTGAGCCGTTCCTGGATCTTCTCGATGGTCTGGATGAGCAGGGCGACACCGCGGAGCGCGAAGAACTCGCACTCCAGCGGGATGATCACGCCGTCCGCAGCCGTCAGCGCGTTGACGGTGAGCAGGCCGAGCGACGGCTGGCAGTCGACGAGGATCACGTCGTAGTCGTCGATCACCGGCTTGAGCACGTGCAGCAGCGTCTGCTCACGGGCCACCTCGTTGACGAGCTGCACCTCCGCGGCGGACAGGTCGATGTTGCTGGGCAGCAGGTCCATGCCGGGGACCTCGGTCTTGAGCATCACGTCGTGCACGTCGACGTCGCGCTCCATCAGCAGGTTGTAGACGGTCCGGTCCAGCTGCAGCGGGTTGACGCCGAGCCCGACCGACAGGGCCCCCTGCGGGTCGAAGTCGACGAGCAGCACGCGGCGGCCGTACTCCGCCAGTGCCGCGCCGAGGTTGATCGTGCTCGTGGTCTTCCCGACGCCGCCCTTCTGGTTGCACATGGCGACGATCCGGGCCGGCCCGTGCTGCGTGAGCGGCTTCGGCTCGCGGAACCGCGGTGTCTTGCGCCCGGTCGGTCCGACGCCGTCGGCGATGCCGGCCGCGAGCGACGCCGGGATGACGCCGTGCCGGGACTTCGGGGCAAGGGCGCTCTTTGTCGACATGCTGACAAGCCTCTCTAACGACCTACCGTGAACAAGACTTCTCGCCGTAGGGCCTTGCCGACGAGTCGCGGAACTCTAGGGGCGAGGCCTGCCCGGCCGTCAACGAGTTGGGCCGAACTGGGGACGACGCCGGGCGTGTCTGGGGAGAACGGGCCGGCAACTGTGGACAGGGGCGCTGCTGCCTGTGGGCAACCGGTGGACAGCCGAGAGGTGGCTCCAGCTCACGACCGGGCCCGCGGATGCGCCGTGGCGTAGACCTCGCGCAGCCGGTCGACGGTCACGAGCGTGTAGACCTGCGTGGTCGTGACGGACGCGTGCCCCAGCAGCTCCTGCACGACGCGCACGTCCGCTCCCCCGTCCAGCAGGTGCGTCGCGAAGGAGTGCCGCAGCGTGTGCGGCGACACCTCGACGGTCAGCCCGGCCCGGGTCGCCGCCGACCGCAGGACGCTCCAGGCGCTCTGCCGGGAGAGCCGCCCCCCGCGGGCGTTCAGGAACAGCGCCGGCGTCCCGCGGCCGGCCGCGGCGAGAGCCGGCCGGCCGCCGACCAGGTAGGCCTCGACGGCGCGCTGGGCGTAGGAGCCGACCGGCACCATGCGCTGCTTGCCGCCCTTGCCGTCCAGCCGGACCAGCCCGCTGCCGCGATCCAGGTCGTCGACCGCCAGGCCCACCGCCTCCGAGATGCGGGCACCGGTCCCGTAGAGCACCTCGAGCAGGGCCCGGTCGCGCAGCGCCCGTGGGGTCTGCGCGGACCCGGCCGCCTCAAGCAGCCGCTCGACGTCCTCGACGGAGATCGCCTTGGGCAGTCTCCGCGCGGGGACCGGCGGCTTCACCTCACGTGCAGGGTCAACCTCAGTGAGGCCCTCACGTAGTGCGAAGCGGTGGAGACCGCGGACCGCGACGACCGCGCGCCCGGCCGAGGAGGTCGACAGCGGCGGATGCGTGCCGTCGCCCTCCCGCAGCAGAGCCAGGAACCCCGCGACGTCGGCCTCGGCCACCTGAGCCAGGTCGTCGATCCCCTGGGCAGCCAGCGCGCCGGCATAGCGGCCGAGGTCACGCCGGTAGGACAGCAGGGTGTTGGCGGCGAGGCCGCGCTCGACGGCCAGGTGATCGAGGTACGCCGCGATGGCCCGCGTCGCCGGCGTCCGGGACGCTGTCGTGGCGCTGCTCAGACGAGAGCCTGCTCGAGCGGCGCGAGCGGCAGACCGTGGGCCTCCGCGACAGGCGCGTAGACGACCTGCCCCGCGAGCGTGTTGACGCCGGGGGCCAGCGAGGGGTCGGCCGCCACCGCGGCCCGCAGGCCCTTGTTGGCGATCTCGACGGCGTACGGAAGCGTGACGTTGGTCAGGGCGTACGTGGAGGTGTGCGGCACGGCGCCCGGCATGTTGGCCACGCAGTAGAAGAGGCAGCCGTTGACCTCGAAGGTCGGGTTGCTGTGGGTGGTCGGGCGGGTCGACTCGAAGCAGCCCCCCTGGTCGACGGAGATGTCGACGAGGACCGCACCGGGCTTCATCCGCGCGACGAGCTCGTCGGTGATCAGCGTCGGTGCCTTCGCCCCGGGCACCAGCACGGCGCCGATCACCAGGTCGGCATCCAGCACCGCTCGTTCGATCTCGAAGGTGTTGGAGGTGACCGTCTGCATGTGTCCCTGGTAGATGCGGTCGACCTCACGCAGGCGAGCGACGTTCTTGTCCAGGAGCAGGACCTCGGCCTGCATGCCCAGAGCGATGGCTGCTGCGTTGAGCCCGGAGACCCCCGCGCCGAGGACGACCACCTTCGCGGCGTAGACGCCGGACACTCCGCCCATGAGGACACCCCGCCCACCGGCACCCCGCTCGAGGCAGTGGGCACCGACCTGCGGCGCCATGCGACCGGCGACCTCCGACATGGGCGCGAGCAGCGGCAGCGACCGGTCGGGCAGCTGGACGGTCTCGTAGGCGACGCCGGTGGTGCCTGCGTCGAGCAGCGCCTGGGTGCAGTCGCGCGAGGCGGCGAGGTGCAGGTAGGTGAACAGCACCTGCCCGGAGCGCATCCGGTGGTACTCCTCGGCCACCGGCTCCTTCACCTTCAGCACGAGGTCAGCTTCGCCCCAGACGTCGTCGGCCGACCCGATGATGGTCGCCCCCGCGGCGACGTACTCCTCGTCGAGGATCGACGAGCCGACGCCCGCCTCCTTCTCGACCGAGACCTCGTGCCCGTGCGAGACGAGCTCCTTGACGCCGGCGGGTGTGATCGCGACGCGGTACTCGTTGTCCTTGACCTCGCGGGGGATCCCGACCTTCACAGCGCACTGCCTCCTCGGCCGCCCGGGCGACCTTCGCGGCGGCCTCGTTGCCGTCGGCCCAGCGAGCATAGGGCGCGCGGGCGCAAGGACGAGCCCCCCACAATGGACCCATGGCTGCCCGACGTCGACGCAAGGCCGGACCTCTCGGCTCTCCCGTTCCGCCGCTGCCGCTGCCGGCCGGCCGGACCGTCACCATGCCCGGGCGGGGGGAGGTCTTCGTCCGCGACACGGGCGGCGACGGCCCGGCCGTGCTGCTGGTGCACGGCTGGATGTTCCCCAGCGACCTGAACTGGCTGCAGAGCTACCAGCCGCTGTCGCGGGCCGGCTACCGCGTCCTGGCGATGGACCTGCGCGGTCACGGTCGCGGCCTGCGCTCGGCCGACCGCTTCCGGCTCTCGGACTGCGCGGATGACGCGGCGGCGATGCTTGACGCGCTCGGCCTCGCGTCAGCCCTGGTCGTCGGCTACTCGATGGGCGGCCCTGTCACGCAGCTGCTCGCCCAGCGCCATCCCGGCAGCGTCAACGGGTTCGTGCTGTGCGCGACGGCGCTCGACTGGCAGGACGCGAAGCAGAAGGCGTTCTGGCGGACCATGGGCGTGCTGCGCGCCGCGATGGGCCTGTTCCCGCTGGGTTTCTGGCGCACGATGGTCCGCGCGTCCGGCGGCAACCGGCAGGAGAGCAACTGGGTAACCGCTGAGCTGTCGCGCGGCAGCGCGCGCGATCTGGCCGAAGCCGGCCGGGAGCTCAGCCGGTTCGACAGCAGCGGCTGGGTCGCCGACCTGCCACAGCCGGCCGCCGTCGTACTGACCGCCCGGGACCGACTGGTGCCCCCGCGCAAGCAGCGCGCGCTCGCCGACGCGCTCGGTGTGCGTCCGCACGTCGTCGACGCCGACCACGACGCCTGCGCACGCAGCGCGCCTGCCTTCAACGCCGTCCTGCTCGAGGCCCTGGCAGAGGTACGCCGGGCCGAGGCCCGATCGGCCTGACTCAGCGATCGGGGCGGGCTGGCCACGGCGCGTCGAGGGGCCGCAGGTCCTGGAAGCCGTTTCGCGCAGCGCGCTCGGCAGCGAGGACGCCCGCCACGAGCAGGGAGTTCTCGTAGCGACCGGCCAGCACGCCTGCGGCGAGCTCGGCCAATGGCACGCGGAACGACGTCAGCTCCGCCTCCTCGTGCTCCTGCACGTCGCGCTCGACCTCGTGCAAGCCGCGAGCCAGGAAGATGCGGGTCGCCTCGTCGCTCATCCCCGGCGAGGTGAGCAGGTCGACGAGCACGTGCCACTCGTCGGCGCCGATGCCGGCCTCCTCGGCCAGCTCGCGCCTCGCGGTCTCGGCGGCCGGCTCCCCGTCCTTGTCCAGCAGCCCGGCTGGCAGCTCGTCGAGCTCGCGGCCGACGGGGTGGCGGTACTGCCTGACCACGACGACCCGGCTGTCCTCGTCCAGTGCGACGACCGCCACCGCGCCGGGGTGCTCGACGACGTCGCGGACGGCGGTGGAGTCACCCGGCATCGTCAGCTCGTCGCGACGCAGCGAGATGACCTTGCCGTCGTAGACGCGCTT
This sequence comes from Frankiales bacterium, assembly GCA_025465135.1. Lineage (GTDB taxonomy): Bacteria > Actinomycetota > Actinomycetes > Mycobacteriales > SCTD01 > RYN-124. Next base: position 7,105 of record JAODNA010000132.1, on the reverse strand, counting down.
CGACGACAGCGCCCGGTAGGCGTGCGGCATCAGCGTCCGAGCAGGTAGACGACCAGGAGCAGCAGCACGATGCCGGCCAGCAACGGCCACATCGGGACGAACGCCAGCTTGCGGTCCTGGTTGTGCTCGGCACGGGTGCGTCGGCGGCTCATGCGCTGGTCCTGCCCCGTCAGAGCGGCAGCATGCGGCCGGCGGCGTTGGCCACGGCGGCCTCGATGAACGCGCGGAAGAGGGGATGGGCCCGCGTCGGCCGGGACCGGAACTCCGGGTGCGCCTGCGTCCCCACGAAGAACGGGTGGACCGACTCCGGGAGCTCCGCGATCTCGACGAGCCGCCCGTCGGGTGACGTGCCGGAGAACACCAGACCCGCCTCCTCGAGTGCGGGGCGGTAGGCGTTGTTGACCTCGTAGCGGTGGCGGTGCCGCTCCGTCGCGGGCTCGTCGCCGTAAGCCTTCGCGGCCTGGGATCCCTTGACGAGCAAGGTCTCCCACAGGCCGAGCCGCATCGTGCCGCCCATGTCGCGCTCACCGGAGACGACGTCCTCCTGGTCGGCCATGGTCGCAATCACAGGGTCGGGACCGGTGGGCTCGAACTCGGCGGAGTTGGCCTTCTCGACACCGGCTAGCGAACGGGCGACCTCGATGACCATGCACTGCAGACCGAGGCAGAGGCCGAGTGTCGGCACCAGCCCCTCGCGGGCCCACGTGACAGCGCCGACCTTGCCCTCGATGCCACGGACGCCGAACCCGCCCGGGATCAGCACGCCGTCAACGCCTTCCAGCGCCTTGGCTGCCCCGTCGGGAGTCTCGCAGTCATCTGAGGTGACCCAACGGATGTTGACCTTGGCGTCGTTGGCGAAGCCGCCGGCGCGCAGCGCCTCGGAGACCGAGAGGTAGGCGTCGGGCAGGTCGACGTACTTGCCGACGAGCGCGACAGTCACCTCCTTCGCAGGGTGGTGCACCCGCTGCAGGAGCCGGTCCCAGTCGGTCCAGTCGACATCGCGGAAGGGCAGGTTCAGCCGTCGTACGACGTAGGCGTCGAGGCCCTCCGAGTGCAGGACCTTGGGGATGTCGTAGATCGAGGGGGCGTCGACGGCTGAGATGACGGCTGCCTCATCGACGTCGCACATCATGCTGACCTTGTGCTTGAGCCCCTGCGAGATGGGCCGGTCACTGCGCAGCACCAGTGCATCAGGCGCGATGCCGATCGCGCGCAGCGACTGCACGGAGTGCTGCGTCGGCTTCGTCTTCAGCTCTCCCGACGGGCCGATGTAGGGGATGAGCGAGACGTGCAGGAAGAAGCAGTGGTCGCGCCCGACCTCCTGACGGACCTGCCGTGCGGCCTCGAGGAACGGCAGCGACTCGATGTCGCCGACCGTGCCGCCGACCTCGGTGATGACGATGTCGACGTCGGGACCGGCCAGACCGCGGATGCGCTCCTTGATCTCGTTGGTGATGTGCGGGATGACCTGCACCGTGTCTCCGAGGTACTCACCGCGGCGCTCCTTGGCGATGACGGCGCTGTAGACCTGGCCGGTCGTCACGTTGGCCGAGCCGTGCAGGTCCTCGTCGAGGAACCGCTCGTAGTGCCCGACGTCGAGGTCGGTCTCGGCGCCGTCATCGGTGACGAAGACCTCGCCGTGCTGGAACGGGTTCATCGTGCCGGGGTCGACGTTGAGGTACGGATCCAGCTTCTGCATCGTGACCCGCAGGCCGCGCGCCTTCAGCAGCCGGCCGAGGCTGGAGGCCGTGAGTCCCTTACCGAGCGAGGAGGCGACGCCGCCGGTGACGAACAGGTGGCAGGTGGTCTGGTCCGCTCGTGCCACATGGGCTCCCGTGCTCTTCAGCGGCCTCTGCGCGGCCCGCTGCACGGAAGTTCACTCTAACCTGCGCCGGCCGGTCCGCGGGCGTGACGCGCCAGGACGGCAAGGGTCGCCGGAACGGCGACCACGATCGCGAGGGCCGGTACGGCGGCGCCGCTGTCGTTGAGCAGGAAGCCGAGGCCTCCGGCGGTCAGGACCGCCAGCAGGCCGGCCCGCCATGCCGGGCTGTGGTCCAGGGCCCCGCGCAGGGCAGTGGGCGGGCGCAGGAACAGCAGCAGCAGGAACGCGACGACGAGCGGCAGCAGCGCGGTGACGGGCGAGTGGAACAGCAGCGACACGTTGGCCTCGGCTTTGCGCTCCACCACTCCCCCGGCGCTGCCGTCGAGCACCTGGCCGACGAACCTGCCGAGGTGCGTCTGCTGGTCCTCGGGCCGGGCGTGGTCGGCGATGCCGAACGCCGCGACGACCAACCCGCCGACGCCTGCCGCGGCCGCGAGCCGGGCGAGGCTGACCTTGCGGCCGGCGAGCAGGAGGACGAGGAGCGCGTAGGCCGGTGCCAGCGCGAGCACGCCGCCGACGTCGCTCCCCCACATCGGTGCCCCGTCGGCGACGACGACGAGGGCGGTGAGGGCAGCGACGGTGGCACTCCGGGTGCTGGCCGCGGCGAGCAGGACCGACGCCGCGAGCACGCCGAAGGCGACGTTGCCGATGCCCGCGAAGCGACCAGCGACGACAGGTGAGTAGCCCGCCACCGACGACATCTGCAGGTGGGCGCCCGTCAGGACGTCGATGACGAGCACGGTGGCTGTGAGGCCGCAGGCCAGGCCGGCGCGTGCCAACAACCCCTTGCCCAGCAGGCAGATCGGCGTGAGCAGCGCTGTCGCGGCGGTCGTCGCCGCGAGCATCGCGAGGAGCGGTGAGTCGGCCCGCCACCACGGGACGAGGTTGGCGAGGTAGGACGCCCCGACCGCCGTCGTGCCGGCGAGGGCGAACAGCTCCACCAGGCGCCATCGGCGCAGCAGCAGGCAGCTCCCGACCAGGAGCAGCTGGACCCCGACGAGGACGACGAAGAACGGCACGGTGACCTGCCGCTGTCCGTCCGACTTGCGCTCCTCGTCGCGCAGGTCGGCGATCGAGGGGGCTCCACCGGTCGCACGCCAGGGCTCACCGATCATGGCGTTCGGGCTGTTGATGCCCAGCAGGGACAGGACGGTGGGTGCGAGGTCGACGAGCTGCACGTAGCGCGGGCGCCGGCTGCTCGCCGAGGTCAGCGCCGCGGGACCGAACCCGGGGCCGGCGGCAAGAGCGACATGCAGGTGGGCCCCCTTGTCACCCGGTGCCTCGGAGAGTCCGACCACCAGCAGCGTCGAGGCCGGCGGTCGCAGCTGCTGCACGCGCGCCACCAGCGCGTCGACGGCCGCGGCACCGCTCGCACGCGCCGTGCTGCCGACCGCGGTTGCCTGCAGCAGGAGGACATCGCAGTCCGACCGCGCTGTCGCTCCGGCCAGCGGGTCGGTTCCGCCGAGGTTGCGCGCCGCTGCCAGGGTGTCAGGCGGCGCCTCGGTGCCGTCGCTTCCCGCAGCCGCCAACGACCCGCCCGGTCCCCCTCCGTGCACGCACCGCCCGTGGGCCCGCAGCGTGTCGGCGAGCAGGCCGGGAACCGCACCCTCGCGGCGATCGGCGTTGGCGCGGACCTGGGCCGGAAGCGACGTGGCGGCCGGGAACGTCGCGGGGCAGCGGCCCGTGTGCCGCCCCGTGCTGCGGACGCGGTTGCCGGCCGAGAGGGAGAGCCAGCCGTCGGTCGGGCAGTCGACCGGCGCCGCGGTCCGGACCGACAGGACCGCGGTCGCAGCCTTCCTGGCCAGACCCGCAAGGGCCGGGGTGTTCTGCGCGTTGACGTCACTCCAGCGCAGACCAGGCGCGCCGATGACGATCACCCGCGGACCGTCCGCGGCCACGACCTGCGTCGGGCTTGCCGCCTCGGCATCCGACCCGAGCGCGAGTGGGCCCAGCGCCGCGGCCGCCACGACGGCCAGCGCCAGCGCGCGGCTCATCGGAGCAGCTCGGCGTAGAGCGCCGCGACCTGAGCGACCGTGTCGGCCTCGTCCGGCCAGCCGGCGGCGACCGCAGCCCCGCGCGTGGCGACCGCCGCGGCCTCGTCCGGGTTGTCGAGCAGCCGCCGCACCGCGGTGCCCAGTGCGCTCGCGTCACCGACCGGCACGAGCACAGCACCGTCCTTGACGAGACCCGCCATCCCGCCGGCATCGGCAGCGACCAGGGGCCGCCCGGCCCGCAGCGCCTCCTGCGCCGTGAGAGAGCGCGCCTCCCAGCGGGACGGCAGCACGACGACATCGGCCGCGGCGTAGAGGTCGGCGACGTCCGCGCGGCGGCCGAGCCAGCGGACCTGCGGAGCACGCGCCTCGAGCTCGCGCTGCAGCGGCCCGTCGCCCGCGACCGCCACGACGGCGTCGCCCAGCAGCGGTAGCGCCTCCAGCAGCACGTCGTAGCCCTTCTGCGGGTGCAGGCGGCCGACCGCGAGGACGAGCGGATGGCCGAGGCCCGGGTCGACGCCGCTGGCAACCAGGGCGGGCGCTGCAACCGGCCCGAACCGCACGTCGCGACCGCCGCAGGCCAGGGCCCGGCGGACCAGGTCATCGGAGGCGGCGAGGGTGACTGTGGCGCGGCGCGCCGCATGGCGTTCGAGCAGCACCCCGATCCGCGTCTCGGCCAGCTGCGCGTTGTGCCAGGAGACGACGAGCGGTGTCGCGGTCGGGGCGAGCGCACCGGCACGGAGTCCGTGCGCGTGCACGATGTCGACCCGTCCGGCGAGGCGCCGCAACGCCAGCGCCGCGGCGGCGTCGCGGAGCGGGTTGGGGGCGGTGCCGATGTCGACGACGGAGTACGACGGGAAGTCGAACACGTCCTGTGTCGATGCAGGCCCGGCGACGAGCACCTCTGCTCCCCGTTGCCCCAAGCCGACCGCGAGTGACCGCACGTGCCGGCCGACGCCCCCGGTGCTCGTGGCGAGGACGAGCAGCACCCGGCGCCCGTCGAGGCGCGTCTCGGAGCCGAGCCGGCGTCCGGCGCGGTCAGACATGACGGAGCGTCCGCAGCCCGTCGGGGTCGAGCACGCGGAGCACACCCACATAGACCGCGACGACCAGCGCGCCGAGCAGCACGCCCGACAGCAGCGCGGCCCCGACGGACTTCCCGAACGACGGGACGGCGGCGGCGGCCCCCATCGCGATCCCGGCCGCCAGCAGACCGACCGCCATCGTACGGCCCACGCCCCGAAGGGCGTCCGGCGACGCGCGACGAAGCCCGAGCAGCAGCATCGCACCGGCGACGGTCATCCCACCGCTGTTGCCCAGACCGAGCGCCGTGACCCGGTCGGCCGACGTCGCGACCACCAGGAACGTGTCCAACCCGGCCACGACGAGCCATCCGGTGACGGTCGCGACAGCGGGGGTGCGGCCGTCCCCGCGGGCGTACAGCGCGCGCCCGAGCAGGGCGAGCAGACCGTAGCCGAGCAGGCCGGGCGCGAACGCGATCGTCCCGCGCGTCAACGCCCCCACGCTCTCGGGGCCGGGCACTCCGGCGGCCAGCACGCGGGCGGCCGGCGCCGCGACCGCGACCAGGAGGGCGATGCCGCCGAGCATCGTCACGACGACGGCCAGCAGCGAGCGACGGGCGACGTCGGCGTAACCGGTCTCCTCACCAGCGGCAGCGCTCGCCGTCAGCACCGGAAACGCCGTCGTCGCGACGGGGACCGCGAGAACCGCCCACGGCAGCAGGAACAAGGCCGTTGCCACCTGGAACACGACCACGGCCCCCTCGGTGCCGTGCGCCGCCAGTCGCAGCGCCACCACGAGGGCGAGCTGCTGCGCGGCCAGCCCCGCGAGCCCGGCCAGGGCGAGGCGGCGCACGCGGTTGGCGACCCCCGGCGGGAACACCCAGCTCGGTCGAAGCCTCAGGTCGCACCTGCGCATCGGCACGAGCAGGCCCAGGGAGAGCACAGCAACGCCCAGCGTCGTCCCGACCGAGAGCACCAGCTCCTGCCCACGTGGCAGCCGGTCGAGGGGGGTGGCGCCTTGCGCCGCGTAGACGAGGTAGGCCGTGATCACGACGAGGCTCGACAGCAGGGGCGCGACGGCGGGACCGAGGAACCGGCGGTGCGCCTGCAGGATCCCGGCCAGCACGATCCCGATGCCGTAGAGCACGACCTGCGGGAGGAAGACGACAAGCATGCGCCCACCGACGTCCAGCATGGGGCGGCCGCAACGAGGGCCGGAGCCGACGAGGGCGCGCATGAGGTACGGCGCAGCGAGCATCCCGAACAGGGCGATCGGTGTGAGGACCGTGACCGTCCAGGTCAGCAGCGCCGAGGCCGTCCGGCTTGCGGTCTCCCGGTCGCCGGCGGCGACCGCCGCTGCGAGGACGGGCACCACGAGGCTCGCGAGCGCACCGCCGGCGACCACCTCGAACACGACGTTGGGAATCGAGTTCGCCGCGGCGTAGGTGTCTCCGACGCAGGACGTGCCGAGTGACCGGGAGAGAACTGCGATGCGCCCGAACCCGACCAGCCGGCTGGCGACGGTGACGACCGCCACCCCAGCGGCCGCGCCTGCCACGAGGCGGAACCTCATGCGGCCCGCCCGAGCCGGTCGAGCCACCGCAGCCCCGGCGACCGGTCGATGACCGCGCTGAAGGAGACGCGCTCGCTCGCCGCGGTCAACGCGACGAGGGCCGCGACCGCGGCCGCCCGACCTGTCCGTGACCGCACCCGCAGGAGAAGGCCCACACCGAGCGTGGCTCCGAGCGCGTTCGCCCCGGTGTCGCCGAGCATGGTCCGCTCACCCAGGTCGGCGGGGAGCAAGGCCGCACAGGCCCCGGCGATGCCGGGCTGGCCGAGGGCGACTGCGCCCGCCAGCCCGACCTTCAGCGCCCGGCCGGGGCGCAGATCGAGCAGGTTGAGGACATTGGCCCCGCCCGCGACCGCCGCCCCTCCGAGGGCGAGGTCGACCGCACCACGGCCGCCGAGGAGCGCCGCGCAGGTCACGCCGACGGCCGAGATGCCGAGCACCTTGACGGTCCCCGTCGTCCGGTCGCCCTGCTGCAGGGCTGTGAAGTGCCCGCGGAAGCCCTTCGGGCCGCCCGGTTCGCCGCGGTGGTCGTCGTACCCGCCCACCAGGCCGGCGCCCAGACCGGCGACAAGACCCGCGGCCGCCGGGGCTGCCGTGGTGGCGGCGACCGCGACGGCCAGTGCCGGGCCGGCCAGCAGGG
>JAODNA010000064.1 GCA_025465135.1 Frankiales bacterium | reverse complement strand
CGACATCGAGGTGCAGGCCCGCGGCGTCGCGCTGCAGGACCTTCGGAACCTCGACATCTCGGCCCAGTTGCGCGGTGTGCAGCTCTCAGTCGCGGATCTGCGCAGCGGCAATCGCCCCGATGTGCCGGTCGACTCCGCGGATGGCTTCGTCACCATCCCCTACGCCGAGGTGGCCCGCCGGGCGGTCGAGGCCGGAGCCGATGAGGGTCTCACTGCGCTGTCGCTGCGCCGATCGGGGGACGAGGTGGCGGTCACCGCGCGCGTCACGGTGCTCGGCGTCGAGGTGCAGGGCAGCGCGCAGGCGCAGGTCAGCTTCGACGCCGGCGCTCCGCAGCTGCTGGTCAGCGACGTCGACATCGACGGTTTCGCCGCTCCGCAGGCGGCGATCGACTTGGTCGTGGCCGCGATCAACACGGTCCTCGCCCGCGCGCTGGACCTGCCGGCGCTGCCCTACGGCCTGCAGCTGACCTCGGTTGTGGCGAGCTCCAGCGGCATTCGGATCAACGCCGACGCTGTCGACGTCGTCCTCTGACCGCCGGTAGTCTGTGGGCTATGGGCATTCGCCTCACCTCCCGCCGCGCGGTCGACCTGTGCCGCGTGGGCAGCTGCCTGTGTCGACCGGGCACCCGCGTCCGCTGACGCACCTGCGCATCCGATCGCACTTCGCGCGCACTTCGTGTGCTGATGTACTGGAGCACTTCGTGCGTGATGCCTCTGGCGCCGCACGGCCCACCTGGGCGATGCTCAGCATTCCGATCTTTGACGTTCCCCGCGGTGGTCCGCCGCTTGGCGTGACCACCACCATCTAGAGGAGAAAACGACGTTATGAGCCGCGCAGACGTGCTCGTCACGGCCGATTGGGCCGCCGACAACCTGAACACCCCCGGAATCGTGCTGGTCGAGGTCGATGAGGACACCAGTGCCTACGACACCGGCCACATCGAGGGCGCGGTCAAGCTGGACTGGAAGAGCGACCTCCAGGACCAGGTGATCCGCGACTTCGTCAGCAAGGAGAAGTTCGAGGCCCTGCTGTCGGCCAAGGGAATCTCCAATGACGACACCGTGATCCTGTACGGCGGCAACAACAACTGGTTCGCCGCCTACGCCTACTGGTACTTCAAGCTCTACGGGCACAGTGACGTCAAGCTGCTCGACGGCGGCCGCAAGAAGTGGGAGCTCGACGGTCGTGAGCTGACGACCGACACCCCGGCTCGCGACAAGACGTCGTACACGGCGAAGGAGCAGGACAAGACCATCCGCGCCTTCCGCGACGAGACGATCGAGGCGATCGGCAAGAAGAACCTCATCGACGTGCGCAGCCCCGACGAGTTCAGCGGCAAGCTGCTCGCGCCGGCGCACCTGCCGCAGGAGCAGTCGCAGCGGGCCGGTCACATCCCGACGGCCCTCAACGTCCCGTGGTCCAAGGCGGCCAACGACGACGGCACCTTCCGCAGCGACGACGAGCTCCGCAAGCTCTACGTCGAGGAGGCTGGTCTCGACACGAGCAAGCCGACGATCGCCTACTGCCGCATCGGCGAGCGCAGCAGCCACACCTGGTTCGCGCTGCACGAGCTGCTCGGTGAGAAGGACGTCAAGAACTACGACGGATCCTGGACGGAGTACGGCTCGCTCGTCGGCGTGCCCGTCGAGAAGGACGTCTGATGTGCGGAGCCCCCGCGCAGACCCTCGACCTGGAAGGCATTGACGTGGCCAAGGAATCGATCGTGCAGGGGACGGTGTCGCGCGGTGGCTCGCCGCTCGGCGGCGCCTACGTCCGGCTGCTCGACAGCAGTGGGGAGTTCACCGCGGAGGTCGTCACGTCGGCGACGGGGGCGTTTCGCTTCTTCGCCGCTCCGGGCGACTGGACGCTGCGCACGCTCGCCCCGAAGGCGGCGCCCCTCGACACGGCGGTGACCGCGGTTCTCGGCGACGTCGTCGAGACCGACGTCGAGGTCCCCGCCTAGCACGCGACGCACGACGGCCCGGTTTCCCGAAAGGGGAGCCGGGCCGTCGCTTTTTTCCGCTCATGCGCGGCGCCATAGCGGACGATGTACGACGGGAAGGAGGCAGGTCGGAATGCGCCGCGGCCGGGTCCGTGTCGGCGGCATCGCCGTCGGCCTGCTCTGTGCTGCCCTCGTCCTGCCGACGCCGCCCGCCTACGCATCGGCGCCGGGTCTGTCGATCTCCGTGCCTGGCTCGGCGTCGTTCGGGTCGGTCGCCACCGGCGCGCGGACCATCACTGCCAGCCTCGGCACCATCACGGTGGCGACCTCCTCGACGTTGCCGCACGTCGCCACGTGGACGGCAACCGTCTCGACGTCGGGCTTCTCCACCGGTGCGGGTTCAGCGGCCGAGCGGGTGCCTGCGTCGTCGGTTTCCTACCTCTCCCGATCGGCGACGGCGACCAGCGGCTTCGCGGCCGGCGCGTGCGTTGCCGGTCAGACGGTCGCCGTCACCCTCGCGGTGGCCCAGACGGCGTTCAGCTGCACCGGAACGTCGATCGCAGCAAGCACCTCGGTGTCGTGGAACCCGCAGATCTCCGTTGCCGTCGGCGCCGGCAACGTTGCCGGCACCTACAGCGGCACGATCACGCACAGCGTCGTATGAGGTGCCTCAGCGACCATGCCGCGCGTGCGATCCGCCCTTCGCACCGCGACGCTTCGGCCGCTTGAACACGACCAGGACCAGGAAGCCCAGCACTGCTGCGCCGCCGACGCCGGCCAGGATGGGGACCAGCGGCAGCCCGCGCTTCGAGCTGTTCTGCTGCAGCACCACCGGAGCGGCGCTGGCGTCATTGCCCGCTCCCGCTGCGGCGGGAAACGTGATCGTGGCCGTTGCCGCGCGCTTGGTCAGACCGCTCACGAGATCGATCCGTGCCGACCAGGGTCCGGCCGGCAAGGCCTTGTCGAGCAGGACGGTCACCGGCTCGGTGTCCTTGATCCCCAGCGTCGTCCCCAGCTTCGCCAGGAAGGGGCCCGCGCTCAGGCCACCCGGGCCCTTGGTGAGCTGCAGCGAGCCGCTCATGTCGAGAGCGCGGCCGCCGGTGTTGTGGACGAGGGCATAGACCACAGGCTGACCGTCCGGCAACCGGTTCGCCTGCAGCGTGTCGACGGTGAAGTCACTGGGTGGCTCACCGCCGGGGCCGACCGAGAGGTAGATGCGGATGCCTACGCGGTTTGCCTGGATGACTCCGCTTGAGCCGGACGACTTGATCTCGGCCCAGACCACGGCGTACCGCTCACCCGATGACGCCTTGGCGGGCACCGCGATCGTCGCTTCGACGGTCTGCTCGGCGCCGGGCTGGAGACTGACGGAAGGGGTCGACACGGTGGTCCAGGAAGACAGCTCATTGGCGGTGCGCCCGGCCGACGGGAAGAACTCGCCGGACTTGATCTCAGCTGCTCCGCTGTACAGAGAGACAGTCAGCGGTTGCTTGGCGTTGTCGGTGACGATGACCTTGCGCTGGATGCTCGTGCCCGGTTTGACATGGTCGATGATGTAGCTGTTCGCGCGCGGGTCGGCTCGGCGTGCGACGGGCGCCTCACCCAATCGGATGCTGACCCCGCCGCTGCTCGGGCCAGGTGCTGCGAACGCGCCAGTGGCCGGGGCGAGAGCCCCGGCCACCAGCAGTACGACGAGAACCTTCTTCATGCAGGTAGTTGTACCGCTACGTCACCGAGTGAGTGACCGTTCCGGTGTAGGTGCCGGCAACCTGGTCGGACGCCAGTGTGAACGACAGCGTCGGGTTCCAGCTTGCAGTGTTGTTACCCGAGCCGACGGTCCAGGAGCCGGCAGTGAGGCCGCCGCTGATCGCCCCGGGCGTGCCCGGGACGAAGACGCCGGTACCCGTCGTGGTCGCGCTGGCCAGCAGGCCCGGGTTGTACGTGACGTTGGCAGCGGTGACCTGCTGGTTCGTCGCCGCACCCGAGCCGGTCGTGAAGGTCGTGGTCGACACGGTGGTTGCCCAGGTGGCGAGCAGGAGGCCGCGGCCGTCCGTGACGGTGACGGCGCCGAGCGGCGCACCGAGGACGCTGGCGGCGCCCGTGTTGGCACTGCCGAGGGTGGCGGTGCCGGGAACGGAGATGCTCAGGCCCGTTCCGTTGACCGTGAAGGTCGCGGTGGTCGAACCGGACGCGGCGTTGGCCGCGGTGGCACCGAAGCCCACCATCGCGAGGCTCGCGGCGGCGATGACGGCGGAGACGGTCTTCATACGACGCATGGTGGGTGTCCTTCTGGGTTAGTCGGAGTTTTCCGATCGCCCTAACTGCATCGGGGTTCACCTCCCCCATCCGCATGGTCTCTTGTAGTCATCTCGGAAAGACGCCGCTCAGTCGAGCGCGCTACTCCGTTTGCTCCTGAGTTCGCGGCACTAGGGATGGCGATGTCCTGAGTTGCGTACGCCGAACCAGGCGCCACGACCCGGCCGCGCCTGTCCTGGCCGGGCCTTCCCGGAGTCGTCAGGGACGGCGGTCAGGGGCCACCTGCGATGACCCGGCGGCCGTCCCGGTCATCGCCAGCTGGCCGGCTCGTGCCGAGGCTCTCTTACTGGTGGTGCTGCAGTACGGCCGCCGGCGCGACGAGCGACGACGGCGCCACGTCTGCTGCCACGAAACGACCGTGATCCGGACAAGCCGGCTCACCTGTTTGCGCCGTACGGCCTAGTCAAGATGGCTAGTCCTCGTCATACGGCTGGGTCAGTGGGGCGCCGATGGTGGAGAGGTCACAGATCGTGACGCAGACTGCCGCACAGGAGCAATCATGCGTAAGGCCAACCTCGTCGCCGCCGCGGCGGCTGCCGTTGCCGGGCTGGCGCTGCTGGCGGCACCTGCGAACGCCGACACGTGCACCGCGGCGCAGACCCTCGCGGGCAACTGCACGACGGTCAGCGTGACCGTCATCGACGGCAGCCTGTCGATCCTCGTCTCGCCAACAGCCGTCGGCACATCGGGCACCGTCACCGCCGCGGCGAGTGCTCTTGCGGACGTGAACCTCGGTCCGACCGTCGTCACGGACACGCGTCTGTCATCGGCCGGCTGGACCTCGAAGGCGACCGCAAGCCAGTTCACGCCCGCCGTGGCCGGTCCCGCCGCGATCCCGGCCGCCGGTGCCAAGTTCTACGTGAACCCGACCGGCACCGTTCCCGGTCTGGCGGCCCTCACCTACTCCAACGGTACGACGGCGAGCGGCGCCAACGCTCCGGTGGCGAACGGCGCGAACCTCGTCACTGCGGTGGCGACGGGGCCCAGCGTCGTCACGTTCGTGCCCATGCTGCGGCTCACGGTGCCTGCTGACCAGCCGGGCGGGGTCTACACCGGTACCGTCACGCAGAGTGTCTCGTAAGCGCACCTTCCTTCTCGTTCTGGGAGCCGCCGCGATCCTCGCGGCGGCTCCCGGCATGCCGGCGACCGCAGCGCCTCCTCGCGTAGGCGTCTGCAACCCCGGCCTCGGCATCGGCTTGGCCGACGTCCCGGGCACGGTCCGCGACCCTCGGGCGCACAGCTACGTGATCGACCACGTGCAGCCGGGCGCCCGCTTCACGCGCCGGTTCAGGGTGTGCAACGGCACCAGCCAGCCCATCACGGTCCGCCTGTACGCCGGCGCCGCGGGGATCGCCAACGGAACCTTCACGATCGTCGAGGGACGCGCGGACAACGAGCTGTCGTCCTGGATCGCGGTCGCGCCGGCTGTCGTCACCGTCCCCTCGGGCGAGCAGCGCTTCGCCACCGCCTCGTTCGCCATCCCCGCGTCCGCAACGGGCGCCGAGCGGTACGCCGTGCTGCTGGCCGAGCTGCCGGCCCGCCCGACCAGGAGCGGAGTGGCGGTCGCGAGCCGCGTGGGCATCCGGGTCTACCTCGACGTCGGCGGTCCGCGCGCGCCCCGCAGCGACTTCACCATCGACACGCTGCAGGCCTCGCGCGCGGCGGACGGCACGCCCCTCGCCACCGCGCAGGTGCACAACACCGGTGACCGCGCCCTGGACATGTCCGGGGTGCTCACGCTCCGCGACGGACCCGGTGGCCTGTCGGGCGGCCCGTATCCCGCCACGCTCGGCACGACGCTCGCACCCGGTGACACGGAGCCGGTGGTCGTCCCGCTGGCCACGGCGATCCGCGGCGGCCCGTGGACCGCCCGCCTGACCCTGCACTCCGGCTTGCTCCAGCGTCGGGCGGAGGCCCCCTTGACCTGGCCCGACGCGGCCGGGGCGAAGGCGCCACCGGTGAAGGCCAAGAACATCCCGCTCGCGAAGGACCGTCGCGTCCTGATCCCGATCGCCGGTGGGCTGATCGGCATCCTGCTCGTCCTGCTGTTCTTCTTCTGGTTCTTCGCCAAGAAGCGCAGCCGGCGGCGCGACGAGGACGACGAGGATCAGTAGACGAGGGCCTGCGTGCCCTCGGCCAGGACCTCTTCGACGAAGGCTGCCGCACCCGCCACGACCACTGCCGGGAGCAGGTCCTCGCTGCTGATCCCGCGACGGGTGGCGCACTGGGTGCAGAGCACGACCCGGCCACCGGCCAGCACGGCGTCGCGAAGCTCCGCGAGTGGCGCGCTGTGCGGCAGCGCGAAGGCCTCCGCACGGCCTTCCAGGGCGAACCAGCTGGCCTCGCCGGTGAGCCAGAGCGAGACCTCCGCGCCCGCGGCGATGGCCATCGCGGCGACCGTGAAGGCCTGGGCGCACCGCTCCGGCGCGTCCGCGCCTGCTGTGGCCTTCACCACCAGCCGCCTCATGGCCCGAACGTTACGGTGCGCGGGTGATCGGCGTCGTGCACGGACTCGTCCTGGTGGCCGCGCTGCTCGCACTCGGGGCGGGCGCGATCTACCTCGTCTACCGACTCCTGCGCGACGACCGCTAGCCCAGCCGCCGCCGGCTCCTACTCCGAGGTGACCGAACGCCGAGAGCGGCGCCGGGTTCCGGCGCCGCTCTCGGTGGGACTGGGACTGCTGCGGACTAGCTCAGGCTGGACACCGTGCCGGAGGTCGTAGCACCGGGACTCGGCCGGTAGCTGTCCGGGTTCGTGACCTTCACGACCGCTACCTTGCTGATATTGCCCGCGATCGTGCTGCCGCTCTTGGTCAGGCTGGTCGCCACGATCACCGACACGTACTGGCCGATGGTCGCCGGCGGTCCGCTCGAGGCCCCGCCGGTGCTGTTCCAGCCGGTCGCGGTCACGGTGCTCGCGAAGCCCTTGAACTCGTTGGCGGGCTGCGCGTTGCCGCTCACGACCTGGTCGAACCACTTCGAGCCCCAGAAGCTCACCGTGCTGCCAGGCGCGACGCCCCCGACGTTGCCGCCCCAGATGACGAACCCGGTCCGCTGGAAGGCGACGAGCGTCTGAGAGGCAGCAGAGCTCAGGTAGTTCTTCGAGCCGGCGAAGCTTGCTGTCACGGGGTAGCTGCCGTTAGCCAGGGCGAAGCTGGCTGTCGCGGGGTTGCCGCTTGCCGTCTTCGACCCGCCGTTGACCGTGATCGTCACCGGTTGCGTGCTGATCGCGGCGCCGCCCGCGGCCTCGGTGAGTTGAGCCGTGATCGGCACTGCGCCACCGAGCTGCTGAGCAGCGGAGCTCGTGATCGTCAGGACGGTGCCCATCTGGTTGATGGTCAGCGTGCCCGGCGTGTTGGTGACGGCGTAGTTGCCCAGCGCCGCACCCGACAGCGCTGCGGTGATGCCGTAGGCCCCGACGTCGGTCGTCTTGCCGGCGGCGCTGCTGTACGCAGCGTCGATGCTGTCGCCGTTGACGACGCCCGTCACCTGACCGCTGAAGGGTGGGTTCGCCTGGTCGTACAGGCGGGTGAAGCTGTTCGCCACGACGCTGAGCGGGGCCTTCGTCACCGTGAGAACGGCGGTCGCCGACTGATCCACGATGTAGTTGCGGCCGCCGGCAGCGCCGGCGCAAGCGATCGGGTAGCTACCGACGTTGATGTGCGCACCGCGAACCGTGCAGGTCGGCGCGGTCGGGAGCGTGTCGCCCCCGACGAGCCCGGTCAGGATGGGCGTGAAGGCCGGGTCTGCCGCGCCGTAGACCCGGGTCTTGTCGCCGGGCGTGACCGTCACGACGGCCTGGTTGACGGTCAGGGTGGCCTCGGTGGCGGTGACCGTGTAGTTGCCACCAGCGTCTGCACCCGTGCAGGTGATCGGGTATTGACCGGCCTGGGAGTGCGGGCCGACCACGCTGCACGTCGGCGCGGTGACGAGGTTGTCGTCCCCGAGCAGGCCGGCGACGTTGTAGGTGAACGTCGGGTCCGCGTCGCCGTACGTCGTGCTCTGGTTGTTCGGCGTCAGCGAGACCGCCTTGCGCGTGACCAAGAGCGGCGCGGTGGCTTTCTGGTCGACGCTGTAGTTGCTCCCACCATCGGCACCGGAGCAGCCGATGTCGTAGCTGGCCACGTTCGCGTGGGCACCCACGACAGCGCAGGTCGGCTCGGTCGCCAGCGACTCACCAGGCAGGAGCCCGGAGACGGAGTAGCTGAACGCCGGGTCCTTGTCACCGAAGACCTTGGTCTGCGGGTTCGGGGTGACGACGCCCGGCGCCTTCGTGACGGTGTAGGTGCCGTCGACGTACACGATCGTGTAGTTGCCGCCTGCGTTTGCGCCGTCGCAGGTGATCGAGTAGGCGGCGGCGGCCGTGTGCGGTCCGGTCACGGCGCACCTCGGCTGAGCGGTCATGCTGTCGCCCGGCACCAACCCGGCTGTGTGGGAGGTGAAGGCCGGCGCCGGCTTTCCGTAGATCGTCGAGGCTCCATCCGCTGTGACGGTGGCCACGGCCCGGGTGACGTTGAGCGAGCCCTCGACGTAGCTGATCGAGTAGTTCTGGCCTGCAGCGGCACCCTCGCACCTGATCGGGAAGGACCCGACCGCTGTGTCGCCGCTGACCGAGCAGGCGGCCGGCGCCGTGAGCTGGTCCGGAGCGTGCAGGCCCGTGACCGCATAGGTCAGCTCTGGGTTCGGCTGCCCATAGGCGCGGGTCTGGTTGTCCGCCATCACCGTGAGCGGGGCGGTGTCGATGGTGAGAATCGCTGTCGGCGTCTCGTCGACGGTGTAGTTCGAGCCAGCGTCAGTCCCGCGGCAGGTGATCGGGTACTGGCCGACGTTGACGTGAGTGACGACCACCGAGCAGACCGGTGCCGACACGAGGGCGTCGCCGGTGGCGAGGCCGCTGATGACCGAGGCGAAGGCGGGGTCGGGGTCGCCGTACGGCCGACCCTGGTCGCCGGGGGTCACCAAGAGCGTGGCCTTGCTGACCGTGAGCATCCCGGACACGTTGCTGAGCTCGTAGTTGCCCAGATCCGCACCGGTCAGCGTCGCGTCGATGACATAGCCGCCGATGGGTGACGTCAGGCCGGCGAGGCTGCTGTACGACGCGGTGATCACGTCGTTGTTGACCGCACCGTCGACCTTCCCCGTGAAGGTGGGGTTGGCCTGGTTGTAGTGGCGGCTGAAGCTGTCCGCGACGACGCTCAGGGGTGCCCTGGTGACGGTGAGCGTCGCCGTGGCGGCCTGGTTGACCGTGTAGTTGTTCCCACCGTCGGCGCCGGCGCAGACGATGTCGTAGCTGCCGACGACGTCGTGCGCACTCATCACCGAGCAGGAGGGCGGTGTGGGCAGGCTGTCGGCGCCGACCAGCCCGTCGATGGAGGGGGTGAAGGCCGGGTCAGCCGCGCCGTAGACACGCGTGGCATCGCTGGGGGTGACCGTCACGTTCTTGGGCTGCACGGTGAGCGTTGCCTTGGTGACGGCGATGGCGTAGTTGCCCCCGGCGTCGGCACCCGTGCAGGTGATCGGGTACGTGCCTGCGGCGCTGTGCTCGCCCTCGACACCGCAGACTGCGGGCGCGATGAGGGCGTCGCCGGTCAGGAGCCCGTCGGTGGTCCAGGTGAAGATCGGCGCCGTGCCGTAGGTCGTCGTGACGTTGTTCGGCACGACGGACATGGGCCTGGGCTGTACGACGAGCGGCGCGGTGGCCGTCTCGTCGACCGTGTAGTTGTCGCCGCCATCGGCGCCGGTGCAGGCAATGCCGTAGCTGCCGGCGTCCGTGTGCGCGACCCCGACCTGGCAGGTCGGCTCTCTGGTGAGGCTCTCGCCGGCCAGCAGACCTGACACGGAGTAGGTGAACGTCGGGTCTGGGGCGCCGTAGAGGCGGGTCTTCGGGTCTGGCGTCACGATGCCGTTGGCCTTGGCGACCGTGTACGTGCCGTTGACGTAGTTGATCGTGTAGTTCGTTCCCGCGTCGGCGCCACTGCAGGCGACGACATAAGCGTTCGCGCCGGTGTGCGGGACGGAGACGTCGCAGCTCGGTGGCGTCCGGAGGGCGTCGCCGGCCACCAGACCGCGGACGGTCGCCGTGAAGTCAGGCGCCTTGTCGCCGTACGTGCTGGAGACGCTGTCAGCGGTGACGGTGATGACCGCCGGACTTACGGTGAGGGAACCCGGTGCGTAGCTGAGGGTGTAGTTCGGGCCGGCGGACGCACCGACGCAGGTGATCGGTGCCGTGCCGGCGTTCATACCGCCAGAGACAGCGCAGGTGGGCGGCACCCTCAAGGCGTCGCTGCCCTGCAGGCCGCTGACGGCGTAGGTCAGCTCGGGGTTGGGCGCGCCGTACGGCCGGGTCTTGCTGTCGGCCGTGATGGTGGCGGGCGCGCGCACGACGGTCAGGGTGCCGTCGATGTAGGAGGCCCGGTAGTTCGGACCCGCGTCGGCGGCCGAGCACGTGATCGGGTAGCTGCCGGCGGGGGGGCTGGCGGCCGTGGAGCAGCTCGGGCCGTTGACCGTCACACCGGCCGGCAGGCCGGTGATGACCGTGTCGAGCACGGGCACCGTGGCGCCGTACGCAACGGTCTGGTTCTTTGCGGTGACCGTGAACGGAGCCGGGTTGATCGTGAGCGTTCCGGTGTTGTAGACGATCGTGTCGCCGCTCGGCGCCGTGGCGCCCGAGCAGGTGATCGTGTAGGTGCCGACGTTGACGTGCGCGCCCGCCACCGAGCAGGTCGCTGGCGTCGTCAGGGTGTGACTGCCGCTGCTCGCGGAAGTCGACGTGAACACCGGCTCGGAGCCGCCGTACGTGATGGTCCGGTTGGCCGGCGTCACCGTGATGGTCTGGGGAGCCGCGCTCCAGTGCACGGCGGCGGTCGCCGACTGGTTGCTACCGGTCGCGCTGTCCCTGAAGGCCGCAGTGACCGTGTCGTCGCCTGCGCCGTTCGTGTCCGTGTAGGTGAAGCTGACATTTCCGCTCGCGTCACTGGTGCAGTTGGCGTTGGTTCCGCAGGTTCCGGTGGCGCCGGCGTTGATGCCGGTGACGGAGAAGGTGACCTGCTGACCGACGAGTGGCGCGCCGGCGCGCAGGACGTTCGCCGTGACGGTGTGAGTGCTACCCGCCGGGTTCGTGGCGGTCGCGGGGGTCAGCTTGAGGTTCGGCGAGGTCACCACGATGTCGGACCCGGCGATGAGGATGTACGGCGTACCGCAGACGGCGGCATGGGACGTGGTGTCGTTGCCGCACACGGGCTTGGCAACCGAGTCGATGTCAATCGCCAGGGGGTACCAGTCGGAGGCCCACGACGCGAACGTCTCGTGGATGGAGCAGCCCCAGGCCTGCATGTCGGCGCTGGTCAGGGAGTCGAACTTGCTGTTGCTCGCGATCTTGGAGACGTTGTTCCCGCAGCTGGTGGCACCGCCCGTCCAGGCGCCCGTTCCGGCGCTCAGGGCGCCGAGGGCGCCCGTGATGGACGCGGGCGTCCCGCCACAGGTGATGTCGAAGTAGACGCCGGTGCGGCCGGGCTGGGCCCCGGCGAAAGCGATGCCGTCCTGGATGAGGTGGTCCGCCCCCGTCCGGCCGCTGTACACCCGGTGGAAGACCGGGTCGGTTCCGACGACGACGCGGTTCCCGGCCAGGGTGCGACCTCCGGCCTTGCCCATCACGACGGGGGCCCAGGTGCTCACGTTGTTGGTGACGGACGCATCCACGCTGCCGCAGGTCGGGTCGCCGACGACGAGGGCGTCGTACTGGCCGAAGTCCGCCGCGGTCATCGCGCCCCACTGGGCGCCGCTGACGAAGGTGACGGCAAAGCCGGCCGCGGCGGCCTGCTGCGCCTCGAGGCTGCTGCTGCCGTTCGACACGGTCGCGGTGTTGATGAGGACCTTCGGGACGGGGGTGGTGGCCGATGCCGCCGTCGCCGTGAGCGTCGTGGCGGCGCCGGACGCGGCGAGCATGGCGACCGACGCGATGATGGCGCGCCAGCGGCCGCCCCCTTGCCGGCCCGATCCGCCGGGGGCCCGGCCCGTTGCTGACGCGCTGGGGGCAGCGCCGTCGGGCGCCGTCCTGGTCGGACTCGTTCGTAGCATCGTCGCTCCCGGCTTGCTGGGTCGCGGGGAACGGTTTCCCTGCGCTCGTCGGGAACGTTCTGCAGATCACGGCAAGCTGCATCATTCGTTCGCACCTGTCGCTGTGCCCTCAATTCGAGCCAGATAGGGCGAAGGTCATCAGTCGGAACTGTCGGATCAGGCCGGCCTAACACTCCGTAATACCTCCTTACCCTGGGCAACAACGCGCGGACCGCGCGCTCAGCCGGGAAGGATCGGCGAATGCGGTACGTGACGGCGGGGGTCAGCACGGCCATGACGGACGGGCCCGGGGTGACCAGGCCCGTGATGCCGAGATGCACCGACGGGGGGTCTCGGCTTGCGCTCCCATGGTTGGACGACGTGTCGTCGTCTGGTCATTGTGTGCGTTGCTCGGCAGGGCCTCACCCTGCGCGTCGGGGTGGCGCTTCGGTGAGAACTACGTAACCCAGGCCCGGTCTTGCCGGATGAGGCGGAGCGGGCCTCGCTCGGCAAGGGACCCTCGTGCGAGCTGTGGCTGCGGCGCTCCTGAGCCGGGCTGTCCCTTCGGCAAGGACCGTGTGGTGCCCGTCTGGGGGGTCGTCAGTGACACGCCCGGACCCCTTGAGCCCACCAGTCTGATCACTTAAGGCCATCTTTCGTGCATCAGGCAAGAAAGCAGACTTTTAGCCCCTAGCGTCCCGCTCCTGACAACGAGAGGGATGTGCGGAAATGGGCGTACGTAGGGGCACGAATCAGCTCGGAACGGGGCGACGTCGCTTCGGTGTTCGGACGGCGCTGCTCGGCGCAGGCAGCCTGATCGCAGCCGGCCTGGTGGCCAGTGCGCTGCCGGCCACGGCAGAGACGGCGAGTGCCGGTACGACGACGACGAAGGGCACCACCTCGCAGCCGGCGACGACCGGTACGACGTCGGACACCGGCACCGCCACGATGACTTACACCGCTTCGCAGACGACCCCCGTCCCGCCAGCCTCGAGCTTCGCCGGCAGCGGCGGCGGCGACGGCTGGGGCCTGGCGATGACCGACACCTCCGTCTACAACGTCTTCCACCACCAGGGCACCCTGCAGGTGGCCTGCCACCTCCAGGTGGACGCCTCGCAGTGCTGGAGCCCGAAGACCATCACCGACCCGGACCCCGACACCGGCAGCGGGTTCGCCGTGTCGGGGCAGCCCGGGGTCCTGCTCGACCAGGTCTCCGGCCACCTGTTCGTCTACGCGACGCGGTCCCGCGACCACACCGGCGGCGTCGTGTGCGTGGACACGACGCAGCCGAGCAGCAACGCCAACCCGTTCTGCGGCTTCACTGCGCTCACGGCAGCGGGCGAGTCGCCGATCTCCAGCAACAGCGCGATCAGCGCTCCGGCCCAGGTCGGCAGCAAGTGGTACGCGTTCAACTACGCGAGTGGGTCCGCCGTCACCGGCGGCAAGAACACCATGCTGTGCTTCGACCTCAAGACGAAGGCCGCCTGTGCGGAGCAGCCTTTCGTCGTCGACGTGGGCGCCGGGACCGGCGCGGGCACGCAGTCCAACTCGGACTTCCCGCCGCCCGCCGTGGGTTCTGCGGGCAACGAGATCTTCATCCCGGTCAACATCGACGGCGTCCAGAAGGTGGCCTGCTTCGACGGCCTGGCCCAGGTCACCTGCTCTGGTGCCTGGCCGGTCGCGGGTGCTGACTTCGCCGGCTACCACGGCGCAGCCTTCCCGATGCTCGACGGCACCGGAGCGGTGACCGGCGTCTGCATCCCGATGTCGGCGACGCCCTGCTTCGACCTCGCGGGGGCCGTCGTCGCGACCCCGGCGAACCTCGCGGCGACGATCACGCCCAACGAGCCGTGGAACGGGCCGGCCTTCGTCCTCGGACCGCGGGTCTACGTCCCCCATGGCCATCCGGGGTGGAACAACACCAACTCGCAGTCGGATCGGGTTCAGTGCTACGACTTCAACCTCGCGGCGAGCTGCGTCAACTTCCCCAAGACGTCGCTCGGCGACCTGGCCTACCTCTACACGGTCAACGCCGACCCGCAGCGCCCTGACTGCATCTGGCTGAACGCCGATGGTGGGAATGCGCAGATCCAGAACTTCGACGCCTACAGCGGCGGTGCGTGTGGCACCGGCTCGATCCGCGTCCTGGCGTCGCGGTTCGTGGCTCCGAGCCAGGCGTGCGCCCCGAACAACTACACGACCCTGCAGATCCTCGCGCCCGACCGGCAGACCTACTCGACCGGCACCGTGTCGTTCCTTGACGGTGACGGCCAGCCGATTCCTGGTGCGACCGACCAGCCCCTGGACGACACCGGCAGCGTCGACCTGACAACGCTCGACCTCAACACCGATGCCGGTCTTCCGCAGTTCCTCGTCACGCTGACCGGCACCGACGGCGCGGTCGGTGAGGTCACCGCGAAGCTCACCTGGGTCGCGTCGAGTGACCCGTCGTGCCGTCCGCCGTCCTCGGTCACGCTGACCCCCGGTTCGGGTACGTCGGACCAGCCGTTCACGATCCGCTACTCCTGCGCCTACGTCCCGACCACGGACATCACGAACGCCGACGGCTCCAAGGCCGACGGTGTCGTCCTCGATGACCCGACCACCGCGAACGACGTCGACTACGAGCAGACGGTGCACCTGCAGCCCGGCTCGTACGTCGCGACGGTCGCCTGCCATGGCGCAACAGCGACCTCCGAGGTCGCCACTGTGACAGCCCCCGCGCCGCCGCCGCAGGACCCGCCCGCGACGCCGACCAGCTTCGGCGCGTGCTGCATCGAGTCCGCATCCCCGTCGCCGTCCGCGTCTTCGACGGCAGCGCAGAGCGCTTCCCCGACCCCGTCGTCCTCGGCGGCGACCCGGCGTGCGCTGACGCTGGTCGCACCGGAGCAGGCCCTGACCCCCGGCCACCAGGCCTACCTGTGGGGGACGGGTGAGCCGAACAGCCCCGTTGACCTCCGCTGCTACACCCGGCCGTCCACGACCTACGTGACGAGTCGGTCCGCCGTCCTGCTCGACAACGCCGGCAGGATCAACTTCACCCTGAAGCTTCCGGCGAGCACCCGCTGCTTCCTGCGGTACGCCGATGGCGTGCAGACGCAGTCCAACAGCGTCAAGATCCTGGTCCACGCCAACCTGTCCCTGAGTGCGGTGCGGACCGGTCCGAAGACCTACGTCTTCGGCGGTGGGATCCACCCGGTCGACGGCCAGACGATCAGCATCTGGCGGCTCGGCCAGGGTCGCCCGATCCTGACGGCGAAGGCGACGAGCAACGGCACCACCAGCTGGCGGGCTCCCGTCACCTTCACCGGCAGCGGGACCTACCAGTTCGTCGCCACGACCCCGAACACGCTGACCTACGCGTCCGG
This sequence comes from Frankiales bacterium, assembly GCA_025465135.1. Lineage (GTDB taxonomy): Bacteria > Actinomycetota > Actinomycetes > Mycobacteriales > SCTD01 > RYN-124. Next base: position 48,429 of record JAODNA010000064.1, on the reverse strand, counting down.
CACGAGCAACGTGATCACGGTGCCCGTCCACTAGGCACCACCGAGCGCGCACGAGGGCCATCGCCACGCACCACGGGCGGTGGCCCTCAGCGTTCCCCGCCGCCGTACGCTCCCGCCGTGGACTTCTCGATCACGCCCGAGCAGCAGTCGCTCTACGACTCGATGCGCCGCCTGGCCGGCGACGTGGTCGCCCCCGGCGCCGCCGAGCGCGACAAGGAGGGCCGCTGGGACCGCGAGGTCTGGGCGAAGCTCGCCGCGGCCGGCGTGGCCGGCATGCCGATCCCGGAGGAGTACGGCGGCTCAGGCGGCTCGATCCTCGACTGCTGCCTCGTCAACGAGGCCCTCTCCGAAGGCGGTCACGACGGCGGCCTCGGGCTCAGCCTCGGAGCCCACTGGGTCATCGGCGCCGTCCCGATCTGGCTGCACGGCAGCGAGGAGCTCAAGCGCAGGTGGCTGCCAGGGCTCTGCGACGGCACCTACATGGGGGCCTGGGCCAGCACCGAGCCCGAGTCGGGCTCGGACGCCGCGTCGTTCCGTACGACGGCGACCCGCGACGGCGACGACTACCTGCTCAACGGCACGAAGATCTTCATCACCAACGGCCCGATCGCCGACGTCTGCAACGTCCTGGCCCGCACCGACAAGGGACCGACGGCGTTCTGCGTCGACACGAAGACGCCGGGCTTCGTCGTCGGTCGCGAGCTCGACAAGATGGGCTGTCGCAGCAGCCCGACGGCCGAGATCCACCTGCAGGACTGCCGGGTGCCGGCGAGCAGCATCCTGAGCATCGAGGGCGAGGCGCTCTGGCGGGTGGCCTTCGAGTGCTTCGACTGGGAGCGCACGGTGATGATGGCCGGCGTCATCGGCGGCATGCGCGCGACCATCGACGAGGCCGTCGCCTACGCCAAGCAGCGCGAGCAGTTCGGCAAGCCCATCGCGCACTTCCAGGCCATCGCCCACAAGCTCGCCGAGATGGAGATCAACTACCACGCCTGTCGCAACGCCGTGTACAAGGCCGCGTGGCTCAAGGAGCAGGGCAAGGAGCACCAGCTCGAGGCATCGATGGCCAAGGCGATGGTCGGCAAGCTCTGCGTCGAGAATGCGCTCGAGTCCGTCCAGATCCACGGCGGCTACGGCTACCTCAAGGACTTCCCCGCCGAGCGCGCGGTCCGCGACGCCAAGCTGTCGAGCATCGGCGGCGGCACGACCGAGATCCAGAAGATGATCATCAGCCGGCTGCTGCTGGCCTAGCTCCGGTGACCGGATCGTTACTGCCGTTCCTGCATTCGGCCCATGCTCGACAGCGCCGCGGCGCCGATGAGTTGATCATGGAATGCGAGCGGTGCTTCGGAACGCGGCGGTGCCACATCTGTGGCGGCCGTGCGCGGTCTGACGCCAGCGGCATCCCCACGATGTGCGTCGCCTGCGCCGGCACCGGCCACTGCCGCGTCTGCGCGCCACCCGAAGCCCGGCCGAGCGACGAGGGACTGCTCGGCTGATCGCCCTAATGCCCACAGCGTCTGATGCGGCTGTGGCGCCGGCATGCACTAGCCGGGTTAGTCCGTCCACGTCATTCGCGGGCCATCTGGGGCGACTTCCCTAGGTATTTCGCCTGCCAGCGCACAAGGTGGTCAAAGCGCACCAGCGCGAGCCAATCTGCGACCGATCGACCTCGGGGGCCCTCTCGAGGCCGCTCTTTCGTGCGCCCCCTCATCCGTGAAATGGAGTCCCGTGCGTATCGCGTCGACCCTGGTCCGGTCCCTGGCCGTAGCCACTGCATCCGTCCTGGCCGTGGGGGTGGTCGCGACCAGCGCGAGCGCCGCCGGTCGGCCCGCCATCGCCATCGATCCTGCGCCTGCCGCAGTCACCGTGGAGACCGTGTCCGACGACACCGACCTCGCGAACCAGGACGTGACCGTCACGGGCACGGCCGCTCCGGGAGCCGACATCGCGATGACCGCGTCGTCCGCCTACCCGAGCATCGTCCTGAGCCCGAAGGCCCCGATCACGACGGGGCTCGACGGCACCTGGACCGCGCACTTCGACGCGACGCCGCTGTCGCAGGGCACCTTCACCGTCGTCGCGACCGCAACCGCCGACGGCACCCAGTCCAACTACATGGGTGCCAGCAAGGACACCGTGGACTTCGCGCTCCTGCGCACGAGCCCGTCGGCCGACGGCACCGGGTCGGCGCACGGCCCACTCCTGGTCGAGCTCAACGAGCCGATCAAGTCCGTGTACGGCGCGGATCCCTCCAGCGTCACACTCGCGGACGACCTCGGTACGGCTGTTCCCGGGTACGCATCCACCGCGGGCCCGGACAGCTCGGTCCTGATGTTCACCCCGTACGACCCGCTCGAGGCAGGCCGCAGCTACACCGCGACGGCCCATGCGGTCGAGTCGGGCGCCGGGGCTGACCCGGCCATCGACACGACCTTCACGTTCGCAGTTGATGCGAACCTGCCCGCGACGCCGCGGCTGGACTACCTCTACCCGTCCCAAGGCAGGTCCGTGTACCTCTACGGCACTGCACCCGCTGACACGGACTTCGTGCTGACGGCCACCGACTCGGCCACGCCCGCCGGTGTGGCGACTCATACCTTCCACGCCGACTCGAACGGCAATATCGGCGCCACCCTCGACACCTCCACGCTGAGCGACGGACTCGTCACGGTCGTGGCCACGGCCACCGCCGGCCCGGACGGCCCGGTGTCCAACCCCAGCAACGCACTGAGCTTCACCAAGAACTCTGCGCCGTACGAGATCACCGACCTCGCGGCGACCGACACGAGCGCCGACAACCGCACCACCACCATCACCGGGCGCGTCTCTCGTCCCGGCAGCTCGCTCAGCGTGGGCCTCTCCGACGGCAACGGTGGGTCCCAGTCCGCTTATGGTCTCGGCACCGACGCGGACGGGACCTTCTCCTTCCGTACCGACAGCGCCCACGTCAAGGACGGGGCTGTCACCGTCTACCTCTACGCCTCGTTCGCTCCTGAGGGCGACTGGACCTACCAGGTGACCACCTTCACCAACGGCAGCAGTGTCGGACCGCCGATCTCCGACCAGAAGGCGACCGAGACGACGCGCGAGCAGCCGGTCAGCACGGTGACCGGTGTCACGACTCCGGGAGCCGTCGTCACGCTGACCCGGGACTACTCGGGAACCCCCGTTGGGTCTGCGACGGCTGACGATGCCGGTGCGTTCTCCATGCCCGTCGACGAAACCGGCCTGCAAACCGGCAACGTGTACTTCAACATGACCGCCGCCCTGCCGGACGGCCCGACCGGGCCCAACGCGTCCACCTACAACTACCGGGTCAACGGCCCGACCATCACCGACCTCGTGGCGACGCCGGTCACTTCTGACACCCCGACGAGCACCATCTCGGGCACGGTCGGCGAGGCCGACGCCGGCTCGACGATCGCCTTCGACCTGTACGACCCCACGAACAAGCACCTCAGCGCTTCCGCGGTGGCCGGCCCGGATGGCTCCTTCAGCACCGACGTCGACCTGACGGACTTCGCCGACGGCAACGGGTACCTCTACGCGGTGGCCACCGATACGAACGGCGGCGCAGGCCCCTACGAGTACTCCAGCTTCATCAAGGACACGGTCACCCCGCAGGTCGCCTCTCTCGACGCGACGTCCACGACGTCAAGCTCGCCGTACTCGGTGGTCACCGGCACCGTCAGCGGCGGCTCCGACTACTACTACGGCTACACCAACCTGGCGATCAGCGCCGTCGACCACCTCGGTGGGACGACCGAGACCACTACGTACGCCTACGACTACTGGTGGGAGAGCGCTCCGGCCGACTTCTACGCCGATCTGGATCTGTCCAGCCTCGCCGACGGACCGATCACCATCACGGTCACCCCGAGCGACGGCGTGGGCAACACCGGTACGCCGGTGCAGACCACGGTCACCAAGGACACCAGCGGTCCGGCTGTCACCGGCCTTTCTGCAACGCCGACCAACAGCGCCGACCCGACCACGACGGTGACCGGCAACACGATGCCTGGTGCGTCTGTCACCGTGTCTGCCGCCGAGGGTGACTACAGCGCTTCTGCGGACCCGGTCTACGCGGACGACTCGGGCAACTTCACGGCCGAGCTCGACCTCACCGGGTTCCCGGACGGCCCGGTGCCCGTCACCGCGGTCGCGACCGACCCGGGGACCGGCGACGTCGGTCCGAGTGCCGAGACCACGTCGGCGCGTCACACGGCTGGCCCGGCGATCACGGACCTCGCGGCCACGGCCGTGACGTTCGCGACGCACGGCAGCACGGTGACCGGCAACACCGCGCCGGGTGCAACCGTCGACATCGCGGCGACCGACAGCGCGGACAACGTCGTCACCGGCACCGCCACTGCGGACGACTCCGGTGCGTTCAGCGCCGTGCTCGACCTCAGCGAGCTCGTCGCCGGCGACGTCACCGTCACGGCTGCGGCTACCGACGCAGACGGCGCGACCGGAGCGCTTGCGACGACCACGACCACGACCGAGGGACCGGCGGTCACCATCACGACCCAGCCGGAGGACCAGAGCACGCCGTCCGGGTCGTCCGTCACCTTCACGGCCGCCGGTGCCGGTACGCCGACGCCGACCGTCCAGTGGCAGCGCAGCACCGACGGTGGGGACTCCTTCGCGAACCTCCTCGGTGCCACCGACCCGAGCCTGACGGTCAACGCTGACTACGCGGACACGGGTTATGAGTACCGCGCCGTCTTCACCAACGAGAACGGCACGGCGACCACCCGCGTGGCGACTCTCACGGTCACGGCGACGCCTCCGGTCATCACGCTCCAGCCGACCGGCCAGACCGTCGCCCCCGGTTCCGTGGTCAGCTTCCACGCCGACGCGGTCGGTGACCCGATGCCGACCGTGCAGTGGCAGGTCAGCCGCCCCGGTGGGCGCTACCGGGACATCGCCGGGGCCACGAGCAACGACTACGTCATGTCGGCATCGTCGGCCGTGAACGGCTACCGCTACCGCGCGGTCTTCACGAACCCGGGGAACAGCGTCACCACCTCGGCAGCCCTCCTCACGGTGACCTCGCCTCCCGCCCCTGGGGGCGGCGGTGCGGGGAACCCGGGCACGGACGGCCAGGCTCCGCCGCCCGTCGTGTCCCCGAGCGAGAGCCCGTCGGCCAGCCCGTCGGCCAGCCCGTCGAGCAGCACGCCCGCGAGCCCGTCGGGCAGCACCCCGGCCAGCCGGAAGCCGCTCACGCTCTCCGTCCTCACGCCCGAGATCCCGGCCGGATCCGCCGGCACGCTGGTGGCCACCGGAGCGGCGAACGAGGCCTACTCCCTGCAGTGCTACACCCGGCCCTCGACCAGCTACACCGAGGCCAAGCACGGGGTCTTCGATGCAGCGGGTGACCCGGTCACGTTCACGCTCCACCTGGGTCGCAACACCCGTTGCTTCGTGCAGTACGTCAACGACAGCAGCCGTGGGGCGTCGGCTGCCGCGGTGATCAGGGTCCGCACCGTGCTGAGCCTGAGCGCCGTGCGCACCGCGGTCGGGACCTACACGTTCCAGGGCACGAACCTGCCGCGGGTGGCCGGACAGCTGATCACGCTGTACCGGGTCGACGCGGCCGGTCACGAGATCCGCACGGCCAACCTCAGCACCGACGACACCGGCGTCTTCCGCGTGACGCGTCGCTTCACCGGCACCGGCACCTTCCGGTTCCTGGTGCGGACGTCCACGGGGCTGAACAACGCCGCCGGGGCGAGCAACGTGATCACGGTGACGATCCGGTAGCCGGCAGTCGCTGACCCGCACGTCCTTCACTCAGGGCGGCTCCCTCGCGGGGGCCGCCCTGAGGGCGTCGGCGGTCGAGCGTCACCGTCACGCGACCTGAAGGTGGCGTGATCTTCGCGGTGGTGGCCCTGCCCCGACCGGCAGGCCGCCGGTCGGGGTGAGTGTTCGCCCGTCGTACAGGATCAGGTTGATCTCCCGGTCGTGCAGCGCGTGATGGTGGGCGACGCAGAGCAGCACCAGGTTGTCGAGATCGGTGCCGCCGCCCAGCCGCCACGGGACGATGTGGTGCGGCACGCACCGACTGGCCGGTGCGCTGCAGCCGGCGACCTGGCAGTGGCCTTCGTCGCGGACGACGATCGCCAGCCAGACGCGCCGCCCGACCGATCGGGCTGAACGCCCCACGTCGAGCGGACGCCGCCCCGGGCTCACGACCACGGTGGTGACGTCGGACGCGCACCGGACGAGGTCGAGCTGCCCCTCGGACAGCACGTTGCCGCCCGTCGTGTGGGCAGGCTTGCCTTCCTCGCTCACGACGATCAGCTGGGGCAGCGCCTCGCGGACCTGAGGCATCTCGGGCAGCTCGCAGACCATCTCGACCATCAGCCGCAACGCGTCGGCTCGCCGCTGCGCGATCGTGCGGGTCTCATCAGCGCGCCGGTCGCTCTCCATCAGCGCGTTGAGCACGACATCGAGCTGCTCCGCGACGAGCGGCTCGAGCGAGCCGCGGACCTCACCCATGTCGCCGAGGGGGTCGAGGTAGAGCCGACGCCGCTCGTACGCCGTCTCGATCGCGTCCTTCAGCTGGTCAGGGGCCAGCGACGCGACCTTCTCCGACAGGAAGCGCCGCAGCTGCTCGTAGGTCATCAACCGCGCGGCGTCGACCAGCGCGGGCTCGGTCGCGGCCCGCAGCTCCTCCGGCAGCAGCATCGCGACGCGGGCGACGAGCTCGACGGTCTGCGGCGGCAGGTCACCGGCAATCGACGCGGCCTGCACGACCGGCAGCTGCCGCAGCCGGCGCGCCAGCCGCACGTCATCGCGTGCCTCGCGCTCGGACTTGCCCGTCTCGCGGCGCACCCACGCGGCGGTGGTCGCAGCGCCCTCCACCTCGAACTCACCCGACGCGTCGAGCTCGCCCAGCCGGCGCAGGTAGTGCCCCGTCGCCGCGGCCTGAACCCGGGCGAGCGAGGCCACCAGCCCAGGCAGCTGCAGCAGCCCGGGGTCCGTCGATCCCAGCGCATCGAGCGCGCCGAGAACATCCGACATCGAACACATGTTCGATACAATGCCCTATCCAGACATGCCCGTCAACTACCGGTTTGTGCCCTGTGGATCCGCGCAGCGCCGCCCGGGCGAGGTGTCCTCAGAACGCGATCGACGCCCGCGTCGGCGCCACCAGAGTCAGGGCGATCAGGAGGTGGTCCAACGGCCCCTTCTTGTCGACCACCGCCGACGCTCCCGCTGCCAGCGCGGCCTGGGTGATGTCCTCGTCGCTCGACCAGATCACGATCCGGGAGAAGGGGCTGGCCCGGCGCAGCAGCGGCAGGGCGCTGAGTCCGTCCAGCACCGGCATCTGGTAGTCCAGCACGATCACGTCAGGACCGAGCTCGTACGCCGCGCGGACGCCTTCGCGGCCGTTCTCGGCCTCGCCGACGGGCACCCAGCCGGCCAGCTCGACGGCCATCCGCGCGAGGTGCCGCAACGAGGGCGTGTCGTCCACGACGAGCACCGTCGTCACAGCAACTCCGCCCCGGGCACCCGGCCGCGACCCCCCGCGGCTCTTGTCACAGAGTTCGCCGTCGGCGTGCGGTCTCCTGCCCGCCGCACCCGCCGACATGGGCGGGCAGCGTCGAGGCACGATGGAGCGCATGACAGACCTGCACCCCAACCTCGAGAGCATCGGCTGGCTCGTCGGCAGCTGGTGGGGGTTCGGCGTCGGCGGCTACCCGACGATCGACGGCTTCCGGTTCGAGCAGGAGGTCACGTTCAGCCATGACGGCCGGCCGTTCCTCGCCTACGAGAGCAAGACCTGGCTGGTCGACGACGACACCAACCGGATCAGACCATCCGGCCGCGAGTCCGGGTTCTGGCGCGCCACCGACCAAGGCCTGGAGGTCGTCCTCAGCCACCCGACAGGCATCGTCGAGGTGTACGTCGGCGAGGTCGCTTTCTCGAAGATCGAGCTTGCGACGGACGTCATCGCCAGGACGCAGACGGCCAAGGAGGTCACCGCCCTGAAGCGGCTGTACGGCAGGGTCGAGGGCGACCTCGCGTACGCCATCGACATGGCAGCCGTCGGCCAGCCGCTCCAGTCGCACCTGAGCGCCCGGCTCCAGCCGGCCTGAGCCCTGCAGTAGCTGTCCCAGGAGCTCGACGAACTGCGCGGCCGCCGCGTCCGTGAGTCGCTTCCGTCGCTCCGCGACAGCCAGGATGTCTGGAACACATGTTCGACAAAGAACTTTTCCGGCGGCACCGCGGATCGGGGTGACGCGCCCGAACGCGGCCGGCGCAGCGGCTAGTGAAGAACCAGCCTGTACGGCGGGGTGCTGAACCCCGCGGCGTTGCTGGTCGACTGGGACTTCGCCACGAAGGCGAACGTCCCGCCGCCGAGGAACTGCCGGCTGACCCGCCAGGTGCCGGTCGCGTCGGTCACGGCTCTCGCGGTGCGGATGTCGTGACCGAGCCCGTCGAGGCGGTACAGGTCGACGACCTGTCCCGCCGCTCGCGGCAGCGTGCGACCGGAGAAGACGTAGGCCAGCGGTCCGCTGCGGACGCCGCCGAGGCTGAGGACCATGTGCACCCGGACGACGACCGTGTCGGTCGCACTGCTGTCGTCACCGGAGTAGCGGGCGTAGCAGCGGGTGTTGCCGCCGGGCCGCAGATCGAACGTCAGCGCGTCCACCGAGATCGGGATCGTGCGGACCGTGCTGTACGTCAGGGCCGGCCGGCTGTAGCAGCGAAGCTCCACCGGCAGACCGGCGCCGCCGCTCAACGAGAGCAGGGCCGGCATCCCGGGCGTGATGTCTGGGGTCGTCGTGGTCAGGTGCAGCCTCGGCCGGACCGGCGATCCCGACGGGGACGCCGCCGGTGACCCCGTTACCGATGGTGAGGCTGACGGTGACGGCGAGTCCGGGGGCGCCGGCGGGTTGGCGACGTGGAGCTGCACCGTCTTGTCGTCCGAGCCCGCGGTGTTGGCGGCGTGCACGACGACGGGGTAGGTGCCGGCGCTGCCCGCCCCGGGAGTGCCGGTGAGGCTGCCGGTTCCGTTGTGGTTGTCGACGAGCGTGACACCGACCGGGAGCGCACTCGCGGTCGTCAAGGTGGGCACCGGGAACCCGGTCGCTGACAGGGGGACGGAAAGCGGCGTGCCCGTGATGGCGTTGGCCGCGGCAGGTGCCGTAAGAGCCGGTACGGCGGTGACGGTGAGGGTGAAGGACTGCGTCGCGTTCGTCGTGCTGCCGTTGCTCGCGGTGACCGACAACGGATAGGTCCCGCCGGCGCCCGCGGCCGGTGCGCCGGCCAGGGTCGCGGTTCCGTTGCCGTTGTCGGTGAAGGTCACCCCGGCGGGCAGCGCGCCGGTCTTGGTGACCGTCGCCGCGACCGGGTAGCCCGCCGTGGTGGTGACGGTGAACGTCCCTGCCGAGCCGACCGCGAAGGTCGTGTGGTCGGCGCTGGTGATGGCCGGCGACCCGAGGACGGTGAGCGTGAACGCCTGGTCGACGTGGCCGGCGCTGTTCGTAGCGGTCATGGTCAGCGGGTAGCTACCGCCCGTTCCAGCTGCGGGCGTACCGGCCAGGGTGCCCGTGCCGTTGCCGTTGTCGGTGAACGTCACGCCGGTGGGCAGCGCGCCGGTCTTGGTGAGGACGGTCGCAGCCGGGTAGCCGGCGGTCGTGGTGATGGTGAACGTTCCGGCCGAGCCCACCGCGAAGGACGTGTTGTCCGCGCTGGTCAGCGCCGGCAGCTGGGTGACGGTCAGCGTGAAGCTCTGCTGCGCCGGCGTCGTGCCGTTGGCCGCGGTGAGCGTCAGCGGGTAGCTGCCTCCTGTCGCCGCGGCCGGTGTGCCGGCCAGGGTGCCCGTGCCGTTGCCGTTGTCCGTGAAGGTCACGCCGGTGGGCAGCGCGCCGGTCTTGCTGACCGTCGTCGTGGCCGGGTAGCCGGCGGTCGTGGTGACGGTGAACGTTCCCGCCGAGCCCACCGCGAAGGTCGTGTGGTCGGCACTGGTGATGGCCGGCGGCTCGGTCACCGTCAGGGTGAACGACTGCGTTGCGTTGGGAGCGACACCGTTGCTGGCCTTGATCGTGATCGGGTAGGCGCCGCTCGCCGTCGGCGTACCACCAAGGGTGGCCGTGCCGTCCCCGTTGTCGGTGAAGGTGACACCGGTCGGGAGTGACCCGGTCTCCGTGAGCACCGTGGCTGCAGGGTCCCCCGCCGCGGTGGTCACGGTGAAGGTGCCCGCGGCGGCTCGGGCGAACGTCGTGTGGTCGGCGCTGGTGATGGCCGGCGGCTGGTTCACGGTGAGGGTGAAGGACTGCGTCGGGTCCGAAGCAACCCCGTTGCTGGCCTTGATCGTCAGCGGGTAGCTGCCGCCGGTTCCCGCCCCGGGTGTTCCGGCCAGCGTCGCCGTGCCGTCACCGTTGTCGACGAACGTCACACCGGTCGGGAGGGTGCCTGTCTTCGTGAGCGTCGTGGTCGCCGGCGTACCGGGTGAGGTCGTGACGGTGAACGTCCCAGCAGCTCCCGTCACGAAAGTCCTGTGGTCGGCACTCGTGATCGTCGGGGGCGCGTTGACGGTGAGCGTGAAGGCCTGGTCGACGTTGCCCGGGATGTTCGTGGCCCGCAGCGTCACCGGGTAGCTGCCGTCCGTGCCGGCTGACGGAGTCCCCGCCAGCGTGCCGGTCCCGTCGCCGTTGTCCGTGAAGGTGACACCGGCCGGGAGTGAGCCCGTCTCCGTCAGCGTGGTCGCCGTCGGGTGGCCGCCGGCCGTCGTCATCGCGAAGCTTCCGGCCGTACCGACCGTGAAGGTGGCATGGTCCGCGCTGGTGATCGTGCGCAGCTCGTTCACCGTGAGTGTGAAGACCTGGTCGTCAGCCGGGTTGACGCCGTTGGCCGCGTGCAGCGTGACCGTGTAGACCGCGCCGCTTCCGCTTGCCGGAGTGCCGGCCAGCGTCCCCGTTCCGTCCCCGTTGTCGGTGAACGAGACGCCGGAGGGCAGCGTGCCGGCGGTCCGCGTCAGGGTTGCATTGGGGAAGCCGTTCGTCGTGACCGTGAATGTGCCGGCCGTCCCGACGACGAACGTCGTCGTGTTGGCGCTGCCGATCGTGGGCGCCTGCGACACCGTCAACGTCGCCGCCGTGGTGGTGGCTGTGCCACCCACGTTCGTGAAGACGGCGCGGTACTGGTTGCCGGCGTCGCCGGTGGCCGCAGTGAAGGTGTAGGTCGTGGCGGTCGCGCCGCCGATGTCGGCGAACGACACGCCGCCGTCAGTGGATCGCTGCCACTGGACGGTCGGCGCTGGGTAGCCCGAGGCAGCTGCGCTGAAGCTGACGCTTGCGCCCGGGTTGACGTCCTGGTCAGCGGGGTTGGTGGTGACGGCAGGGGCTTCGTTGACGGTCAGCGTGAGCGTCTGCGTGCCGTCGGGGCTGACGCCGTTGGTGGCACTGAGCGAGAGCGGGTAGGCGCCCCCGCTGCCGGTGGCCGGGGTGCCCGCGAGCGTCGCCGTGCCGTCGCCGTTGTCGGTGAACGAGACGCCGCTCGGCAGAGCGCCGGTCTCGGTGATGCTCGTGACCTGCGGGACGCCCGAGGTCGTGACAGTGAAGCTGCCCGCCGTGCCGCGTGTGAAGGTCGTCGTGTTCGCGCTGGTGAAGGCGGGCGGTTGCGTGACGCTGACAGTCAGCGTCTGCGTCGCGTTCGGTGCGACGCCGTTGTTCGCCGTGAGTGACAGCGGGAAGCTGCCGCCGGCGGTCGGCGTACCGGCAAGGGTCGCGGTGCCGTTTCCGTTGTCGGTGAACGTCATCCCCGGCGGAACGGTCCCGGTCTGCGTGACAGCGGGTGCCGGGTAGCCGGTCGTCGTCACGGTGAACGAGCCTGCGGTGCCGACGGTGAAGGACACGCTGTTGGCGCTGGTGATCGTCGGTGCGCGGTTGACCGTGACCGCTGCGGTCGCGGTGCCGTTGTCGAGGGTCGCCAGGACGTGGCCGGGGCCGCTGCTCGACTGCGAGTTGTACGTCGTACTGGCGGTGCCCGAGCTGAGCGTGGACGACGCGGCGCCGACGGTCGCGCCGGACGGCTGCGGGTCGCTCCAGCCGACCGACAGGCCGTCGAAGGCACCGACGAGGTTGGCGCCGGCGACAGCCCCGCCGAGCGAGTTCTGCGTGAGCGCGCCGGTGACGGTGGACGTCGCGTTGGGACCGACGACGGTGGCCGGCGACGCCGTTGCGGTGAGCGTGAGGCGTGGGGAGACCGTCGGCCCGCCGGCGACGGTGTCGCAGCCGCTGGTGCCGGGGCCGGCGTTGCAGCCCCACCAGTTGTTCGTGGCATCGAGGGTCGCGCCGCTCGCGACGCCAAGTGACGCCCCTGATCCTGCGTTTGCGACGTTGCCGGTGATGCGGTTGTAGTGCACGGCCGCGGTCCCCCCGACGACCGAGATCGCGCCGCCGAGCTGCTGGGCCCCTGCTCCGGCGATGCCGACGGAGTTGCCGGTGAAGGTCGAGCCGGTGACGGTGAGGGCCCCGCCTTCCGAGAAGATCCCGGCGCCCTGGGCGATGCCCGTTCCGCTCCCGACGACGGTGTTGTTGATGAACCGGCTGTTGGTCACCGACATCGGCGGAGTGGTGGAGACGCCGTCGACGTGCAGTGCGCCACCGACGTTGATGTTGGCGACCGAGGCGTTCGTGGTGTTCCCGCTGAAGGTCGTCGTGGAGACGACGAGCTGCTCGCCGGACGCGACGTCCTGATGGCTGTACTGCACCGCAGAACCCGAGCTGCTTCCGCTGCTGTTGCTGCTGAACGTCGAGCCGGTGATCGTCAGCGAGCCACCCTCGAGCTGCAGGCCGCCGCCGTACTTGTTCGTCGTCGCGGAGTTGACGTGGTTGTCGGTGACGACGCTGTTGGTGAGCGTCAGGGTGTCCTTCGTCGCCGCGTTTCCGGACCCGGCGATGATGCCGGCTCCGCCGAACGTCGTCACCGCTCCGCCGGTGATGGTGACGGCCGAGATGCTCGAGGTCACGCCGCCGACGATGCTGGGGTCGAGGTCGAAGACCCGGCTCAGCCCTCCCGCGTTGATGATCGTGCTGGCCGCGCCACCGCCGTTCAGCGTGATGTTGCTGCCGGAGACCTTGCCCATCTGGAGCTCACCGTTGGCGATGGTGTAGGTGCCGGGGGAGACGTTGATCGTGGACGGGGTGGTACCCAGGTTGTTGGCGGCGCAGATGGCTTCGCGCAGGCTGGCACCCGTCGGGGTCGTCTGGCCGCTGCTGCCGCACGCGCCGAAGTTGGTGGCGACGTCCGCTGTGCTGCTGACGGTGAACGTCGGTACGGCGAAGATCGCTGAGGCGGTACTGGGCACCAGCGTCAGCTGGGCCGCAGCGAGCACTCCGGCCAGAGCGACCGCGCGCCGCGACACGGCGCGGAGGCGAGAGCTGCGAGACACCGGAAGGACCCTTCTTGGTGCGTTGACGGCTGCTACTGACGCGGCGGGAAGACGCCTTGGAGGGCGATGATGTAGGTCAGCTCGAGGTACGGCGGCAGGTTGTTGTGCGGCTGACCACCGCCGGCAGGCACGGCGGCGCCGGCACCCATCGGCACGTCCGCGGGCGTCGCCGTCGAGTAGAGGTTCGCGGCGACGCGGCCGTGCAGCGCCTCGCCGAACGCTGCGTTGGTCGGGTCGGTCGTGTCGCCTGCGTCGGCAACGGCGGAGACGCCGTGCGTGTGGGCCGGCAGTTCGCTGGTCAGCAACGTGACCGTGTCGGCGCCGCCCGATTCGCCGAGCGAGCGCAGGCTCAGCCCCGGCCCCTGACCAGGGTGCATCGGGATCCGGTTCTGCAGATCGGGTAGGGCGAAGTTCGTTGTGCCGTCACCGCCGTACGTCGTCCCGAGCAGCGAGAACAGCGCGGTGTTCTGCGAGATGGGCATCAGCTGGCCGTTGCACAGGGCCCAACCCGTGGGGGGGAAGTTTCCCGCGAAGATGCGGATCTCGGCGACGAAGGGGTCCACGGCGGGCGCCTCAGTTCCGGCTCGGGAAGATGCCCTGCAGGGCGATCACGAAGTTCAGCACAAGGAACGGCGCTTGGTTCTCGTGCGGCTGCGAACCCCCGACGGTCGCCACGGCGGCGGGGTTCATGGTGGTTGTCGCGACGGCCGCGTAGCCAAGGGCGGCATGCGGCGCCCACACGGCGCCGGTCGGATCGCCTCCAGGGTTGGAGGCGGCCGACCGTGCCTGCGGCACGTGGGTGTGCGTCGGCAGCTCAGCTGTCGACAGCGTGTGTGAGCTCTCGCCACCGGTCGCGCCGGGAGAGGCGAGGCCGGCGTGCGACGGGTGCCTGCCCTGCAGGTTCGGCAGGGCGAAGTCCGTTTGGCCGTTGCCGCCGTACATCGTGCCGAGGATCGAGAAGAGCGCCTGGTTCGTGTTGATGGCCAGCAGCTGTCCGTTGCACAGCGCCCAGCCCTTCGGCGGGAAGCTGAACGAGACGACCTTGATCTCGCCGAGGAAGGGCTCACTCATGTCGGGCTCGGGTAGATGCCGAACAGCGAGATGATGAAGCTGACCGCGAGGAACGGCGGCATGTTCTCGTGTGGCTGGCTGCCACCGGTTGGCGCGAGTGCTGTCGCGCCCATCGGAATCGTCGGGGCAGCGGTCGAGTAGGGCATGTCGCCGTCGGACGCCCACACGTTGCCACCCGGTGTGCTGCTCGTCGCGACCGCGGCCGCCGCGAGCGCGTGCCTGTGCGCGGGCAGCTGGTTCTGGGTGAGCGTCACGCTCTCCGCGCCGCCGGTCTGAGCGAGGATCCTCCCGGCGCCGACATGCATCGGCAGGCGCGACTGCAGATCAGGCACCGCGAAGGTGGACTGACCGTCGCCTCCGTACGTCGTGCCGATGAGGTTGAACAGCGCGTCGTACTCGCTGATCGGGAGGAGCTGGCCGTTGCAGAAGCTCCAGCCGGCTGGAGCGAAGTTGCCACCGAACATGCGGATCTCACCGATGTAGGGGTTGCTCATCGGCCCACCTCCTCGAGCTGTTTGGCCGCTGCACGGGGGAGCCAGCTGAGCTCGAGGTAGCCACCGCCTACGTGGAGCGACGTGAAGCCCATGGACGCGTAGAGAGCGCGCGCTGCGCTGTTGTCCTGCCACACCGAGAGCCGCAGCGGCAGCGCTGCCCGGCGCGCCTCGTCCTCCAGGCCTTGCAGGATCTCCGTCGCGATGCCAAGCCGGCGGAACGCCGTCAGCACGACGAGGTCGAGAACCCGCAGCGCGTCGTCGTTGCGCGCAAGCCATACCCGTCCCGCCGGCACGCCATCGACCAGCACGAGGAAGTCCTCGGCGTCCGGCCAGCTGGCGGCGTACTGGGCAGCCTGTGCCCGCAGCTGCAGGTCGACGAGAGCTGGTACGGCGTCGGCGGGGAGTCCGGCCAGCTCGTCGCGGTGCGCGTCCATGTACAGGTCGCGCAGCAAGCCGGTGTCGCCGTCGACCGGTCGCAGCACGAGGGACCTGGTCATGTCGGGCTGTTGATCAGGGCCTGGAGACGTTGGTCCTTGCCGCGCCGGCCGACGGGCGACAGGAACAACGTGCTGTTGGGGATGCGAGCTCCGCTGACCTCGTAGATGCCTTCGGCGACCTTCGCGCCGCCGAGCGGCGCGAAGAGCAGGTTGAACTGTCGCTCGGCCACCGTGGCGTTCTGCACGTCGACGATGGCGACGAGCCTGAGCCGGTGCGCGTGCGCGAACTGCCGAACGAGCACGGCCGTTCCCACCCCGGCCGCGAAGTGCGAGCGCAGCAGGTGCTCCAGGTGAGCGGGGGGCTTCGCGAGCCCCCGCACGGCAGCGGCCCGGTGGCGTGGGGTCGCCCGGGCGTCATCTCGCAGCACGTAGGCGACCGCGCCGCCGCCGATGACACCAACTCCCCCGAGGAGGGCAGCGCGGCGCGTGACGTTCTCCACTGCTCCCCCGCCCCCGAGCACCGGTCATTGCCGGTACGGCGTGTGTAACAGCCGCAAGGAGTCAGGTCAGTCGCTTGCGCGAACATGATCCATTTGCCTCAGTACGACTCGCCCCAAAGGGGGCTTCGCGGTTGCCGAACGTCAGAAGCGACGGCGGCGGTCGCGGGTCGAGACGAGCAGCAGCACCGCGACGAGAAGCCATCCACCGGCGACCTCGGCGCATTGCCGCAGGTCACGCCCGTCAGCTGGTTGCTGATCCGGCGCTGCAGGCGTGCGGGTGGGTCCGCATGAAGCGCTTCACGTTGTCGTCGAACTCCCCGGAGCCGAGCAGGATGACCTCGACGGCCCCGCAGCGGTCGCAGGACAGGTTCATCGCTGTCGGGCGCACGTCGACATGCACCTCCTGGACAAAGGAGGTCTCCTCCGGACGCATGATCACAGAATGACACCGGATCGGCCGCCGCTCAAGGCACGGCGCCGCCCAAGGCTGCCCGCGCGTCCCGGGCCAACGCGTCGGCTCTGCCGAAATAAGCCCCTAAACTCGGGCATGTCGGCCCGCTGCGCATCGCGGGCGCGGGTGATCGGTCAGCGTCGGGGGGCGTCGTCATGGGGCATGGATCGGGCTCGCAGGAAGTGGGGCTTCTGGAGGGCGACGCGCACCTGCACGCGGCCATGGCTGCTCTCACCGGCCCTCGAGCCGCCTGCGGCGGGGGTCCGATCCTGACCCGCGTCGGCGGCCGGTTCGATGGGGAGGCCGACCACTCCTGTCCCAGGTGCGTCCTCGCCCTCGAGGCGAGCGGCCAAGGCACAGCGAGCTAGCGGATCCCTGACCCGCGGCCGGCTTCGGACCGGGGGCCCTACGGCAGTGTGATGACCGATGCCGTGCTGACGTCGCGCGACGTGCAGCTCGGGCACTGCCGCGCTGGCCGCGGATGCGCCCAGGACAACCGCAGCCCGACGCGCCGACCGACGCGACGGGCGCGCAGTCCCATGCTGGTGAAGGTCCGCTCGCTCGGGGTCCAGCGCCGTCCGCAGGCGTGGCACAGCTGCTTCTGCACGACGCTGCCGTAGTGCTGCGTCAGGGGGGATGTCCGCAGGCCCGTCTTGGTGCTGTCGACGTTCAGCAAAGTGCTCTCGCATCCCCCGATGGCCTAGCCGGCGCCCGGCGCGCCCAATCCCTAGTTCGACACCGACCCGGTGGAGTCCTTCCCGGGATCCCTAATAGGCACCGCGGCCGCTGACCACCGCGCCGAAGGTGCGCGCGAGGATGCGCACGTCGAGCGCGAGGCCGGCGCGCTCGACGTAGTGCAGGTCCAGCATCACGCTCTCCGCCCAGGACAGGTCGGAGCGTCCGCTGATCTGCCAGAGACCCGTCAACCCCGGCTTGACGTGCAGCCGTCGCCGCGCGATGGCGGAGTACCGCTCGACCTCCTCCGGCAGCGCCGGCCGCGGCCCGACCAGCGCCATCTCGCCGCGGATGACGTTGATCAGCTGTGGGAGCTCGTCGAGGGACCAGCGGCGCAGCACGCGGCCGACCGCCGTCGTTCTCGGATCTGCACGGATCTTGAACAGCATCCCGTTGCCATCGTCGAGTGCCCGCAGCTGGTCGCGCTCGACATGTGCGGCGGGGCGCATGGTGCGGAACTTGAGCAACACGAACTGCTGCCCGTTCAGGCCCACGCGCGTCTGACGGAAGAGCACCCCGCCGGGTCCGCTGAGGGCGACCGCGGCCACGAGGAGCAGGAGGACGGGGGCGGCCACGAGGAGCAGGAGGACGGCACCGACCCGGTCGGCGACGCGCTTGGACGTGGGAACAGGCCGCGGTACGACGGCGAGGAGCCGCTGCTGGGGAAGCACGATGTCCGCGAGCGGGGACAGCGCTGCGCTGGTCTGCACGTTTCTCCTGGGAAGGCTGGGCGACTTCCCGTCTTACGGCGGAGCGCGGCGTTCCTCGCGTCCGGGCCGCAAAGCGGCGAGGAATGCGGCGGAATAGGCGATTTGGGACTGCTGTGACTCGTTAGCCCTGCCAAGGCTCCGGGGCCGGGTCGTGTCCGCTGGGGCGCAGGTCGAGGCCGGGAGGTCCCGGAACCGGTGTGTGGCCGTCGAGCCGTGGCGCAGCCTCCGCTGCCGCAACGCGCGCCTCCAGAGCCGCCAGCCGAGTGCGCATCTCCAGGAAGGCGTCGGTCTGCTGCCGACTCAGGGCATCGAGCTTGAGCTGCACGCGACCCATGGCAGCGAGCACGGCCGATGCCAGTCCCCGCTGCAGATCGGCGTCGTCGATCGCCGCCGTCTCGGCAGCCGCTTCGGGACGACCACGATCACGTCCGCGCCGCGCGGGGGTCAGCGGCAGTCCGCCGCGGGGCTCGTCCCGGCCGGGGGTGCTCATCAGCTCTCCTCGTCGGTCTGCACGGGCTTCTTCCGTCGGGCTCGCGGCGTCGGCGTCGCCGGCTCGGCGGCCTTCTCGGGGATCGGAGTCGGAGCGGGCTCGGCAGCTCGGTCCTCCTCGAGGACCTTCAAGATCCGGCCCCGGAGGCCGCGGGTCGACAGGCCCGCGCGGCCGAGGACGTCCTCGAGCACGATGGCGAACTCCTGCGCTCGCTGCCGCTCCTGGGTCCGGTCGCGGGTGGCCATGCGCTCCGTCTCCGCGGTCACCGCCGCCGCGAGCTCCTGCCAGCCGGCATCGATGCGCTGGACCAGGGCCGCGAGCCGGTCCTCTGCCCGGGAGTCCCGGCGGGCGTCGCGCTTCTCCCACCGCACCAGCAGGTTCTCGACGTCGCCGCTGAAGCCGGCCGCGTGGCCGGCAAGGACCTCTCCCTGTTCCTCGAGGGCGGCCACGATGCGCTCGCCGACGACCGCCATCCCCTCGGAAGTACCGGCTCCTGCGTCGGTGACGCGCTCGGCCATCCGCGCGGTCGCCTCTTCGGCACTGCCCAGCCCCTCGGACAGGACCCCCGCCCACTCCTGCCGCTCCGCGGTCAGCTCGGCAATCAGCCGCTGCCGTGACGCGTCGGCGGCGGCGCTCACGTCCTCACCCGCCGCGCGAACGGATTCCCCCGCCCGGGCGACCTGCTCGGCGAGTCCCTTCCGAGCGATGTCGGCGACGTGCGCCGCCTCGACGATCGCATCGACCACGGTCCGTTGTGCCTCAGCGATGTGAGCCGCGACTGTCCCCGTCTGCTCCGACAGCGATGCCGCCGCCGCGTCGACCTGATGGGCGCTCGCCGCGAGCGATGTCTCCACCCGGTCGCTGAGCTCATCGGCGGCCTGTCGCACCGCTGTGGCGAGTGAGGCCTCAGCTGCCGCGGTCTCAGCACGCACGCGCGCGACAGCCTGGTTGGCTTCCTCGTTGATCGCGGCGGCGGCAGCGGCGACGGCGTCCCGGGCGGCAGTGGCCAGGTAGGCAGCGGCCGTCCGCGCCGAGGTCGCGAAGTCCGCCGACAGCCCAGCCACGTCCTGCAGCGCCGTTCCCGCCGCAGCCTTCAGCGCCTCTGCCTCGCTGCGCAGGGAGGCCGAGGAGTGCTCGAGGGACAGCAACGTCTCGACCTGGCCGGCGACGATCTGGTCGCGCAGCGCTTCGAGCAGCCGCTCCTCGGCCTCCATCTGTCCTCCCGCGCGCTAGGTCGCAGCCGACAGTATGTCTCCGCGGTCAGTACGCGCCGGAGCCTCGCACCACCGCGAGGACGGATTTCACGAGGATCAGCAGGTCCAGGCCCAGCGACCAGTTCTCGACGTACTGCAGGTCCAGGCGGACGGTGTCCTCCCAGGAGAGGTTGGATCGTCCGCTCACCTGCCAGAGCCCGGTGCAGCCGGGCCGCACCAGCAGCCGGCGGTGGGCATGGCCTTCGTACTGCTCCACCTCGCTCGGCAGCGGGGGCCGCGGACCCACCAGGGACATCTGGCCGCGGATGACGTTGACCAGCTGAGGGAACTCGTCGAGGGAGTAGTGCCGGAGGAAGCGCCCGACACGGGTCACGCGCGGGTCCTCGCGCATCTTGAACAGCACGCCGTCGTGCTCGTTGGCGGCGGCGAGCTCGGCCAGCCGCTGCTCTGCGTCGGCGTACATGGTGCGGAACTTGTAGATGCAGAACAGGCTCCCGTCGCGGCCGACTCGGATCTGCCGGAACAAGACGGGCCCCTTGCTGCTGAGTCGTACGGCGACGGAGATGCCGAGCAGTAGCGGCAGCAGGAGCACCAGCATGACGAGCGCCGTCGACCAGTCGAAGACGTTCTTGACGACCTTGCGCCCGCCGGTCAGCTCGGGCTCGTCGACGTGGAGCAGCGGGAGCCCGGCGACCGGCCGGATGTGAATGCGCGTCCCGGTGACGTTGGTGAGGGCAGGGGCAACGAGCAGGTCGACGCCGGTTCCCTCGAGCTCGTAGGACAGGCGGCGCAGCGCCTCGCCGGTGATGCCCGGCGAGGACGCGATGGCGAGGGTGTCGGCGCGCACCTCGGTCATCGCTGCCACGACGGTCGACAGCGAACCGACCACGGGGATCTGCGCGCCAGCGACCTCGAGGGCCGCACCGCCGCCACCGGGAAGGCAGGCACCCACGACCTGGAGACCGGCGAGGGGCTCGTGACGCAGCTGGCGGATCAGGTCCTCAGCCGGCCCGGCGGCCCCAACCACCAGCACGCGGTGACTGCAGCGGCCGTGGCGGCGCTTGCGGTAGAGCTCCTGCCTGGCGACGTACCGCCCGAGGAGCAGCAGGACGGTGCCGAGCGGAAGGACGAGGGCGACGAAGCCACGGGCGACGTCGAGCTTCAGCCCGTAGCAGACGAGGGCGACGGCGGCGACGACGTGGACGGAGGCGTTGCTGATCCGCCGGTACTCCTCCGGCCCGCTGCCGAGGAACCGCGCCTCGTAGCAGCGGCTGCTGGCCAGCGCCGCGAGCCAGGCCAGCCCGACCAGCGCTGCGACGCCGTAGTAGGAGAGCCCGTGCACGCCGCCGGCTGAGGCACCGAACCGGGCCTGTACGGCGATCACGCCGGCCAGGAGCAGCGCGGTGGCGTCGCCGAGGAGGAGGCACACGCGGTAGCGCCGCAGCCAGCGGGCCGCGTCCGCCGAGGGCAGCGACAGCGCAGTCACGGCCCGCTCCTCCACGCTCAGCGCCATCCGCTCGAGGCCTCCCTCGTCGCGGAGAGGTCTCTCCGCTGAGCAACGTCGTTGCGTGTGAAAGATCGCACTTACCCTGGCCCACCCGCGACGAAAGGGTTACTCGACCGTTGAAGTAGGTAGCGGCAAGTAGCCAATGTGGCGAAAACGGTCATCTGCTTGATCTGCGCGGGCAAACTGCCGAAGGACGACTGGACGTTCGCGATCTTCCCTGGGAGCTGTTCTTCATGATGGTGTCACGCGTCGCGGCGACGACCGCCGCGCTCGCCCTGTCCGGTCTGGGTGTCCTCGGGCTGCAGTCCGCGGCCTCCGCCGGCCCGGCCGCCGCGGCGAAGCCGAAGCCGACCCCGTCCGCGTCGCCGGGCAGCAACTGCCCCAACCCCAACGGTCACTACCCGCCCGGGCAGTGCAAGCCCAAGGGCAACGTCGGCGACGACACCGTCGAGCACGGCCAGAAGGAGCACGTGCACGGGCAGGACTGGCAGCCCAACAGCAACGTCAAGGTCTACGCCCAGTCGACGCCGATCTACCTCGACACGTTCCGGGCCGACAGCGCCGGCGTCGTCGACGGTGACGTGGTCATCCCTGCCAGTCTGTCGCTGGGGGCACACCACATCGTGTTCCGCGGGCTGGCAGCCAACGGGAAGGCCGCCACGGTCCCGGTCCCCATCCAGGTCATCGCAGCGACCGGCGCCGGCGGAGGTGGCAACGGCACGGGCATCGGGCCGCTGCCGCGCACAGGTGCGGAGATCGCCGCCGTGGGTCTCTTCGGCGTCGTGCTCGTCGGTGCCGGTGGCGTTGCCGTCGCCGGTGGCCGCCGCCGCCGTCTCGCCGCATAGGTCCTCAGCCGCAGGTCGGCACCCTGGTCGTGACCCTCATCGGTCGCGCCAGCGGCTGCTCCGGCATGCGCGCCGCCCCCGAGCTGACCGGCTCGTTCAGGTCGAGCACGAGCCGCCGGGTCTCACCCCTGGGCAGGTCGAGGTAGAGGTACCAGACCGGTAAGCCTGCCTCGGTGCCCTTCGACAGGTACGGCCCGTTCCCCATCGGCGCCATGCTGATCGGCGTGCCGTCGAGGGATGCCCCGTCGAACTGAGCACCTCGCGTCGTGAACACCGCGAGCACCACGGCGTCGTCGTACGACGCACGCTGCCCGTCCTGGTTGAGGTGGATGGTGACGTACGGGGGAAGGCCTGTGGCCGGTGCCCCGTTGCGCAGGTCGACGGTGATGTGGCTGCGGCGCCGTGAGCCGGTGCATGCGCCTGCGGCGTAGCTGACCGCGCGGTCGATGAAGTAGTCGAGCTTGCCGCCGCTCGCGTTGAACAGCACCGGGTACGCGACGGGTGCGGAGCCGGTGGGCAGCGATCCGTCGACGCCCTCGTTGTGCAGGGTGCGCAGAGCCGGGTCATCGCTGGCCATCCTCAGGTGACCGGAGCGAAGGGCGTCGCTCAGGCCCCTGGCCAGGTCCGCGCTGCTGCCAGCACCCGCTGTCAGGCGTTGCAGGGCCAGCCGCGCGACCGCCCCGAGCCGCTCCTTGCGTGCGTTCTGCTCGGAGATGGCGGGGAAGTCGCGGTACTGGCCGAGGGCGAGGTAGTCGGGCAGCTGCTCCGGCGCCACGGTGACCCCGTTGCCGACGTCCACCGGTCCGCTGCCGCGCAGGATGTCGGCGAGGGCCAGCGAGTCCACGGTCATGACGCCGTCGATCGCCTGCCCGCTCTGCTTCCGCCACCGGGCGGCGACGACGCGCGCGACGACAGGGAGGTCAGGGCTGAGGTTGACGTTCTGCCAGAGGTCGAAGGCGCCGTTGTCGGCGTACAGGTCGATGTAGTCCATCGGAACCCCGGTCGGCGGCGGGATCGGGCCGTTGCGCAGGTCGGCGTCGGTGCCTTGCGCGGTGACCTGCAGGCGACCCCCCGTCGCGCGCAGCACCGCGAAGCCTCCGGTCAGCCCACCGGTGCCGCGGCTCTCCGACGTCTGCTGCACCATCACGAAGTAAGTCCGCGGGCGATCGCCGCCGAGCAGCGCGGGGAGGACGCCCGCAACTCGCGCCGCGGCGGTTGCTGCCTCGTCGAGCTGACGCAGCTGGTCGGCGAACTCGCGGCGGGCCCGGGCGATGGGCGGCAGCAGCAGTCCGGTGGGCAAGGACGTCGTCCGTCGGCGCTGGACGCGCGTTTGCTCGGCAAGCTGATCGAGGCCGGGCTGCGAGCGTCGTACGGCTGCCAGGTCGATGCTTCCGTCGCCGCGCCGGACCCTGGCGGGGTCGAGCGTCTCGGCGCTCACGAGCGCACCGGGCAGCACCTGTCGTGCAAGCACGTCCGCCGACGCCGAGAGGCTTCGTACGACGGCGACCGAGCGGCCGGCCAGCGGGATGTGCGACGCGACCTTCCAGACGGGGTCGTCGGTCAGGGTCCGGCCGCGTGCCGTGTGGATGCCGGCCGCGGAGATGGCGATGCGTGCGGCGTCGAGATGCTGCTCGAGGAGGGCGGACCGCGCGGTGGCCAGCTCAGCGCGGGCCGCCGTGAGCTCGCGCTTTGCCGCGAGGCCTCGTACGGCGAGCCAACCGGATCCGGCCAGCAGCACCAGGACAAAGAGGGCTAACGCTCGTCGGAGGCTCACGCGGAGTGGCCGGTCACCCGCGGACGACGACAGCGACGATCGCGATGACGATGCAGGCGCTTCCGAGCAGCAGGCCCACGACGCCGGCGATCTCGAGGGCCGACCAGGCCGGTCGCTCGCTGACCGGCGCCTCTCGGCAGGAAGGGCAGATGTCCGCCTCCGTGCCGTCGATCACCTCGGACGGCTGTCCGCACTGCGGGCAGAGGGGGAGGGTTGGGCTTGTCACCGGGTCAGCATTCCATCGCGGCTGCGGGGCGCAAGGGAGGTGGGCTACCTGGCGACCCGACGTCCCCTCCGCGGTTCGGCTTCTTCCTTCGTCGGCGGCTTGGGGAGGTACTGGTAGCCGTCGTAGTACGCCGTTGTTGTCTTGGCTGCTCCGTTCAACACGCACCCCACCACGTGAGCGCTCACGCGCTCGAGTCGCTGAGCCGCCTCGAAGGCGTCTTGGCGATCCGTGCTGCCTGCCCGCGCCACCATGACGACCCCGTCGACCTGGGTCGCGAGCGCAACAGCGTCGCTCACGGCGAGCACCGGAGGGCCGTCGAGCACGACCACGTCGGCGATCGGTCGGAGTTGTTCCAGGATCTGGGCCATGGCCTCTGACCCCAACAGCTCGGACGGGTTGGGCGGGAGCGGACCGGTGCCCAGTACGGCGAGCCGGTCCTGTGAGCCTTGGAGAGCCTCTTCCAACGTGGCAGTGTGGGTGATGACCGAGGTGAGGCCCACACCGCCCGGAAGGCCGAAGATGTCGACGACCCGGCCGCGTCGCAGGTCGGCGTCGACGAGGACGACGCGTTCCCCTGCTTGGGCCAGCGACACCGCCAGGTTCGTCGCCGTCGTCGTCTTGCCTTCCCCCGGCCCGGGTGATGTCACGAGCACGGTCCGCAGGGGGTGATCAGGGCTGATGAACCGCACCGCGGTGCGTAGGTTGCGGTAGGCCTCTCCCGCGGGGGTCAGTGGGTTGTCGATCGAAGGGAGCTGACGGCCCTTGACGCTGGGCAGGCGCGGTACGACGGCGAGGAGCGGGGCACCGAAACCTGCCTCAGCCTGAGCCGTCGTCTTGACGGCGCGATCGAGGGCCTCGATCAGCAAAGCCGCGGCCAAACCACTTATGAGGCCGACGAAGAGGCCGATGGCCATATTGATCTTGGGTCGGGGTCGGACTGGACTGAAGGACGGAATGGCGGCGTCTACTACGCGTGGATCCACCCGTGCGCTCTTGCCACTTTCCAAGGTTCGCACGGAGTCGATCAGAACCGCGGCGGCGGCATTCGCGATGTCCGCCGCTCTGCCTGGTTGGGGCGCCGTCGCTGACAGAGAGATAAGCAGGGTCTCCGGCTCCGGGGTAGCGCTGAGGCTCCCGCGAATGCTGTCCGCGGAGTCGGACAGACCCAGTCGCTTGCGAATCTGCTCGGCAGACGATCGCGACGTGGCAATGGATGCGTAGCTCTTGAGGAGCTGGGTCGACAGCTGCAGACCCTGGAGTGCCTCAGCCGAACTGCCCGCGTTAGGGATGTTGATGATCAGCGTCGTGGAGGCTGCGTACGTCTTTGGAGTCTGTCGAGTTACAACAAAGGCTGCGGACAGTCCAATCAGGATGCAGACGAGCAGAGGCAGCCACCGTCGCCGCAGCAGCCCAAGCGCACTGGCGGCCTCCACGGCGTCAACCTACCGGAGGCAACCCACTTGTCGTGGAAGCGTTTCCCCGGGGTCGTGACAACGTCAGGCGAGCCGGTTCCTCGACCAGGCGGTAGATCAGCGCGGCGACTGTCCAGGACGCGGCGAACTGGATCGCTGACCACGACAGCCCGGCAGTCGAGTCGTTCGGCTTGCTGATGAGGGACACCAAAACGAATCCCACGGGGACGTGAAACAGGAAGAACGCGTAGGACCACACGCCCAAACGCTGGGCGGTACCACCGGTGAGCACGCTCCGTTCGCCGGTGGTGTCGTGGCGCGCGAGCGAGCCGATGAGCACCGCGAAGGCCGGCGCCACCAGCCCGAAGTAGTGCAAGGGAGTGCTGATGACCACGGCGCCGATCGCCAGCGGTATGTAGATCCGGGCGGACCGAGCCACGGCGGGGCGTGCCGCCGCGTAGACGCCCAGCAGGAACACCGGCAGGTACGCCGGCGGAAACGTCTTCGCGCCACCCCAGCGGACAGCCATGGCCCCCGCCTGGACCATCACCAGCAGGACTCCGAGGGACGCGCCAGGCCACCTGTTGAACGCGGCGGTGCACGGACGGATCAGGAGTGGCAGCAGTGCGTAGAAGAGCAGCTCGACGCTAAGCGACCAGGCGGGCAGGTTGATGCTGGCGCCCGTCCCGGAGGACGACCAGCTCTGAACGAGGAGGAGGTTCGCGATCAGGTTCCCCGGACGAAGTCGAGAGGCCGAAGGGTCGTGGTACATCCCGAACGCCCACATCACAGCAAGGCTCAGCAGATAAACGGGCAGGATGCGGGCACCGCGCCGAGCCCAGAAGCTCCCTTTGCCGCCGCGCATCGACTGCGGCTGGGCCAGCAGGAACCCGCTGAGAACGAAGAAGAGGATGACGCCGCAGATGGCGACATAGGTCAGCGCCGCCCATCGCCCGGCGAGCGGGGTTCCGTCGAGCCAATAGTCGATGTGATTCACGAAGACGGCGCTGGCTGCGATGCCGCGCAGACCAGTCAGGGATGGCATGCGCCCGGCTCGAGGCGGCGGGGCCTCCAGAGTCGCGACCACGGGCGCACCGTATCGGCAGGTAGCGATGAGCCAGTACCGTGTTGTGGCGTCCAACGGCTGGATCGACGGCGACAGGTGGTCTGCACCCTCGTGCGCGATGCGATGACATCGAACACGATCTCGCGCGTAGCCCTGCTCGCGCAGGAGTACAGCCTCGCGTCCTTCGGCGGCGGCCTCGGCTCGTACACGCACTACCTGGCCCAGGGTCTGCACGAGATGGGTGTCGATGTGACCGTCTTCGGGCGGGATCCTGTGTCGAGGGCGACGGCGTCGCCCGCCGCCGGCTACCGAGCCGTCGTCACGCGACCGTGGACACTGCCGGCACGGATCGCGGCGCACTGGCCGGCCGCCAGCGCCAGGGTGGAAGCAGCCGTCCAAGCCCGCCTGGCCCTCCGGCCGTACGGGCCCTTCGACGTCATCGAGGGTCCCGACTGGCTTGGTGAGGGCGGGTTCGTGCCGCGCAGTAAGGCAGCTGTGCACGCCAGGCATGTTCACGGTTCGCTCCGGGCGTTTCGCAGTCATGCCGGGTGGATTCCTCAGCGGGAGCACCGCCTTGCCGAGTGGTGGGAAGCGCGTGACGCCGGCCGCGCCGACGTCACCACCGCGCCGAGCCGAGCGGCGTGGACCCTCGCGTCGGGTGAATCCGCCTTGCCACCGCGTGTGACGCCTGTATTGGTTCCCATGCCGGTGCCCGTCGAGGGGCCGGCCCCCACCGCGGCGGGGGACAACCCACCGCTGGTCGTGCTGGTGGGCCGTCTCGAGCTCCGAAAGGGGCCGGACATTCTCGTGTCGGCGGCTGCGATCCTCGCCGAGAGCTTTCCTGGGCTCAAGGTGACGATGGCGGGTGGCGACACCCGCGAGGCGGACGGCAGGTGGGTCTCGGAGATCCTGCAGGAGCAGGCACAACGCCTCGGGATTCCGCTCGACCTGCCCGGCCGCTTGTCACCTGGTGAGATCTCTGGTCTCTATGCGCGTTGTCGTGTTGTGGTCGTCCCGAGTCGTTACGAGCCCTACTCCATGGTGTGCCTGGAGGCGCTGGCGGCCGGCCGACCGGTCGTCATCAGTGACGGTTGCGGTGCCGCGGAGCACCTAGGACCGGCAGCCGGGGCGGTGACGTTTCCGACGGGGGACGCCCAAGCGTGCGCCGTGGCGCTCGCGCCCTTCCTGCGGGATGAGGCGCTTGCGACGTCGTACGGCCGACGCGGGCGGACCCATGTGCTCGCCCATCACACGCCTGCCGCCGCGGCTGCCGCAAAGCTGGGGGTCTGGCTGGAGGCGATCGCCGCGAAACGGGGCGGATCATGACTGCGGGCGATCAGGTGGCGGTCGTGATTCCGTGCCACAACTACGGCCATCTGGTGGCGGAGGCGATCGAGAGCGCCCTCGCACAG
Source organism: Frankiales bacterium (assembly GCA_025465135.1). Taxonomy (GTDB): domain Bacteria; phylum Actinomycetota; class Actinomycetes; order Mycobacteriales; family SCTD01; genus RYN-124. The sequence goes on along the minus strand of JAODNA010000064.1, from coordinate 20,671 downwards.
ACGCTGACCCTCAGTGAGATCGTCGTCGTTGACGACGGCTCCACGGACGCGACTGCGGACGTCACCCGGACCTATGCGCCGAGGGTGAGGTTGGTTCAGCAGCGCTGCCGAGGGCTGTCCGCTGCCCGCAACACCGGCGCAGCACTGGTGAGCTCCGACTACGTGATGTTCCTCGACGCCGATGACACCCTGGAGCCGACGTACGTCGAGCATTGCCTGCGGGCCATCCGGGAGACGCCGACAGCGGCGTTCGCCTACACGCAGGTCCGGATGTTCGGCGCGACGTCGGGGACTTCGAGCTTTCCGCCATGGGACGTGGAGCGTCTCCTGCGCGAGAACTTCGTCCATGCAAGCGCACTGCTTCCGACCGCTCTCGTGCGTGAGGTCAGGTACAACGAACGGCTCAAGCGCGGCCGCGAGGACTGGGACTTCTACCTTGGTTTGGCCGGGCGTGGGCTGTCGGGTGTACTCGTCGACGAGCCGTTGCTGAACTACCGGCAGCACCCGACAAGCATGCTGGCCACCCTGCGACGGCGGCCGTGGGTGCTGCATCTCGGCTACTGCTACCTGCTCGTCCGGCACTGGCGGCTCTACGGCTGGCGGCGGGTCGTGAGTGGCTGCCGCGAGCACCTTCGCCAGCTGCGCCTCGAGGCTGTCGCCAACATCCGGAAGAGGTAGGACGTGCCCAGCCGGCCGGTCGTGTCCTGCCTGATCCCTGCCTACAACCACGAGCGATATGTCGCGGAAGCCGTCGAAAGCGTTCTGGCCGGGCCTTCGGACATCGAGGTGGTCGTCGTCGACGACGCCAGCACCGACGCCACTTACGAACGCCTTCTTCCGTACGCCGATCGCGTGACTCTGCTACGCAACCCGGCCAACGTGGGCCACGTCAGGACTTTGCAGCGCGCCTACGAAGCGGCGCACGGCGACTACCTCACGCTACTTGCCTCGGATGATCGATGGCTGCCGGACCGGATGCCGAGCCAACTGGACGAGATGACCCGCACCGGGGCGGAGTGGTCGTTCGGTCAGGCTTACGTCATTGACGGGGCGGGGCACCGGATCAGCGCCGTCGCCCAAGGCCCCGCGCCAGATTCCGGTCCGGCGGGCGCGCTGCGGACGTTGCTGGCAGGGCAAGGCGTGTATGCACCCACCCTCCTCTTTCGCCGGGAGTTGCTCGAACGCGCCGGCGGGCTGCAGGACCTCTTTCTCGAAGACCTCGCCATCACCCTGCGGTTCGCGGCCCTTGCCGAGCCACTCTTCCTGTCGCGGCCTCTGGTCGACTACCGCATGCATGAGGGGCAGATGCACCTGGCGATGGTCCAGAGCCGGTCGCACCTCTCGTCGCACGCGGCGGCAGTGCAACACCTGGCGTCCTGGCCCGGGCTGCCGGCTGTTCACCGGTCCATGGTCGACGAGCACGTTGCAGCCTGGGCATACCTCGCCGGAGTCGCCGGCGGGGAGGGCGGTGCCGCTCCGACTGGGGCGGCCACGAACGCCGTCGTCGTGCGCCAGGCCCCTGAGCTCGGTCGGGACCTCACCAGGTCGCAGATGAGGCAGTTGCGACAGGAGCTGCGCGCGAGCGGCCATCGGGAGGCCGCGGCAGCCGTGCGGAGCGCCACACCGCCTTCACGGCTACGCGGGGCCAGCCGCGGGCTCGCCAGGCGGTTGCGCCAGTGACCCTGGGCCGTACGTCAACCGAGACGCGAGGCAGCGCGACGTTCGGTGACGATCTACGTTGCAAGTCTTATGACGGGGCGACCACTTCCTTCGCTCACGGGCTGGCGGGCCGTTGCGGCGGTCATCGTCTTCGGAGACCACGCGCTCGGGGTGGTGTCTCAGTCGCGTCTTTCTCCGCTAAGGCATCTGTTCGGCCAGGGCCAGGCCGCACTGTCGTTCTTCTTCATCCTGAGCGGGTTCGTCCTGGTCTGGTCAAGGCACGAGAAGGACAGTCACCGGAGGTACTTCCAGCGGCGCATCGCCCGCATTGTCCCTAACCACTGGTTAGGGTGGGCCTTGTCCATACCGGTCATCGTGCTCGTGGAGCACGGCCGGGTGTCCCCCGGACCGGCGGTGACCAACCTCTTCTTGGTGCAGTCCTGGGTTCCCTCGGTCCGCTACTACTTTTCGATGGATGCACCTTCGTGGTCGCTGGCCGTGGAAGCGGTCTTCTACGCCCTCCTACCGTTCGTCCTGCCCTTGCTGTTGCGGATGTCTCGGCGGACGCGGCTCCTCATGATGTGCGGCGCTGCCCTCGCCACGGTCGCCATCGCCGCAGCGGGCTCGACGAGTCCCTTCCTGCCGAACCTGCCGGACACCGCGCGGCGCACGACCGACTTCTGGTGGGTATACATCCTGCCGCTCGCCCGGCTCCCGGAGTTCCTGTTTGGCTCCCTGCTCGCCCTAGAGGTAGCAGACGGCCGGCTACGGGCAGTGCCGCGCTACGCCGCAGTGCTGGCCGCGGTCGGGGGCTACTTCGCGGCGGGGCTGGTGTCGACGAGCGCGTTCTCCGTGTCAGCAATCACGTTGCTGCCCTTCAGCCTGCTCATCGCGGCATCCGCGCACGGTGACCTGGAGCGGCGTGGCTGGTTGATCTCGAGCGGCTGGGTCGTACGGCTGGGCGAGTGGACGTACGCGTTCTACCTTGTCCACCAGCTTGTGCTGCGCATCTTCTACGTATGGCAACCCGCCCCGTCCACGAGCGCGAGTCGGGCCGCTCTGGAGTGGTTGCTGCTGCTGCTGATCTCCACCGCCCTGGGTGCTGCCATGCACCAGTTCTGGGAGCGTCCACTGGAAGCTCGCTTGCGCAGGTGGAAGCCGGACGCCCGCCCGGCTGCCGCTGGCATCCGGGGAGTGTAGAACCGCCATGTACGTTCGCGACATGCCCGACGTCCACCCGACGGCGCTGATCGCGTCGAGCGCTCGTCTCGCCGCTGATGTCTCGGTGGGACCGTTCACCGTCGTCCACGAGGACGTGGAGATCGGCGCTGGAAGCCGGATCGGCAGTCACTGCAGCATCGGCGAGCCCACACCGAACGCCGAGGGCAGAGCACTCGTGATCGGCGCTGGGGCGCACATTCGCTCGCACTCGGTCGTCTATCAGGGGTCGACTTTCGGCTCGGGCCTCACGACGGGCCATCACGTGACGATGCGGGAAGGCCTCGTCACCGGCCTCGGTCTGCAGGTCGGCACGCTGTCCGATCTGCAAGGTCGGGCAACTATCGGGGACTACGTGCGCCTCCACAGCAACGTCCACATCGGACAGCTGAGCCGCATCGGCTCCTTCGTCTGGATCTTTCCGTACGTCGTGCTCACGAATGATCCTCATCCGCCGAGCGACGGTCACCATGCCGGTGTCAAGGTCGAGGACTTCGCCGTCATCGCGACCATGAGCACCGTCCTGCCAGGAGTGCGGATCGGCGCGAGGTCGGTGATAGCAGCGCACGCGCTCGTTCGGCGCGACGTTGAGCCGGACACTCTTGTCGCCGGGGTCCCTGCCAAGTCCCTCGGCGCCGCTTCACGGGTGCAGCTGTCGGACGGCTCCGGTCCGGCCTATCCCTGGACGCGGCACTTCCACCGCGGCTACCCGCCCGAGCTCGTATCTGAGTGGTCCGCCGCGCAGGGGCCGGAGTCCGCGTCGTGATCTCGGCCGATGCCAGGGTCCAGTGCGCGGTGCCGAGCGGACTGCACGCCGGAGCGTTTAGCTACGTCGACCCGGAGGCCATTCTGGGGACCTCCGTCCATCTTGGCGTGGGAGCTGCGGTCTTCCAGTCGACTGAGGTGGGAGCCGACTCGCACCTCGGCGCCGGGACGCGCGTCGGTCCGTATGTCGTGCTCGAGCAGGGCGTTCGGCTCGGCACCAACGTCGTGGTCGAAGGCACGCAGGGATCACCCACGCGGATTCGCCCCCGCGCACAGATCGGTTCCGGCTGCACTGTTCTCGCCGGCGTCACCGTCGGCCATGACGCCGTGCTGCAGGCCGGCGCGTCCGTTGACCGCGATGTGCCGGCGCACGCGGTGGTGGCGGGCAACCCTGCTCGCATCGTGGGCTACGTCGACGCCGGCGCGCCCGCAGATCCATCACCGACGCCGGCGGAGGACCTGGCTGCCGTTGCGCACGCCGGCGTGAGGTGGGTCGAGGGCGTGGCGGCCCGCGACCTTCGGGGCTCCCTAGCGGCCTACGAGCACCCGGCGCACCTGCCCTTCCTGCCCGCCCGGACCTACCTGGTCTACGGGGTCACCGATGGCTCCGCCAGGGGAGAGCACGCCCACAAGACCTGCGACGAGATCCTGGTCTGCGTCGCCGGCGAGATCGATGTCTTGCTGGATACGCACATCGCGCGGGCGCGAGTCCGGCTCGGCGAGGCATCTCGTGGTCTCTATCTGCCTGCCATGACCTGGCGGGTGCTCATCAACCACACCCCGGGCGCGGTCCTGCTCGTCCTCGCCTCTGAGGCCTACGACCCGGATGAGTACATCCGAGACCACGCGGACTGGGAAGAGCGCGTGCGCGGGTCGTGATTCCCTACCTCGACCTCGCCCGCGCCAACGCTCCGCTTCGAGACGAGCTGTCAACCGCCGCCGTCTCCGTGATCGAAGGCGGCTGGTTCATCCTCGGCAACGAAGTCCAGCGGTTCGAGGACGCGTGGGCTTCGTACACCGGCCGTTCGGGCTGTGTCGGCGTCGGCAACGCACTGGACGGCCTGACCCTCGCCCTGCGCGCGCTTGGCGCCGGCCCGGGGGATGAGATCCTCGTCCCCTCCAACACCTACATCGCTTCCTGGCTGGCCGTCAGCGCCGTCGGCGCGACCCCCGTACCGGTCGAGCCGGACGAGGGCACGATGACGATCCGGGGGGCCGCCTGCGCCGAGGCGGTGACCAGCCGCACCGTGGGCGTGATGCCCGTGCACCTGTTCGGACAAATGACCCATCCCGACGTGAGTGAGGCCGCCCGCGCCCACGGCTTGTTCGTCCTGGCGGACGCGGCGCAGTCCCACGGTGCCACGGTGGCGGGAAAGCCCCTGGACACCGACGCCGACGTCTACTCCTTCTACCCCACCAAGAACCTCGGAGCGCTGGGGGACGCCGGCGCCGTCGTCACCAACTCCGAGCAGCTCGCGGATCGCGTCCGGCTGCTCCGAAACTACGGCAGCCGCCGTAAGTACGACAACGAGGTCCGCGGCTACAACTCGAGGCTGGATGACATGCAGGCTGCATTTTTGTCCGCCAAGCTGCCGCACCTCCGCGGCGACAACGAGCGCCGACGCGAGATCGCCGCGATGTACGCCGCGGGCCTGGGCGAGGTTGTGGGGCTGCCTTTGGTGCCGGAAGACACCGAGTCGCACGTCTGGCACGCGTTCAACGTGAGACACGGGCAGCGGGATCGGCTGCAGGAGCGCCTTGCTGGCGCGGGGGTCGGCACACAGGTCTTCTATCCGACACCGCCGCACAGGTCGCAGGCGTACGCCGATCGCTCGTGGCCCCCGCTGCCGATCGCGGATCGGCTCGCGGAGACGACGCTCGCGCTTCCGGTCGCTCCCTACCTGGCTGATGAGGAGGTCAGTTTCGTCATCGATGCAGTGCGCGCCCTCACCGAAGAACTGGCTGCGAGCGTGGTGCGATGACGACGCCCGAGTTCATCGCTGAGGGGGGGGTCTGGCGATCCGTCGGCGCTAGGTCGCGACTGCGCCAAGCATGGCCGCTGCTCGTGGTCTGGGCTCGCCGCGAGTTCCGGGTGCGCTACCGCCAGAGCGCCCTCGGGGGCCTCTGGGCGATCGTCCAGCCGGCGCTCACGCTGGCCATCTACGGCGGCTTGCTCCATGGCGCGCTGAAGGTCGGCAGCGAAGGACTGCCCTACCTCGCGTGGGCCTGGGCGGGGCTCGCGCTTTGGTCCTTCATGGTCAACAGCCTGACGTCCGCGTCGAGCAGCCTGATCAACTCTGCCGGGATCACGGGCAAGGTCTACTTCCCCCGCGAGATCGTCCCGTTGGCACCCGTCGGCGCGTGCAGCATTGATCTGCTAATCGGCTTCTGCGGGACGGTTGTGCTGCTGATCGTGCAGGGCGTTGGCCTGAGCTGGCACGTCGTACTGCTGCCAGTCGTCCTCGTGCCGCTGTTCCTCTGGACCGCGGCGCTGGGCATTCTGATGGCGACGTTGACGGTCTTCATCCGCGATCTGCGTATGGTCATCCCATTCGTCCTGCAGATGATGTTTCTCGCCTCGCCGATCGTCTACCCCCCGAGCGTGCTCCCACGGTCGGTGCACTGGGTGCTCGCGGTCAACCCGGTGGCTGCGGTGGTCACAGCCGCCCGTGACCTTCTTCTCCGGCACGAACTCCCGCAGAACCCGCTTGTCCTGCTCGCGCAGACCGGTGCCGGCCTGACCGCGCTCATCCTCGTGCTTGCCTACCTACGCAGCGTCGAGCCGCGGCTGGCGGATGTGCTGTGACCGGTCCCAGCATCGAAGTCAACGGCGTCTGGAAGCACTACCGGCGGGGAGTCGAGCGCATCAACTTCCGGCAGATGGTCCCGGGTCCTCTCGGGCGAAGGATCCCCCCAGCCGCTCGTCCGGCCTTGGAGGACGTGTCCTTCTCGGTCGAGCCGGGCGGGACCCTCGCAATCATCGGCCACAACGGAGCGGGCAAGTCGACCCTGCTCAAGCTCTTGGCCCGGGTGACGGCGCCGACGCGTGGCTCACTGCGCGTGAAGGGGCGGGTGGCCTCTCTGATCGAGCTCGGTGTCGGCTTCCACCCTGACCTGACCGGTCGCGAGAACGTCGCCTTCGCGGGCGCGGTTCTCGGCATGTCGCAGTCGCAAGTGCGCAAGCGGTACGACGAGATCGTCGACTTCGCCGGCATCCCGGATTACATGGACACGCCAGTGAAGCGTTACAGCTCAGGCATGCTGGCCCGACTGGGCTTCGCCGTCGCCGCGCACGTCGACGCAGATGTGATGGTGGTCGACGAGGTCCTGTCGGTGGGAGACGCAGAGTTCCAAAAGCGAAGCCACCGGCGGCTGACCACGCTTCGCGAGGAGGGTGCGGCCGTCCTCTTCGTCACGCACAACTTGTGGGCCGTCGAGTTCGTTTCGCCCCGCACGATCTGCCTGTCCGGCGGGAAGATCGTCGATGATGGTCCTTCGCGGGAGGTAGTCGACCGCTATCAGGCGGGCGTCTTCGAGACGATCGTGAGCGGCGAGCGCGGATCGGGGGCCCGTTTCGCCAACGTCCGCTTGCTGGCGGGAACCGTGGAAGCAGGCGAGCGGCTCGTGCTGGAGTCGAGTGCCGTTATCGTGGGCGAGGCGTCGTACCTGCTGACTTTCGTCCTTGCAACGGAAGACAACTTGACGCTCGCGATCACGGCAGCGCAGCTGCCTGAAGGCGACGACAAGGGGCACAGATCGATGCGGCACGAGATCGGTCCCGTGCACCTGGCCCCGGGCAGCTACAGGCTTTGGTATTCGCTCACGGACTTCTCCGAGGCGCCTCTCATCTACGACCAGGCCAGCTTTCCGTTCACCGTTACCGGGGACAAGCCCTGGCACGGACACACCGGTTTCGTGGGGCTTAACGTCGAGTCAGCCGGCACCGACTGACCGGCCGCGAGACCTATCCGGTACGGGCCTGGCGTGTCGCCTCCAGGTAGGCCGTTCCCCAGCGCGCATCGGGCTCGAGGTGGTTGCCCTCCGCCCACTCGTTCCAGGCGTTGACGAACACCAGGCGGTGGCCCTCGGGCAGATCGCGATCCGCGCGCTGGAGCGCGGCCCTGAGCCAGCGTTCGTAGTCCTCGGGGTTGGCGTTCCGCAGAATCGTTGCGCGTTGCTGGCGCCTTGCGCTGTTGTCGAACGACGGCGAGACGCACGGGTACCGCTCGTAGTCGACTGACCGGTCGTTGGTCAGGTGCCACTCGATCAGACTGGAGTAGTCGTAGACCGCATGCTCCGCGAAAGCTCGCGACGACAGGCGGAGCTTGCGCCGAACCCGGCTCCGCAGGTCGCGCCCGAGCGGCCATGCAAACTCACCCCAGTTGGGGGTCCAGTCGACGGCCGCGTCGAACCCCAGTGACGCCGGCGGTGTTCGCTCGTCCGGGAAGCTCTCCACCCGGACCACGAACGGCCGTGGGACTCCGAGCCGGTCCGCCTCGTCGCGCCAAGTGTCTGTCGTCCGCCGCGCATCTGGTAGCTGCGATGCCCGGTAGACGAGGAACAGGGGCCGACCGTCGACCCGGATGTAGCGCGGGTCGGCGAAGGCGCCTGCCAGGGATCGGAAGTGCTCCGCGTCGTCTGCGTCGCTGTGCGACTGCGCCATGAGAACCTCCGACGCCCCTCCGTCCCAGATGCGGGTCCAGTTCTCGTTGGCCCAGCACAGCGCGAAAGGCAGGTCTGGGCTGCCGGAGCCGAGGACCTCTGCGAAGGGGCGTTCGAGGAGACGGCGTCCTTGAAACCAGTAGTGGTAGTAGACGAAGCCGTCCACGCCATTCTCGTGCGCGAGTCGCGCCTGCTTCTCCCGTACCTCAGGCACTCGGAGGTCGTAGAACCCGAGGTCGGCGGGCAGGTGCGGCTGGTAGTGGCCTCGGAACTGCGGCTGGCCGCGGACGACCTTGGTCCACTCCGTAAACCCAGGGCCCCACCACTCGTCGTTCTCCGGGATTGGGTGGAACTGCGGCAGGTAGAACGCCAGAACACGGGGATCTGCCTCCACCAGCCGAGCCTAAGGCCGACCGGTCCTGGCTCCCCTGCCCTGGTTACTCTCAGGGCATGGAGGCGCCGCGGCTGGCCGTCGTCGTGCCCGTATTCGGCCGTCACGCGCTGACGCACTCCTTGGTGGCGGACATCGCTCGCGAGTCCGACCTCGTCGCCCCGATCGTCGTCGACAACGGCGGTGACTACCCACCGGTCGGCAGCGAGACGGTTCTGACGCAGGAGCGCAACCTTGGCTGGCTGCGGGGGACCAACGTCGGGCTGCGCCAGGCGCTCGCGGGCTCGTTCGAGGCCGTCGTCCTGCTGAACAACGACACACGCCTTTCGCGGGGGTTCTTTGCGGGTCTCCATGCGGCGGCTCGACCCGGAGGCGTCGGGATCGTCGGACCCAGGTACGACGACCACTTCGCGCACCAGCACGACGGCCACACCGGGCCTGCAGCCGAGTACCCGGCTCGCCGACGGACCCGACTAGCGGCTTTCGTCGACGGCACGTGCATGTACGTCAAGCGGCAGGTCCTCGACGAGATCGGCCTGCTTGACGAGGCAGCCTTCGGAGAGACCGGTTGGGGCGCGGATATCGACCTTGCGGTGCGGGCCCGTCGTGCGGGGTGGGACGTTGTCGTGACGAGCCGAGCCTTCCTCAGTCATACGACCGCCTCCACTGCGCTCGTCGCGCACGGCGGTCTCGACGAGTACTGGCGTCGCGGTGACGCCGATATGCGACGGGGCCTTGCCAAGAAGTGGGGCGAGGGATGGGAGGTGGCTACCGGCCTCGCTCCTACGCCTGGCCTGCGAGGCGCGGCCCGTCGGCTGAGGAATCGGGCGCTCCCACCAGTTTCTCGATCGCGTCGACGAACGGGCGCGTGACGGCCCCCCAACCCGATCGCTGTGCAAGCGCGCTGCCTGCTGTCGCGAGTCTCTCGGCCAGCACGTCGTCCGCCAGAAGCAGCCGAACCGCCTCGGCAAAGGCAACTGCGTCGTCAGCCAGGAGGAGGTGCGTCCCGTCCTCCGCGTCGAGCCCTTCGGCGCCCTTCGACGTCGACACCACCGGCCGGTGGTGCGCGAACGCCTCGAGCAGCTTCAGCCTCGTGCCCGACCCCTGTCGCAGGGGCACGACGACGGCCCGCGCCTTCTCGAGCCACGGCTGAATCGTCGGCACCTCTCCGATCACGTCCAGCGCGGGATGGGTCAGCAGGTCGCCAAGCGCGTCATGCGACCCCTGCCCGATCACGCGGAGCGCGGGCAACCCCGTGCCCGGCCAGACCTCGGTCGCCCACCAGGACAGAGCGTCGACGTTCGGTGGATAACCCATGCTCCCCACGAAGATCAAATCTCCCTGGGCAGGGACGGCCGTCACGTGATCGGGCAGGTCCGTGCCGTTCGGGACCACGGTCGTGCGACCACCGAGCAGCCCGGCATCACGTCGCGACACCACGGTCACCGCTGTCCGTGGGTCGTTGACTGCCATGCGCTCCAGCCGGCGGTAGCGGCTCGCGTTCCAACGACGCTCCAAGCGACGTGCACCACGCGCAGGCAGCATCCGCGCGAGCTCGGAGTCGACGTTGTGCAGCGCCACGATGGTGCGTCCGCCGCGGGGTCGATAGGCGAGCATCCATCCGTGCTCGATCACGATGGCGTCGCCGAGGTCAGCCGCACGTTGGACCTCTGCGCGTAGCCCTCGGTTGAGCGCCCTGCAGGCCGGCAGCGGCAGTTGGTGACGCAGCGCCGTCACCAGGGTCTGCAGCCGACCGGGTGCATCGGGAAGGGCTTCTGCGGCGCTGCGAGCGCCGGATACGGCGACGTACCTCTCGGTGTCGAGGCCCGTCCCCAGATTGATGACGTCGACGGGCCACCGCGAAGCCGTCGCCTGCACGAGCCGCAGCGAGCGGATGCCGCCGCCGGCACGCGGGGCCGGATTCGCCATGTTGGTGAGCCACAGGACGCGCAAGCTAGCCCCTGACCACGGCGGCGACTTCCGCCCAGTCGACTCCGGGCGCCATGAAGTCCATGTCCATGTGCGTTGCGAGGGAGGGGATGGGCGTCGCCAGCTGTCGCTTGGGACGCTTCCACCGGTAGGGGCCGATGCCCTGGAGCAGCCGCCAGAAACGCCGGTCGTTGTAGTGCAGCATGCGTGACACGGGGTTGCGTCGGTAGCCGCCCCTCGGAACGAAGCGACGGTGTACGCGAACGTCGCTGTGGATCGTGCCGGCCAACGCTCCGAACGTCATGCAGCTCGACTCCGCGAGCCTCCAGTGGACCCCGCCGCCGAGGCGTACCTGGCGGCGCGCATAGATCCGCGCATCGTCCTGGCGTGTGTAGCGGTCGGGGTGGTCGTACAGGCCGAAGTAGCCGACGTCCGGCAGGTCCGCTACCGCTGACATCAACGTCGAGAAGGCCTCCGGCCTGTACAGGTAGTCGTCCTCGCTGAGGAACACGACGTCCCCGGCCGGAATCTCGAGCAGTCGATCGAGCTGGCGTTGATAGCTGACCCGGTTGCCCACCCCACCGAGGTACTGGATCTCGGTCCCGTCCGGGATTACGGCCGTGAAGTCGGCCGTCAGATCCTCGGCGTCAACGAGGAGTACGAGCCGCGACTGCGGGACGCGCTCAAGGCTCATGAAGGCGCTCTGGAGGCACAAGGGCTTGGTGTGAAAGGTCGGCCGCCGCTTTCCGCTCTCTGCGGGGTACAGCCGGTAGAAGACGTGCAGTCGCATGGCCCGCCCTGCTGCTTGGCAAGCCCGGAGGGTATGGCCACCGGGTCACCGAGGATAATCGAGGCGTGCACAGCGTCCTGCGACGGCCGAACCTGCAGGCCGGCGTCGCCATGGCCGCTTTCGGTCTGCTGGCGTGGGAGTCGGCCGCGCGGGCCGTCGCCGGGTCGACCATGCTCGTATACGCCCTCGCCGGCGGTCTGGCGCTGGCACTCGCGATCTACCGCCCGAGACCAGCACTGATAGTTCTCCTCATCGTCGGAGCCACCGTGCTTCCCGACCGGGCCGGCCAGTTCGCCGTGGGTGGCGTCCGCAGTGACCTGGCTGAGGTGGGCGCGTTCTTGCTCGTTGGAGTTTGGTTGCTCTATCTCGTGAGCGGCAGTGTCGCGAAGCCCGGGTTCGCCGGGCCGTGGCTTGTCTTCTACGTCGCGGTCGGCATCGCGATCTGCGTTGGCGCGGTTCATGGGACCAACCCGGCGGACTTGCTGGGATACGTCAAGGCTTACGCGTTCTACCTCCTGCCGGTGGTCTTCACCTCATTCTTCGCCTCGGCAACGGAGCAGGACTTCCTCGAGCGCTGGCTGTTTCGGTTGTGCACCGCTGGGAGCCTGCTTGTGCTCGCCGCCGCGTCGACCGGGTTCCCGCTCGGCGCCCAGCGGGCATCAACGGTGGAAACGCTCGACACAGCCGTTTCGGCCCAACGCATCCGGACGTCCCTACTCTCGCTTCTCGTCGTGGGAGTGCTCCTTCTAGTTGGGCAAATGGCTTCGAGCCGGGTCACCCGCAGAAGCGTCGCGCAACTGAGCCTGTACCTGCTTCCGATCGGCCTGAGCTTCAACCGCAGCACCTGGATACCCCTCATCCTCGGCCTGGTCTTGCTGCTGCTCTTGAGGCCCGGACCGCGGGTTAGAGGTCGCGGATTGCGCGCCGGATTGTCGCTGGTGGTCGCGGGATCCATCCTCACCGTCGCCGCCAGCTCCGGCCTTCTCGGCCGAACGCCGCAGGCTGCTCTCGATCGTGCCGCCAGCACCGTCGACAGCTCGGTCCTGTCAGAGCGGAGCTACACCGATCGGCAGGATGAGGATCGGGCGGCGTCGGCGGCGATAAGGCGATCTCCGGTTGTGGGCGTTGGATTGGGGCAGCCCTACGGAGCTCGGCGACCCGTCTATCTATCAAGCCCGCCGCGCATCATCTTCACGGAGCGGCTCTTCATCCACAACACGTATCTCGGGATCTGGCTCCAGGTCGGTCTGCTCGGTATCGTCGCAATTCTGCTCTTGGGTGCCAGTATCGCGCGAGCGGTCCACGATGTGGTGCGTGTCGACCGCACGCAGACGGACAGCACGAGGAGGCTCGCCGCCGGTCTAGCGATGTTCGTCTTCGCGGCTTCCGCCATCCTGCAGACGTCCTTGACCCATCGCCCGACGATTCTCGGCATGAGTTGCGCCCTCGCACTCCTGCAGCGCCCGCGGCTGCCACCAAGGCTCGCTCCGTTTCGGGTCCCCTTGACGCAGGTCGCTTGAGCTGGGTGCTGCTCCCGGAAGAGCTCAAACGGGAGGTCGAGCGGATGCGTGACGGCGATCGATGGTGCGCCACAGCTCCCACAGACCGAAGTGTGACAACACCTGACTGAGTTGGGTGTCGTTAGCCCCACCCGCGAGATTCGCGTGGTGCAGGGCCACGTCTTGAGAGAACCTTGAAGTTGGAGGGTCAAAGACACCGCCGCGTATCCGGCGTACAGGCGTACCAGCCAGAAGAGATGTCGCGCGAAACCAGACATCGTCAGCGGTTGGGCACAGTTGTTCCGCGAGTGCTACGTCGAAGGCAACTTCTGGAAGTGACCCGGGTGGATAAAGGATCCCGCCGTTGCCCTTCAGGAAAACACGATGAGGGGGCGTGCCCGGCGAGGCGAGCGGCCACGTTTCGTAAGGCGCGAATCCCTTCGCGGTAGGCACCATCTCGCTGCCGCGGTGCCCGATGATCGCGTCAGGCTGTCGATCGTGACCCTGGAGAAGCTCGGCTAGCCAGTATCTCGGATATCGCACATCGTCGTCCGCTGTGACGACTACCGCTCGCGGCCATTGCTGGCGTACGGGCAAAAGCTTTTTGTAGCTGCGGTTGTTTGTCGGGACCCACAGTGGAGTGAGACCGGTGAGTCGTGTCAAGGACTGCGGAAGTCGCTGGCCAGGAAACTCTTCTTCCGCGAGGACAAGGACGACCTGCTGAGGGGCAACGCTTTGTCGCAGCAACGACGCGGCGGCGACCCATGCGCTCTCAATCCGGCCGGGGAAGCTCGTAAGACTGACGATCACGTCCGGTGTCGGCGTCGGCCGGTTTAGCCGCGGGATAAGCAGGGCTGCCTCCGCCAGGGCCTGCGAGGACCAACGTGCCTTCGCGACAAGCCGCTCATACAAGGGGTTTGCCCCTTCCAGCATCTGGCCACAATGGGCTAGGCCATGCGCCAGCCTACGGTGGACCTTACGAGCGGAGCGGTAGAGACGCGGGGCTGACGACGGCACATGCTCGCCGCGTCAGCCGCCGCCTCCCTCGGCGATCGACATTGCCTGTAACACGACCTCGGCGAAGTGGGTCCAGTTCCAGTGCTCCTCGGCGAAGATCCGCCCTAGCCTCCCGCGCTCCGCGGCGCCACCGGCATCGTTCTGGATCTCGATGAGCGCCCGTTCCCAACCGCTGACATCGCCCGCATCCACCGTCCAACCGCAACCGACGGCCTCGAGGTCGACATCCAGGTAACTACTCCTTGTCTGCACAATCGGCTTCCCGAGTGCCAGCGCGTCGTTCAGCTCAGTGATGCCATATGTGCCCGTCGTCCGTGCAAGAGGAATGGCCACGGCCGAAGCGCGTCTGAGATGATCCAGAACCACGTCATACGGAGCGCCGGCGACGACTGTTGCCGACTCTTCGATCGCAGGAAACTCACCCGCCAAGGTGTGGACACGCGCAGCCAGTTGCACCCGTGAGAGAGCGGTGAGGAGGGTGGGCTGGTCCCGGTAAGTCTTCCCGGAAGAGACGACGAACTCGGAACCAAGCGGCTCGTACAGGGGGAACGAGAGATCCGGACCGGGCGGAGCCCACAGCGTCCGAGTCGGATCGCGGCCGACGTCGTGAATGAGCTCAGTGTGGATGCGCTTGCTCAGGGCGATCACGACGTCGTAAGCGCGTAGCGCACGCCTCAAGACTCGGTTGTCCGCGACGCTCGGATGGACGACGGCGACGATGGGTTTCCGCCACAGCCCGACCGAGCGAAGAATCGCCAGCGACGCGTAGGAGACGGGGTCTGCGGCGTAGGCGATGTGATCGTCGGTGGCGCGTCGCACGATCGACGACTGCGCCTTGCCGGCGCCCAGTCGGCCGCTGACGGCTCGCCCAAACCGGGTGGCACCTCCGCGGAACTCGGGAAGGTCCTCGACGGGCCAGCCGTCAGCCTCCAGCTGCGCCGTGCCGAACAGGTGGTAGCCGGGGTAGCGCCCTTGCCGCCACAGCCGTCGCGCCTCATGCATCGGGTAGTTGGTCGTGAAGAGAACCGGTGGATGGGTCACTGACGGCGGTATCCGTCGGGGACGTCGAACGTCCGCACGGCCCGCGCCGGGTTCCCGGCGACAAGCGTCCGTTCGTCGACGTCTCGAGTGACTACGGCGCCCGCTGCCACAACGGCATTTGGACCGATGGTCACGCCGGGCAGGATAGTGGCGCCCCGTCCGATCCAGACGTTGTCGCCTACCTGCACGGCAGCCACCCGGACGCCGGCACCTGGCTGTGTTTCATGGAAGTCCGTGTCGTAGATCGCGGCCAGATCCCCGATCATCACGTGGTCGCCGATGGTGATGCTGCGACTGGCGTGGATCGTGACGCCTTGGTTGATGAGCACGCGATCCCCGATCGACAACCGGGCCCCGGCCCACGTGCTCAACGAGGTCCGGTGCTGCCTCCCGACGAAGAGCGCGTGGCTGCCGATCGTCATCGCTCCTCGGTTGGCGATGAGCGGCCGACGTCCCTGCAGGTTGGGGTAGGCCCCGAGCGTCGCGCCGTGGCCCAGGAACGCGATGCGCCCCCGGACCAGGTGGAGGACTCGGCGAACACGGTTCACCGTCGCGCCCCTCGGGCCCGCCATGCGGTGACAAGAGATCGCCGGAGCAGCTGCGCATCGTCGGCGGGCATCTTGCCCAGCCGTGGCGACAGCGACCACCAGCTGAGCGCCACGGCCGTGAACACGGCGGCGCGCGCCGTACCACGGTATTGCCGGAGGTAGCGGACGCAGCTCGCGAAGTAGTGCGCGGAACCCGCCAGGCGTAGGGCACCCCGTGATACGCCGACGACGTGATCTGCTCGCGCGGTCGCGAGCAGATGGACCTCACCGCCGCGGCGTGCCAGGCGGCGGGCGAGGTCGTGCTCCTCGAAGAACAGGAAGTAGCGATCGTCGAAGCCCCCTGCCGCATGGAACGCCTTCGCGTCGAACAGCATGCAGGCGCCTTCGATGACGCCGACCGGGCCGGTTTGGTCGTAGTCGGGGGCGAGGCGCCGGTCAGGGATCCGCAACGCCACCCGCCGGGGGAGCACGAAGCGCAGCTCATCCCGGGTCCGGGCCAGCCGCCCGGCCGAGGAGATCGGCGTCCCGCTGGAGTAGAGCCGCGGTCCGACAGCGGCACAGCTCGGCACCTCGTCCAGGTACGCCGCTAGTGCCGCCAAGGGCGCCGCCTCGATGGTCGCGTCCGGGTTGAGGAAGAGCAGAGCAGCGGCATTCGTCAGCAACCGCGCGCCCGTGTTGCACCCTCCCCCGAAACCGACGTTGGCCTGACGGTGCACGCGCACGCCAGGGAGAGCAAGCTGTTCGACGGCGTCAGCGGTGCCGTCCGTGGACGCATTGTCCACGACGACGACACCGGCCAGATCCCCCACGGGCAGATGCTGAACGGTCTGGACCACGGTGCCTGACGAGTTGTGCGTCACGATGACGACACCTACCCGAGCGAGGATCGTCACGGCTCTGCTCCGAGCACGAGCTCGGCGAAATCATCGGCGATTTCGGTCCAGTCGAAGCCGGCAGCCAGTCGGCGACCCGCCGCCGACAGCTGCAGCGCGAGGGCACGGTCCGTCCACGCGCGGGTGACGGCAGCCGCGAACTCGGTCGGCTCGTCGGCGAGCAGTGCGTGTAGCCCGTCCTCCACCGGCAAGCCCTCGACCCCCTTGCGCGTCGACACAACGGGACGACCGAAGGCCATTGCCTCAAGGACCTTGAGGCGGGTGCCCCCGCCGTGCTGCAGCGGGATGGCAACAATGCTCGACTGTGCAAGGACCTCGCTTACCGACGGCACTTCGTCCAGCACGTCCAGCCGGGGCTCATCGCGGAAAGCGGCGGCGCCTCCACGACCGACCACGGTGAGTCGGGGGAGGTCGCCCGGGAGCTGCGGCGCGATGTTCGCCAGCCACCACTCGACCGCGAGTCGGTTGGGCGGCCAGGACATGCTTCCGATGTACGTGATGCGCCCGCCCTCAGGGAGCGGCGGCACCCTATCCGGGACGGCGGTCCCGTTCGGCACAACGGATCCGTCGGTTCCGAGGCTCTCGAGGTCGAGACGCGACACCGTGACCACCCGGGAGTCCTCCCGGCCCACCGCGCGCCGTTCAAGCCGCCGCAACAGCTGCAGATCGATCTGGCGCTCCGCGCCTCTGAGCATCTGCTGTGGGCGTGGCAGCTCGCGCTGCACGTCGTACTCGACGTTGTGGAGGGACAGGACATAGGGACCGACAGGGGGGCGGTACGGGTCCAGGTAGACGTGGTCGATCACGCACAGGGCGCCCTCGGCCTGTCGCGCGCGCACGAAGGACGCGGCGTCCGGTGACCACCACCGGGAGGTCGAGAGCGGCCACCCCCTCGCGTATGCACGGACGCGAGTCGCGAGCCCGGTCGAGGCGGGATACGTCTGGACCGAGACGGCCTTGGTGACACGGCGCAGCTCTGCCACATCGGGTTGGTGGCCGACGACCACGAGGTGCGTCCTGGCCCTTCTCGCGAGGGCGGTGACCAGGTTCAGCGTGCGAATCGAGCCGCCGGATGTGGGTGCCGGGTCTACCTCGCTCGTGACGAACACGACCTCCCTCATCGAGGCGCAACCCGGTGCACCAGCTCGAGCAGGGGCGCCGTGCACGCTGCCCACTCGAAGGCCTCCGCGACTTGTCGCGCGTGCATTGCCATCCGCTGCCGGCCCGCGACATCGGTGAGCAGCGCATCGATCTCGGCAATGAACTCAGTGGGCGTCTCCGCGCAGGCGTAGTGCACGCCGGGCAGAGCCCCTATTCCTTCGACTCCCACTGCCGTCGAGACCACAGGAACGCCATGTGCGAACGCCTCGAGAACCTTCAGCCGCGTTCCTCCCCCGGCGCGGATCGGCACCACCATGAGCGTCGCCGTCGCCCACTCGTCGGCGAGGTCCGCGACAAAGCCGGCGTGCTGGACGCGAGTGTGGGCGAAGTACGCACCTTCACCCACGACGCGGAGCACACACCCAGGTAGCTGGGGAAGGACCTGGTCGATAAACCAGCCCACACCTACGTTGTTCGGTGCGTAGGTCAGGTCGCCGAGGAACAGCAGCTGCGAGCCACCGGGATCGGGGCGGACCTTCGACGGCGTACGGACTCCGTTGGGGACGAGCACGACGTTGGCTTCGGGGCTCAGGGCCGCGTACAGCTCAACGTCGTTCGCGGAGACCACGGTAACGCCGCCATAGCCCGGCAGATGCCGTCTGTGCCAGCGTGCGACGAGGCGGACGTCGAGGGCCCACTGCCAGCTTCGCCACCCAGGAGTGTCAGCAGCGAGTCTCCGGTACGTGTCGGGATCCACGGTGTCCGCGTCCAGGATGGTCCGCGACACCGGCGCCAACCCGGCACAGAGAGCGGCCCCGCCCAGGCCATGCGTGAACACGACGTCTGGGGCGTGCAGCTCGACCATCTCGTCGATGACGCGTCGTGCGTTGCGACGGCGGTAGAAGGCCGCCGTGATCGTGCGTCCTGCCGGGACGCCGCGCATCAGCTCCAGCACCGTGGCGGACTTGCTCCGACTGCGCGTCACACGCGTGACCCGGATGCCCGGCGGCGCGGTGAGCGGTGCATCGGATTCCGCGGCGATGACGACGGTCAGCTCCGTCGTGGCCTGTAGAGCGGCAACGAGCTCGGACAACCGCCTGGTGATTCCCGACCGGACCGGCCACGGTTGAAAAGTCAGAACTGCAAGGACTCGTGTGCGTGGTGGCACGCTCGCTCCGTCCGCGCAGCCGTTCGGTCAGGTTTTACGCTACCGCCGTGCCTCGATCATGGACGGACGCGACGGGATGACCTGGCTCGTTGTCACGCCGGCACGCAACGAAGCGGCCCGGCTCCCGGGTCTCGCCGCGTCGTTGGCGGCGCAGACACGTCAGCTGATCGGTCTCTGGGTCATCGTCGATGACGGGAGTACGGACGGAACCGCGGAGATCGCGGCCGCTCTCGACCCGGGGTTTCCAGTCCGGGTGCTGTCCAGGCAGAACGAGGGGGGGCTGACCGGCGCCTCCGAGTTCGCCGCCTTCCTGCACGGAGCCGACGAGGGCCTGCGCAGCATCGCGACCCCGGAACGCGTCATGAAGTGCGATGCGGATCTGCGGCTGCTGCCGACGTACCTCGAAGAGCTGCGCGAGACCCCGCCCGAGGTCGGGGTGTGCGGCGGAGTTCTTGCGGGCTTGGGAGAGCTGGAGCAGGTGACGTACGTGCTCGGCGGGCTCAAGGCCTACACCCCGGCTGCCTACCGGATCGTCCGTCAGCTGCCGGTCGCACTGGGCTGGGACGTCCTGGACGAGGTAGCCCTGCGCCTCTCCGGGCTCGAGGTCCGGGTCATGCCGACAGCCGTGGCAGTGACGTCGCGTCGCACCGGCTCGAGTGAGGGCCTGCTCGCCGGGCGTCGTCGGAACGGTGCCATCTCCAGGTGGGTGGGGTACCACCCGGCCTACTTCGCCCTGCGGGTGCTGCGCTTCCTCGTCCGGAAGCCCGTCGTGCTCGGCGCGCTGGCGCTGGTCCAGGGGTATGCGACGGCCGGACGGGGGCCACACCCCGACGTCCTGCGACGCGCGATGCGCGACCACCAGGCCGCCAAGCTCAAGAACCTGCTCCGGAACCCCGTCCGCTTCCTGACGCTGCACTACGGCCTGGGGCGGGGCGCCGGATCCGGCGGAGGATCGAAGGAGTAACGAGCCAGACGAACACGGGCGCCGCTTTGGCATAGCGCTTCGCAAGGCGTCGGGGCTCGTTCACGAGACGCCACGCCCACTCCAGACCCACCTTCTGCAAGAACCCGGGCGAGCGGCGGGCGACGCCGGCTGCGAAGTCGATCCCTGCCCCGACGCACACGGCGACGCCGGTTCCCAGGTGATGGCGGTTGGCGGCCACGAACAGCTCCTGCTTCGGCGCCCCGAGCCCGACGAACAAGATGTCCGGATCCTTCCTGACTACGTGGACGAGAACCGGCTCTCGTGTCTGCGGTGTGCTGTCGAAGCCCATGGCGGCTTCCTCCACCAGGACGACCTGGAGTGTGGGGTGCTCCGCCGTGCTCCGGGCGGCCGCACGAGCCGCGGCCCCCGGCTGCCCCCCGAGGAATCCCACCGTCAGGCCCTCCGTGGCGGCGGCGCGGCAGAGCGCAGGCACCAGATCTGCTCCAGCGACGCGCGATTGGTTGCGGGCACCCAGTGCGCGCATGGCGAGCGCGACGGGGAAGCCGTCCGGCAGGACCAGGGCGGCGTCGCGGTAGGCGTCGCGGAAGGGCTCCGAGCCGCGCAGCTCCAGGATGTGATGAATGTTCGGTGTGACCACGAACGCACGAGTCGTGCTGCCGCGTGCGAGCTCGCAGATCGCCACGACGGAGTCGTTCAGGGTCAGGGCGTCGATGTCGGCGTCTCCCACCCGGATGCGCCTGCGCATCGCGAGCTCGCACCCGCCCATGGCCTTGCCTACCGCGCGCGGTCTGAAACGGCAAGAGGTGATGCCTGGGCCCGTGCCTGGCCGCTACGACGCTCGGACAAGGCGAACCCCGGGCTGCTTCCTCCGCCTTGCGGCGAAAGGGCCGGGGGGACGATGTCCGGCAGCCCGGGGTCTGGTGCCTGTCGTTGGATTCGCCGGTGCGCCCGTAGGAGGCGCATCTGTGATCCAGCAACTGTCCTGCTACGGCGTCCTAGCGGACAGCCACCTCACGAGTCCCAGAAGTACACAAAGTCCTGGAC
>JAODNA010000044.1 GCA_025465135.1 Frankiales bacterium | reverse complement strand
GTAGCGGAAGCCGCGGTGGGCCTTGTGCGCGTTGGCCCCCCGGAAGGACCACAGGATCACCAGCATGAACAGGTAGCTGAGCGCGAACCCGATGAGCGGCGAGATCACCATCGGGATGACGACCTTGTCGAGGATGCCCATCCACTTCACCGAGTGGGCCGCGGCCAGCGCGGCGCCGACGAGGCCACCGATGAGCGCATGCGACGAGGACGACGGCAGCCCGAAGTACCAGGTGATCAGGTTCCACGTGATGGCCCCGACGAGGGCCGAGAAGACGACGACCATGCCGGCGCCGCTGTGCAGCTGCCCGGGGTCGAGGATCCCCTTGCCGACCGTCTTCGCGATCTTCGTCGAGACCAGGGCCCCGACGAGGTTGGCGACGGCCGCGAGGGCGAGGGCCACGCGCGGGGTCAGCGCGCGGGTGGACACGGCCGTCGCGATCGCGTTGGCGGCGTCGTGGAAGCCGTTGGTGTAGTCGAAGGCGAGCGCGATCAGGACGATCGCGATCAGCCCGATGTCCATGCCTGACAAGGGGTTCAGGACTCCTTGACGGTGATGGTCTCGACGGTGTCCGCGACGTCCTCGAAGGCGTCCGCGGCGGCCTCGAGCTCGTCGGCGAGGTCCTTGAGCTTCAGTGCGGTGAGGGCGTCGTACTCCCCGGAGAACAGGCGGGCGACGGTACGACGGTAGATCTGGTCGGCCTCGTTCTCCAGCCGGTTGACCTCGATCCAGTACTCCTCCAGGCCTTTGCGCGTGCGCAGGTTGGGCATCGCCTCGGCGGTGCGCGCCGCCGCCCGGACCAGGACGTCGATGGTGCGCATGCACTCGTCCGGCAGCTCACCGAGGTCGTAGAGGACGACGAGGTCGGCCGCCGCCTCCATGTAGTCCATGACGTCGTCGAGCTTGCTCGCGAGGCGGTAGATGTCCTCGCGGTCGAAGGGCGTGACGAAGGTCTGGTTCAGCTGCCGCATCACCGTGTGCGTGATCTCGTCGCTCGAGTGCTCGATGTCACGCATCTTCGCCGCCATCGCGGCCCGGTCGGCGCCCGGCGCGAGGCCGTCGCGGAGCAGCTCGGCGCCGGTGACGAGGTTGGTGGCCGCGGCCGTGAAGTGGTCGTAGAGCGTGGTGTCGCGGGGCGTCAGGCGCAGGCGCACGGGAGTCCTCGGATCAAGCGGGCGGGAGGGACGACGGCGAGCCTAGGGGGGCCGCGCAACCGCCTCTTGCGGAACTGACTGAACAGCGCTAACTTAGCGCCGTTCACCGACTCCGGGGGTTCTCGTGCTCACACGTCTCGCTGGTTTCTCCGTCGCGCGGCGGCGGCTCGTCCTCCTCCTCGCGCTGGTCTTCGTCGGCCTTGCCGGCGCCCTGGGCGGCGGGGTAGCGAAGGAGCTGTCCGGCGGCGGCTTCGACGACCCGAAGGCACCCGCCGAGCAGGCTGCCGCGCTGCTGCACCAGCAGTTCGGTGCCGGGTCGCCCACCATCGCCCTGCTGCTGACCTCGAAGGGCAACGTCGACGACCCGGCGGTCGCGGCGGCCGGGCAGCGGCTGGCGGCGCAGTTCGCCGGCGAGCGCGACGTCACGCAGGTCGTCACCTACTGGAGCGCCGGGCGGCCCGACACGTTGCGCAGCCGCGACGGGCACCGCGCGCTGCTCCTCGCGCGGATCGGCGGCACCGACGACAACATGGTGAAGCGCGCCGCAGCCCTCACGCCGGCGTACTCCAAGAACATCGACGGCTTCGACGTGCGCGTCGGCGGGATCGCCGAGACCTTCAACGAGGTCGGCAAGACCATCGAGCACGACATCGTGCGGGCAGAGGTCATCGCCTTCCCCGTCGTCGCGATCCTGCTGATCCTGGTGTTCGGCAGCGCCATCGCGGCGGGGCTCCCGCTGCTCATCGGCGTGCTGTCGATCCTCGGCACGTTCCTCGCGCTGCACGTGACGGTCCAGTTCACGGACGTGTCGATCTACTCGGTCAACCTCGCGACGTCCCTCGGGCTCGGTCTCGGCATCGACTACTCCCTGTTCATGGTGACCCGCTTCCGCGAGGAGCTGCGCAAGGGCCGGGAGGTGCCGGATGCCGTTGCCGCGACGGTGCGCACCGCCGGCCGCACCGTCTTGTTCAGCGCCATCACGGTCGGGCTGAGCCTCGGCGCCCTCGTCGTCTTCCCGCTGTACTTCCTGAAGTCCTTCGCCTACGCCGGCATCGCCGCAGTCTTCTTCGCCCTGATCGGCGCCCTCGTCGTGCTGCCGGCCGCCCTTGCTGCACTCGGCACGCGCGTCAACACCCTCGACCTGCGAAGGCCGGTACGACGGGTGCTGCGCATGCAGCCGCCGCGCGAGAAGTCGCTCGACGAGGGCCTGTGGCACCGCATCGCCGTGACGGTGATGAAGCGGCCGGTCTCCGTCGCCACGGCCGTCGTCGCGCTGCTGCTCGTCGCGGGCGCGCCCTTCCTCGGCGTCGCCTTCAGCCTGCCCGATGACCGGGTCCTGCCGAAGTCGGCGGAGGCCTACCAGGTCGGGCAGGTGATGCGGGCGGAGTTCCCCGGCCGCGAGTTCGCTGCGCTGTCGGTCATCGCGCCGACCGTCACCGCCGGTCAGGACCGGATCGACACCTACGCAGCGGCGCTGTCGAAGGTCGACGGCGTCGGACGGGTCGACGCGGTCACCGGCACCTACGTCGCCGGTCGGCGCATCGCCCCGCCGACACCGGCCAGCGCACGCTTCTCGCAGGGCGGCGGGACCTACCTGTCCGTCGTACCGGCCATCGAGTCCATCAGCGCCCGCGGTGAGCAGCTCGTGCGTGACGTCCACGCCGTCCCTTCTCCTCTCGGGAAGGTGCTGGTCAGCGGTCAAGCGGCGCGGCTGTCCGACACCAAGCACTCGCTGGGCTCGAAGCTGCCGCTGGCGCTCGGGCTGATCGTGACGGCGACGTTCGTGCTGCTGTTCCTGTTCACCGGCAGCGTCGTGATCCCGCTCAAGGCGCTGGTGCTCAACATGCTGTCGCTGTCGGCGACGTTCGGCGCGATGGTGTGGGTGTTCCAGGAGGGCCACCTGACCCGCTACCTCGGCGATCCGTCGGTCACCGGTGCGCTCGACACGACGACGCCGATCCTGATGTTCTGCGTGCTCTTCGGGCTCTCGATGGACTACGAGGTCTTCCTGCTGTCCCGCATCAAGGAGGAGTACGACGCCTCCGGCGACAACACCCGGGCCGTGGCTCTCGGCCTGGAGCGCACCGGCCGGCTCGTCAGTGCCGCGGCCGCGCTTCTTGCCCTGGTGTTCCTCGCCTTCGTGTCCTCCAACATCAGCTTCATCAAGCTGCTCGGGCTCGGCACCGCTCTCGCGGTGATGGTCGACGCGACCCTCATCCGCGGCGCTCTCGTGCCCGCGTTCATGCGGCTGATGGGCACGGCCAACTGGTGGGCGCCGCGACCGCTTCGCAGACTGCACAACAGGATCGGGCTGGCGGAGCACGCCGACGTCGACCTGCCGGCTCAGCGGACCGTCCAGCGCAAGACCGCCGATGTCTGAGGCCGCCGTACGGCCCCGGTCGGCGCGCGGCAAGGGAGCAGAGCTGCGCGGCGAGGTGCTGCGGGCGGCGATGGACCTGCTCACCGAGACCGGCGAGGAAGACGCCGTCTCGCTGCGCGCCGTGGCACAGCGCGTCGGTGTCAGTGTCCCGAGCATCTACCTGCACTTCGCCGACAAGCAGGCCCTGCTCGACGCCGTCTGCGAGGAGGTGTTCGCCGCCCTCGACGTGCAGATGCGCGCGGCGGCGCTGGAGGGGACGGACGTCTTCGACGGGCTCCGCCTACAGGGCATCGCCTACGTGCGGTTCGCCGTGGCCAACCCCGAGCACTACCGGATCGTGCTGATGCGCAAGCACCTCGGCGGCGACCACGCCGACCTGGTGATGGCGAGCGCCGCGTTCGAGCACTTCGTCGCGTCGGTGCAGGAGTGCGTCGACGCGGGGGTCTTCGAGGGAGACGCCGACGCGCTGGCGCTGCGCCTCTGGGCGGCCGCACACGGGGTCGCCGCGCTGCTCGTGGCCAAGCCGTACTTCCCGTGGCCGCCGCTCGAGGACTACATCGAGCAGGTCGTCCGGATGGCCGGCATGGGCATCGCCCTGTCGAGCCGGATGGCGGACTGCGACAACCTGCCGCTGCCGGAGCTGGTCGCGAAGCTCAACGCACTGCGCTAGCCGATCGGCGAGGCCTTCTTCGCCCTCCCGGCCGCCTTCGCGGTCTTCTTGGCCGTACGGCGGGTGATGCGCCCTGCGGCGTGCGGGATCGACTCGCGTCCGCCCGTGTCTGCGGCCGCGAAGAGCAAGCCGCCGAGCATGCTGAGGTTCTTGAAGAACTGCGTCTGCTGGGTCTTCTTGGCCGCCTTGTCGTCCTCGCTCCAGAACGGGTGGCCGACGTAGGTGGTCGGCACGAGCGAGCCGGCGAGGGCGAGGGCGGACAGCCGCGGCAGCCGCCCCGTCGCCAGCGCGAGACCCCCGAGGACCTGGGTGGCCGCGTTGATGCGGACCAGCTTCTCCGGGTCCTGCAGGCCGGCCTTCGCGACCAGCTCGGGGCGGTGCCCGGGGTTGCGTAGGGCGTCGATGCCGCCGGTGATGAACATGCTGGCGAGCAGTGGTCGGGCGAGCGTGCGGGTGGGGCTCACGGAGTTCCTCCAGATGGGTGTGCTGCCACGGTCCCTACCCGGCTCTCGGCTCAGGACTCCTTGAGCGCCCTGGTCATGCCGGTGATGTCCAGCTCCGGGCGCGCGGGCCACTGCGGGTCGAGCTCCTGCAGCGTCTCGGTGAGCAGGTGCGAGATCGCCCAGTTGCGATACCACTTGTGGTCGGCCGGTACGACGTACCAGGGCGCGGCGTCGGTGCTGCAGCGCTCGAGCACCGCGGCGTAGGCCTCGCGGTACTTCTCCCACATCACCCGCTCGTCGATGTCGCCCGGGTTGACCTTCCAGTGCTTGCGGACGTCGGCGAGCCGGGCCAGCAGTCGCTTGCGCTGCTCGGCCTGCGAGATGTGCAGGAACACCTTCACGAACGTGACGCCGGCCGCGACCTGCTCGGCCTCCCACGCGTTGATGAGGGCGTAGCGCTTCTTCCACTCCGCGGGCGGCACCAGGTTGTGGACCCGCACGATCAGCACGTCTTCGTACTGGCTGCGGTTGAAGACACCGAGGTAGCCCGGTGCGGGTAGCGCGCGCGCGATCCGCCACAGGAAGTCGTGCCGGCGTTCGAGGCCCGTCGGCTTGCCGAAGGAGGTGATCTTCACGCCCGTCGGGTTGACGAGCCCGACGACGTGCTTGACCGCCCCGTCCTTGCCACTCGCATCCATGCCCTGCAGGAGCAGCACGACCCGTCGCGTGCCGCCGGCCTTGCCCTCGGCGTACAGCCGCTCCTGCAGGTCGGCGAGCTTCGGGCCGAGCTTCGCGACGTCCTTGGCGGCCTGCTTCCGGCCCTTCACGCCGGGTGTGGCGTCCGTGCCCTTCTCGCCGACGGTGACCGAGATCGCCGCGGGATCGAGCCGGAGCCGCTTGCGCACGTCCATCCGCGCAGTCTTGTCCATCCCGCCGCCGCGAGCCGGCCGCCCGCTCAGCACTGTCGACCTGAGCGGGTGACACGCCGGCGTGTCACCCCGCCAGGTCGACACTGCTCACCTGCGAGTGGGCCGCCAGGGCCTCGATCCCTGAACCTCGACGCTTAAAAGGCGTGCGCTCTACCAATTGAGCTAGCGGCCCCGAACAACCATCATGCCGCGGACGCTGCGCCTCCTCGACGGGC
>JAODNA010000006.1 GCA_025465135.1 Frankiales bacterium | reverse complement strand
AGCGATCCCCAGTGGATGCTCGGTAGCAGCACCAGGTCGCGCAGGCCGAGGATCACGTAGCTCACCGGGTTGATCTGCGCCGCCACCTTCAGCGGCCCGGCGAGCAGGTCGAGCGGGACGAAGTTCGGCGTGAGGAACAGCAGCGGGAAGAAGATGATGAAGGACGCGTTGGTCGTCTGCACGTTCTTGCTCCGCAGGGCGATGAGCATCGCGATGCCGGCGTAGGCGACGCCCCACAGGGCGGTCAGCACGATGAGCAGCACGATGCCGATCGGCCCCGACTTGACGCGCGCCCCGAAGGCGAAGCCGACACCGAGGATCAGCGCGGAGGCGATGAGACCGCGGACGAGGTCAGCTGCCAGTCGTCCCCAGATGATGGCCGTACGCCGGATCGGCGCCGCCATCAGCTTGTCGAGGTAGCCGATGTCGATGTCGGTGACCAGGGCGAGCCCGGATGTCGCCGAGCTGACGGCGAACACGAGTGAGACGGGGATCTGGAACGCGACGTAGTGCTGCCCGTGCAGGAACGGCGTCGACGGCGGGAAGATCCGGTTGACCTGCCCGAGGTTGACGACCAGGAAGAACACCGGGATGAACAGCCCGGGGATCGTCGCCGCGGGGAGCCGGTAGACCTCGCGCACGGCCCGGCGGGCAAGGAGGGCTGTTTCGTTCACGCGGCGGACTCCGTCGTCTCGATGCGGCGACCGGTAGAGGCCAGGAACACGTCGTCCAGCGTCGGGCGGGACAGCGAGATGGCGGCCGGTTCGATGCCCGCGGCCGTGAGCAGCCGGACCAGCTCGGCGACCGATTGCGCGCCGTTCTCGACGTAGACGGCCAGGCCCTCGTCGGTGTCGGTGATGTGGTCCAGGCCGGGCAGTCCGGACAGTGCGTGGCGCGCCGCGTCGTGCTGCTGCCGGTCGTCCAGGGAGAGCGCAACCACGTCGCGCCCGAGATCTGCCTTCAGCGCCGCCGGCGTGCCCTCGGCCACGATCGTGCCGTCGTCGATGATGGCCACCCGGTCGCACAGCTGGTCGGCCTCCTCGAGGTACTGCGTCGTCAGGAAGACCGTCGTGCCCGCGGCGTTGATGCGCCGTACCTCGTCCCAGACCGTCACGCGGCTCGCCGGGTAGAGGCCGGTCGTGGGCTCGTCGAGGAACAGCACCTCCGGCTCGTGGACCAGTGCAGTCGCGAGGTCGAGCCGCCGCTTCATCCCGCCGGAGTAGGCCTTCACGACCCGATCGGCGGCATCGCTGAGGCCGACGAGCGCGAGCAGCTCGCTCGCTCGCTTGCGCGGATCGGGCACGCGGTAGAGACCGCACTGCAGCTCGAGCAGCTCCTGGCCGGTCTGCGTCGGGTCGAGCCCGACTTCCTGCAGAGCCACCCCGATGCGCTGCCGCACCTGCTGTGGATCCCTGCGGACGTCGACACCTGCGACGAGGGCGGTGCCGTCGCTGACGGGCAGCAGGGTGCACAGCATCCGGACCGTCGTGGTCTTGCCGGCGCCATTGGGCCCGAGAAAGCCGAAGACCTCGCCCCGCCGTACGTCGAGGTCGATGCCTCGGACGGCTTCGAGATCGGGCTGACCCCGCGTCCCGCGGTAGCGCTTGACGAGACCGTGCGCCTCGATCGCGGATGTCGCCACGCGTCCCCTCCCCGGCCGCTCCTGCGGTATCGCCGCCACTCTAGGGAGGCGGCGCGACAGGTTTTCAGGAGGTGCGCAGCAGGGACGCCGTGACGACGACGTTGTCGAGGTAGTGACCGGTCGTGCGGTCGAACGGCCCACCGCAGGTGATGAGCCGCAGCGCGGCGTTGCGGGTGTTGCCATAGACGAGCTGGGTCGGGAAGTCGGCCTTGTGGAACCGGCGTACGTCGTCGACGGCGAACACCGCCACTGACCCGTCCCTGCGGCTGACGCGGATCGTGTCGCCCGGCGTGAGCTCACCGAGCCGGAAGAAGACCGAAGGACCTCCGGACTTCGAGTCGATGTGCCCGACGATGACGGCCGGTCCGAGAGCTCCCGGGGTGGGTGAGTAGCGGTACCAGCCGGCCTGGTCGTAGTGCGGCCCAGGCGGCGGTACGGCGAGTGACCCGTCGGCCGCCTGACCCAGGTGCAGGAGCGTGGAGCTCACCCGGATGGCCGGGATGGACAGGATCGTCGGCGCCGACGCAGGGAGGGAGTACGCCGTGGCGCGGCTGGCGCCGGGAGGGGTTGATGCGGCGAGCCCGCCGGACGACCCGCTCCCCGGTGACGACAGCGGCACCGGGACAGCGTGCTGCTGGTCGGTCAGTGCAACGGCTATCAGGCCAACGCCGCTCAGTGCCAGCGCGGTGACGAGCCACGAGCCCAGCGATCGCCGGGGTGAGGTCAGCCTTCGTCGCATCGCTGCGTGCGCATGGCCGCCGCACGGCGACGGCGCGCGGTCGCGAGGGCGGCAGCGAGGAGCAAGGTCGCGCCGACCTGGAGCAGTCCTCGGTGCTGAAGGCCGGCGGTCGAGCCGCCGCCTGCCTGGACCCCACCCGTCGGGACCCGGGAGACCTGCGGAGGGCCGCCGGCGCCAGTGGTGTCGCCGCCGGCCGGTGTCGCGGTGGCCGTCGGCACGGGAACCGGCGTCGGGCTGGCGGCAGGTGAGGCGGTGGCCGTGGGCGTCGCGGCCGGGGTCGTGGTGACACTCGGGGTCGGCGTCGGGGACGCCGCAGCGGCGGTCAGGTTGGTGGTGATCGTGGTGCGGCACGTCACGACGGATCCACCGGGGTTGCCGGTGCCGTTGCACTGGTTGACGCGTAGCGCGATCGCGGGGGCGATCGTCGAGGCGGTGCCGACGGCGCAGTCGATGGTGCCGCCACCACCGTTGGCCGAGCCGTTGCACTGCGTGACCGTGGCGCCCGACGTGTTGGCCGGGAAGGGCGAGCAGTTGACCGTGCCGCCGCCTCCACCGCCGGACCCCACGCACTCGTTGACCGTCGCGGCCGTCACCGGCGCCGCACCCGGGGTGTCAGCGCTGACGTTGTTGGTGATGTTGATCCGGCACGTGATCGGGTGCGCTGCATCGTTGTCGGAGCCGTTGCACTGGTTGATCACGGTCACCAGGCTGCTCGAGCTGCTGGTGAAGGTGCCGTTCCCGGACGGGCAGGGATCAAGCGAGCACTGCCGGGTCAGTGTCGTCGACGAGGACGTCGTACCGGAGCTGATGGTGTTGACCACATCGACGGTGCAGGTCATACCGGTGGTGGCACCCGCGGCGCCCGGCCCGACGTTGTTGCACTGATCGATCGTGATGTCGGCCGCGAGCGCAGGGCTCGCCGACAGGCTCAGTGCGGCCGCTGAGAGCGCGGTGGTCAGGAGGATCCCGGCGAGCAGCGGCGACCACAGGCGGCGACGTGCAGGGCGAGCGGAGGTGGAACGGGGCATCGATCCGGCCGTTCTCTGAGAACGTGTCAAGCCACAAAACGGCAACCGGGCACGAGTGAGATCAAGAACGGCATAGTGGCCGCACCTTCATTGATACCCAGGGTCAGCCCTAAGTCAACGCGCGACACCGCTTCATAAGTAGGCCGGATGTGCCGAGGATCAGCAGCCCCACGAGCGCTGCTGCCGGACCTCGGCCCGTCGCCGGCAGCCGGCCGCCCCGGCCGGTGCCGGGGGGTGCCGGCGTGACCGGGCGCGCGCCCGGCACGGTTGCTGCGTGCGGCCGGACGACGATGCGCACCTCGGCCGATCCGTTCGCGGTCACGAGCAGGTGCCGCGACTGTGCGGCGGAGACGACGTGCCCGCCGGTGACGACGGCGTCGTACCCGCCCGGGTAGTGGCGCGCCGGCACGAAGACGTCGGTGACGCCGCGTCTCGGTTGCAGCCGGAGGTCCATCGTCTTCGTCGCGGCGTTCCACGACAGGGCGAGCGGGACACCGGCGACGGCCTGAGGGTACGGACGGATCAGCACGTCCGCCTTGGGCGCCTTCAGGGTCGCCAGGTCGTCGTCCTTCGCGAACAGCCCCTCCGCTGCAGGGTTGCCGGTCGGGTCGGCCCAGGCCTTGTAGGCCCAGTACATCCAGCCGCTCAGCCGCTGGTCCGCGAGATCGGTCATGCGCGCCAGGTCGCTGATGTCGTCGTGCGAGCCGAACTCCGTGAGAAGGGCGCCTGCGCCCATGGCGGCGCGCTGCGTCTCGGCGTTGTCCATGACACGCGGCTCGTTCACGACGCAGTCGGGGTCACCGGGGATGACGCTGCTACCGGCGAACGCCGGCAGGCACGCGTAGTCGTGCCAGGACAGCGCGACCTGCGGGTCGTCGACATGACCGAAGTGGCTGCTCGACACGGCGTTGAAGAAGAACTGCGGCTCGTACCAGACCAGGTTGCCGCGGTCCTTGGCACGGATCGCCGTGCGGACGTGGTCGTAGAAGCTCTGCAGCGTCGCGTCGAAGGCGGGACAGCCGTTCGGGTTGGCGCAGGTCAGCGCCTGGCTTCCCGCTGACGGCTCGTTGAACAGGTCGTAGCCCATCAGGTAGGGCTGCGACGACCAGCGCTGCGCGACCGCACTCCAGCCGGCGGCGTACTTGTCCCAGAGCCCGTCGGTGTTGGCCCAGAAGTTGTCGAAGGTCCGGGCGAGCGCCGGCGTGAAGTAGTTGGCGAAGAAGCTGCCGGCGGGCACGAACGGCAGGCCGTCGTCATGGACCGCCCACGTCGGCAGGCCCTCGCCCGTGAATCGCTCGTTGTAGTCGTCCTGATGGAAGTCGAGCAGCACGTAGATGCGACGCGCGGCGAGCAGCCGGACGATCCGGTCGACCTTGTCGAGGTAGCCGGTGTCGATGACACCCGGCTGTGGCATGACCCCTGCGAACAGCACACCGAGCCGCACCGCGTTGAAGCCGTTGTCCGCCAGCAGGTCGGCGTCCTTCGCGGTGAAGCCGGCCGCCGAGTCGGGGGCGACGTACGGCGCGTGCTTCCAGACCGCGTTGACGCCGTGCAGGATGACCGTGCGTCCGGTGCTGTCGACGAGCCAGGCGCCCTCGTGCCGAAGCTGGGGAGTCGGTGCCGCCGCGACCGCCGTTCCGAGGGCTGGCGCGGCGGCGAGGAGCAGCGCCACTGACAGGGCAGCCAGCCCGCGCATCCCCGCTGATCGCACCACGCGCGCATCGTGGTCCCACGCCGCGTCGCGGCGCAAGCGACGTCAGGCCCGGACGCCGGCCTCGACGAGCACGAGGCTCGGAGCAGGCAGGACGTGCACGGTCACGGAGCGCGGCGAGCACAGCTGGTGCGCCGCGACGAACGACCGCGCCCGGAACAGGTAGCCGCCGTCATCGGCGGGCAGGCCCATCGTCCCCCCGCAGTCCTTGCACTCCAGGCTCACCCCGACGTCCATGGCAGAACAGTGCTGGTGCGCGCCGGCCCTGACCATGGTTCGCCGGGATGATCATGGGCTGACCTGACCGAGGGGCGGGGACCCGAGCTACTCGTCGAGACGCAGGTCTTCCGGCCGCAGATCAGCGGCCGCGAGGTTCTCCTCCAGGTGGGTCACCGAGGACGTCCCGGGGATGAGCAGCACGTTCGTCCCTTGCGCCATCGTCCAGGCCAGCGCGACCTGCGCGGGCGTCGCGCCGAGTCGCGCCGCAGCGGCGACGACCGAGGGGTGACCGCGGACATCCGCGACGCCGAAGCCCGACCCCAGGGGGAAGAACGGCACGAACGCGACGTTCCGCCGACGGCATTCGTCCAGCACTGCCTGGGAGGACCGGTCGACGTAGCTGAACGGGTTCTGGACGCAGGCCAGCTCCACGCGCTCGGCGCAGAAGAGGAGCTGCTCGAGCGTGACGTTGGAGACGCCTACACCGGCGATCAGACCGTCCTCACGGGCCTGGGCCATCGCGGCCAGCTGCTCCTCCAGACCGCCGAGCCCCCTGCCGTCCATCACGCGCAGGTTGACGACCCCGAGCTGGTCGACTGCCAGCGTCCGCAGGTTGTCCTCGATGCCCTGGCGCAGGTCCTCCGGCCGATTCCAGGGATGCCAGCCGCCCTTGTCGTCGCGCCGCGCTCCGACCTTGCTGACGAGACAGACGCCGTCGTACGGATGCAGCGCTTCGCGGATCAGCTCGTTGACGACCACGGGGCCGTAGTACTGCGACGTGTCGATGTGGTCGACGCCGAGCTCTACGGCACGACGCAGCACGCGCAGTGCCTCGGCGCGGTCGCACGGTGGGCCGAAGACGCCCGGTCCGGCCAGCTGCATCGCGCCGAAACCGATGCGGTGGACGCTGTGGTCACCGAGTGCTGCCGTGCCGCCGAGATGCACGATTCTCCTTGTGGCAGAAGCGGAATCGGGTCGATGTCTTGATAGGCTCATTCGTGTCCGAAGCCCGCCCGAAGAGTATCTGGGCAGGGCGCGACTTCCGGCTCCTGTTCGCCGGCCTGGGTCTGTCGCTGTTCGGCGACTCACTGCTGATCCTGGTACTGGCCATCTGGGTCAAGAGCCTCACCGGCAGCAACGCGCAGGCCGGCGCGACGTTCGTCCTGCTCATGCTGCCCTCGCTGGTGTCGCCGCTCGGCGGCTTCGTCGTCGACCGGGTCCGCCGGCGGCCCTTCCTGGTCGTGGTCAACGCCGGGTCGGCCCTCATGCTCCTGCCGCTGCTGCGCGTGCACGCCGCCGGAGACGTGCCGATCGTGTACGGCGTCGCCCTGGCCTACGGCGTCTCACTGGCCCTGCACGGTGCAGCGATGAACGGCCTGCTGAAGGAGCTCCTCCCCGACGCGCAGCTCGGCGATGCCAACGGCGCGCTGCAGGCGGTGCAGCAGGGGTCCCGGCTGCTGGCGCCTCTGCTCGGCCGCCGGCATCTTCGCGACTGCAGGGGGCGGCGCCGTCGCGGTGGTTGACGCGGCCACGTTCGCCGCAGCGACGGCAGCGCTGTGCGGGCTTCGCCTGGTCGAGCCACCGGCTTCGCCGCCCGAGGGTCACTGGCGGGCAGAGATGGCGGCCGGCCTGCGCCACCTGTTCGGTACGCCGGTTCTCAGGCAGGCCGTGCTCGCGAGCGCCGCGTCGTACCTCGTCGTGGGGTTCGGCGAGACGACCGGGTTCGCGGTCAACGAGTCCGGGCTGCATCGCCCGCCGGCGTTCATCGGCGTGCTGGTCTCGGTGCAGGGAATCGGGGCACTGGCCGGGGGTCTGCTCGCGGCGCGGCTCGTGCGGCGCCTCGGCGAGACCTGGGCCCTCGGCGTGGGGCTGCTGCTCTGGGGAGTCGGCGGAGCCGGCTGGATGTCCACGCACCTGTCGGTCGTCCTGGCCGGCAACGTCGTGCTCGGGTTCGGGCTGCCGCTGCAGGCTGTGGCGCTGACGACGCTGCTGCAGCGGCAGACCCCCGGCCGGCTGATGGGCCGGGTCTCGGCGGCGACGGACGTCCTGATCGGTGGACCGCTCCTGGTGTCGATCGCCGTCGGGGCGCTCCTCATCGGCGTGCTCGACTACCGCGTGCTCGTGGCGTTCAGCGTCACGGTGATGGCGGTGTCGGGCCTGGCCTTGCTCCGACCTGTTCCAAATCAGGCGACACCGGAGCTTTCCGGGCGGGACGCAGTGCCTGTCGCGGAAAGCCAGCAGGTGATGCGGGGACGGCGCCGAACACTCAGCGACTGAGCGGCAACGCGATCGCGTGAGCTGCCCGGATCCGGGGGTGGCGATGACGCGGGCGCGAGCATCTCGTTCACTGGCCGTCCTGCTCGCAGTCGGGTGCGGCCTGCTCGGACTCGCACAGCCGGCCTCGGGCTACGAGCGACCCGGCGACACGTCGACGGTGCCCCACACCTCGGCGGGCGCCGCGAAGGACTGCTGCGTCTACGGCTCCGCGGTCAGCGGGGACGGCACCCGGGTGGCGTTCCAGAGCGCCAACAGCGACATCGCGCCCGGCGGCGTGCTCGGCTCGTTCGACACCTACGTGCGCGACACCACGACCGGAGCCACGACCCGCGTCTCCGTCGCCAGCGACGGGACCCCGTCGATCGGCGGCCGGCAGTACCCGAACATCTTCAGCGACGTGTCGAACCTGGCCATGAGCGACAACGGGCGGTTCGTCGCGTTCACCAGCAACGCGAGCAACCTGGTACCGGGCGACACCAACGACACGTGGGACGTCTTCGTCCACGACATGGTGACCGGCTCGACCGAGCGGGTGTCGGTGGAGTCCGACGGCGCGCAGAAGGAGATGGGCGGCATCTCGCCCGACGTCAGCGCCGACGGCCGCTTCGTGACGTTCTCCAGCGATGGTCTGTTCGTTCACGACCGTGCGACCGGCCGTACCGAGCAGGTTGATGTCTCGAGCACCGGGGAGCCGGCCAACTTCTACGGCTACGGACCAACAGTCAGCGACGACGGGCGGTGGGTGGCCTTCCAGAGCAGCGCCTCCAACCTCGTCACGGATCCGAGTGAGGCCGTCTTCGCCGCGGGTGCAGCCATCTACCTCCGCGACCGCCAGACCCAGACGACGATCCGCGTCTCGGGTCCGGCCCCGGACACCAAGGCCAACGGCTACTCCTGGATGCCGGACATCAGTGGCGACGGTCGCTTCGTCGCCTACTACAGCGCCGCGACGGACCTCGTCCCGCAGGACACCAACCGCGCCGACGACGTGTTCGTCTATGACCGGGTGACACGTCAGACCCGCCGCGTGTCCGTCGCCAGCGACGGCTCACAAGCGAGTCCAAGCGGCTCGTCCCACGCTGTCTCCATCAGCCGCGACGGGCGCTTCGTGTCGTTCACGAGCAGCGCAGTGAACCTGGTCTCCAACGACACCAATGCCGCCAGCGACGTCTTCGTGCACGACCTCCTGCTCGGCACCACCGAGCGGGTGTCGCTGCCCACGGGCGCGACCGCCCCGACCGGCGAGGCCGGGGACCTGTCATCGGTGAGTGCTGACGGCGGGGTCGTCGCCTACGAGGTCAGCTCGACCACCGAGCAGTCCGTACGACGGCGCGAGCGCGGCGCGCCGATCGCCGTCACCACCGCAACCGCAACGCGCATGGGGAACACCGTCCAGGTGAGCGGAACGGGCACGTTCGCGGGCGCCGTCGTCAGCGCCGGCGACGACCCGGCGACGCCCGCGCCGGCTGTCGACGTCGCGGGAGCCGACATCTCGCGGGTCGAGCTCGCCGTGCGCACCGAGGCGGAGGACCTCCGGCTGCGCATCGTCACACCGGGCCTGCCCGGCGCCCACGTGTCCGGCCTGGCCGGGCGGCTGGCCTGCTTCGAGACAGGCTGTCCCCCGAGCGTCATGACGACGCCCTACGTCGGCTACCGCGTCGACTTCTCCCTCGCAGGTGTGCGTCACCGGATCGTGGTCGACGAGGCCGGAGCCGTGCTGTCGGCCTGCGCGACGGTGTGCACTCCCGTCGGCGCTGCGACCGCACAGGTCGGCGGCACCGGCGAGGAGGTCGTCGCGTCGTTCCCCCTGTCCCTGCTCGGCGGAGCGACCGGCCAGTCCCTGTCGTCCGTCGACGCGGCCTCGACGCTGCTGGGCTCGCCGTCCGGCACGACGCAGGACCTCGACACGGTCTCCCTCCCCAACGGGACGCTGTCGGCGCCCCGGGTGCAGCTCGCGGTGGTGCCGGCGGGCAGCCCGGTGACGGCCTACCCGGATTCCGAGACCGTGAGCTCCGGCTCGTTCAGCGGGGCGGCTGCAGCTCCCGCGGGCGACCTCGACGTGTGGATTCGGCCCTGCGTCGGCACGGTGTGCGGCCAGCCCGTGCGGCGCTCCCTCAGCACCACTGCCGACCCCGTCGTACCGGAGTCGCCGTACGCCGTCCTGCTCCCGCTCGCCGCGTTGGGTATCGCTGCTGCTGTGGTTGCGCACCACCGCTCGTCCGCCTGACCGCAAGGCGCGGTGATGGGACAGCCAGCACCCGTCTCCGACACGGTCGACTACGGCGCGCTCTCCCCGTCGACCGCGTCGTCGCTCAGGTCGTCGTCGTAGTCCTCGTCGAGGACGTCGTCGACAGCGACGGCGGCTCGGGCGTCGCGCTCCCCGGGCAGTGCTTCGGTGATGCTGCGCAGGATGGCCAGGCCCTGCCCGGCGAGGCTCGCGACGGTGCCGTTCAGGCCCTCCGCACCGTTCAGCACGGTCAGGTTGGCGCCGTTCAGCCCTTCAGCGGCGGCGCGGAGCATCTCGGGCAGCTGAGAGATGACCAGCTGGTCGAGCGCGATGCGTCCTTCGGCTGCGGCCGCCTGCGCCGAGAGCTTCGTTGCCTCGGCCTGCGCCTTGGCGAGCGTCTTGATGCGCTCGGCCTCGGCCTGCGCCGGCTTGACGACCTCGGCGATCAGCTCCGCCTCGCGCAGCGCGGCGTTCTTCGCCGCCACCTTCGCCTGCTCAGCAAGGACAGCCTGCTGCGCCTGGGCCTCGGCGAGCGGTCCCGCTGCGGCCTGTCGTGCCTCGGCCTGGTCGATCTCGGACTGGTACTCCGCGCGCTTGATCGCCGTCTGCCGGGCGTACTCCGCCTGGTTGCGGTCGGACTCCTGCTGGGCCATGGCGCTCGCCTGGTCGGCGGCGGCCTGCGCGATCTTCGCGGCCTGCTGCACCGCGGCCTGGTGAGGGGCCGCGAGCGAGGCGATGTAGCCGCTCCCCTTGTCGTCGATCTGGCTGATCTGCAACGAGTCGACCGCGAGCCCGATCCTCGCCATCTCGATCTTGGAGGCGTCGAGGATGTTGTCGCTGAGCTTCTGCTGGTCGCGGATGATGCTCTCGACCGTCATCGACCCGACGATCGACCTGAGGTGGCCGGCGAAGATCTGGCCGGTGAGGTCGTCCATCTGGTCCTGGTCCTGCAGGAAGCGCTGGGCCGCAGCGGCGATGCTCCGGTGGTCACTGCCGACCTTGAAGGCGATCACCGCACGGACCAGCAGCGTGATGCCCTGCTGCGTCACGCAGTCATCCGTGACGACCGCCTCGCGCATGGCCAGGG
>JAODNA010000157.1 GCA_025465135.1 Frankiales bacterium | reverse complement strand
GCGACGGCGACGACCTCCATGCCGGTCTCCTCGGCGATCCAGCCGATGGCCACGGACGTGTCGAGCCCTCCCGAGTAGGCGAGGACGACGCGGTCAGTCACTGGAAGTCTCCTTGGTGTCGACCCTCGGCCAGGCGCAGGAGGCGCGCGGCGAGGGCGTCGGCGGGACCCGCTTTTGCGGGTGGCTGCCGGGTGATGAGCACGACGGTGTCGTCACCGGCCACGGTGCCGGCGACCTCGGGCAGGCCGGCGCGGTCGAGCGCCGACCCGAGCAGCTGCGCCCCACCGGGCGGCGTGCGCAGGACGATGAGGCCGCCGGTCGCCTCCGCACCGATCAGGAGCTCCTCCAGGAGGCGCGCGAGGCGGGCGTCTACCGCCTCGGGCGTGCCCTTGCGTGGCTGCCCCTCAGGCGGTACGGCGTAGGTCATCCCGGCTGCGGTGCGGACCTTCACGGCACCGAGCTCGTCGAGGTCGCGCGACAGCGTCGCCTGCGTCACCTCGACGCCGGCCGCCGCGAGCAGCCGGCCGAGCTCGGTCTGGCTGGAGACCGCGGCGCCCTCGAGCAGCTCGACGATGCGGGCCTGCCGCGCCGCCTTCGTGACAGGCACGAGCGGAACGACTTTGCGAGGTGTGGCGCGGCGGGGTGCGGCCATGCGTCAGCCCTGCTCCAGCAGCCAGGTCAGCAGCGCCTTCTGCGCGTGCAGCCGGTTCTCGGCCTCGTCCCAGACGGCCGACTGCGGGCCGTCGATGACCGAGGCGGCGATCTCCTCGCCGCGATGGGCCGGCAAGCAGTGCAGGACGACGGCGTCCGTCGCCGCGGCAGCAAGGGCAGCCTCATCGAGGGCGTAGGGCCCGAGGTCACGCCGGCGCTCGGCCTCCCCTGCCATGCCCATGGACACCCATACGTCGGTGCACAGAACGTCGGCGCCCTCGACCGCGGCGCGCGCATCGGTGGTCACGAGGATCTCGGTGCCGTAGGTCTGCGCCCGTCGTACGACGTCGTTGTCGGGCAGGTAGCCGTCGGGTGCGCCAATGCGGACGTTCATGCCGGCCATCGCCGCACCGAGCAGGTAGGAGTGGGCCATGTTGTTGGCGCCGTCGCCGAGGTAGGTCAGCGTCAGCCCCTCGGTGCGTCCCTTGCGCTCGCGGATCGTCTGCAGGTCCGCGAGGATCTGGCACGGGTGGAAGCCATCCGTCAAGGCGTTGACGACGGGCACGCTGCTCGCTGCGGCCAGGTCGCGGATCCGGTCGTCCCCGAACGTACGGATCACGATGGCGCTGACGTAGCGCGAGAGGACTCTTGCGGTGTCCTCGATGGTCTCTCCCCGGCCGAGCTGCGTCGTCCCCGCGTCGATGATCACCGGGTGCGCGCCGAGCTCGGCGATCCCGACCTCGAAGGAGAGCCGGGTGCGCGTGCTCGGCTTCTCGAAGACGACGGCGATCGCCCGGCCCTGCAGCGGGGTCGGACCGCCGTAGCGCTTCGCCTTGAGCTCGGCGGCCAGGTCGAGGACCTGCGACTGCTCGGCGGGCGTCAGGTCGTCGTCGGCCAGGAAGTGTCGGGTCATTCCGCGATCGGCCCACCCGTCACGTCGCCGACGCGCGTCAGCAGCTCGGCCACCGCGAAGGGCTTCACGAAGACGTTGTCGTCCCCCAGGAGCGCGCGCATGCCCGGCACGGCGTCGACCTTGCCCGTGACCACGATGACGGGGATGTGCGCGAGCTCGGGGTCGTCACGGAGCTCCTCGAGGACGCGGACGCCGCCGAGGTCCGGCATCATCAGGTCGAGGAGGACCAGCTGCGGCTTGGAGGCCGTCGCCTTGACGAGCCCGGCCAGGCCGTCCGACGCGGTGGCGACCTCGTAGCCCTCGGCGGAGAGCAGGGTGTGCAGCAGGCCCCGAACACTGGGGTCGTCCTCGACGACGAGGACGTGGGTGGCGCTCACGGACGGGCTCCGATCGACGGCATCATGTCGCGCCGACCCTAGCCGCGTCGAGCACTGCGGGCAGCGCAGCCACGAACGCGTCGAGCTGCTCTTCTCCGACGATGAGCGGCGGGGCGAGCCGCAGCACGTCCGCCGCGGGAGCGTTGATGAGGAACCCGGCCTCCCGCGCAGCCTTCTCGGCGGACGCGGCGAGCGGCTGGGTCAGGACGATCGCCCGCCACAGGCCGACGCCTCGCACCGTCTCCACCAGGGGGTGTTCGAGAGCGAGGATCCCCTCGGCGAGGGCATCGCCGAGCTTGGTCGCCCGCTCGAGCAGACCCTGCGACTCAACGACCGCGAGAACGGCCAGGGCAGCCGCGCAGACGACGGGATTGCCCCCGAAGGTCGTGCCGTGGTCGCCCTTCTGCAGAGCCGTCGCCGCGCCGCCGCGCGCGAGGACGGCGCCGATCGGCAGGCCGCCGCCCAGGCCCTTGGCGAGGGTGACGACGTCGGCGTCGACGCCCGGCGCGATGACCGCGCTGGACAGCCAGGCTCCCGCCCGCCCGATGCCGCCCTGCACCTCGTCGAGGTGCAGGAGGGCTCCGCGGCGGTCGCAGACCTCCCGCGCGGCTTCGAGGAAGCCGGCGGGTGGCACGACGACGCCGGCCTCACCGAGCACCGGCTCGA
This sequence comes from Frankiales bacterium, assembly GCA_025465135.1. GTDB lineage: Bacteria > Actinomycetota > Actinomycetes > Mycobacteriales > SCTD01 > RYN-124. Next base: position 9,564 of record JAODNA010000157.1, on the reverse strand, counting down.
GGATGACGCTGGCGGTGGCGTCGGTCACGGCAAGCCGCAGGGCGTCCACGTCGCCGTACGGAACGAACGTGACCGGACCGGGGAGGGGCTCGAACGGTGCCCGCTTACCGGGTTGGCCGGTGACCGCGAGCGCACCCATGGTGCGGCCGTGGAAGGCCTGCTCGCAGGCAACCCAGCCGCCGCCGGGACGCAAGCGCCGGGCGAGCTTCAGGCCGGCTTCGTTGGCTTCGGCGCCAGAGTTGGTGAACAGCACCTTGTCGAAGCCGGTCAGGTCCTTGAGCCGCTCGGCCAGCAGCACCACGGGCTCGCTGACGGCGAGGTTGCTGACGTGCCCGAGGGTCGACAGCTGGCGGTCGACCGCCTCGCGCACAGCCGGGTGGGCATGGCCGAGGACATTCACGGCCAGGCCTGCGAACAGGTCGACGTAGTCCTTGCCGTCGACGTCCCAGACCGTCGCGCCGGCACCCCGCGCAAGGACGACAGGAGGCGTGCCGTAGTTGCCCATCAACGCGGCATCCCAGCGCTGCTGCCAGTCGGAGGTGGTCGTCACTGTCCCTTCCTCTCTGGGGCAACCACCATCGTGCCGACGCCCTCATCGGTGAAGAGCTCGAGCAGCAGCGAGTGGGGCACCCGGCCGTCGAGCACGTGCGCTCTCGGCACACCACCGCGGACGGCCCGCAGGCAGGCCTCCATCTTGGGGACCATGCCGCTCGTCAACGTGGGCAGCAGCGCTTCGAGCTCGTCGGCCGTGAGCGAGCTGATGACCTCGGCTGTACCTGGCTGCACGTCCCCTGCGTGGGAGGCGGGCCAGTCCGCGAACAGGCCCTCCACATCGGTCAGTACGACGAGCTTCTCGGCCTGCAGGGCCACGGCGACCGCAGCCGCAGCCGTGTCGGCGTTGACGTTGAAGATCTCCCCGTGCTCGCCGCGCGCGACCGTCGCGATGACCGGCACCTTGCCCTCATCGAGCAGGGCGTTGAGGATCGCCGGCTGCACGTCGACGACCTCCCCCACCAGCCCGACGTCGGTGGGCTCGCCGTCGACGAGCACGTCGCGCCGCTCGGCCGTGAACAGGTGCGCGTCCTCGCCCGAGAGCCCCACGGCGAAGGGCCCGTGGGCGTTCAGCGTGCCGACGACGTCGCTGTTGACCTGGCCGACCAGGACCATGCGGACGACCTGCATCGTCTCGGGTGTGGTCACGCGGTAGCCCCCGCGGAACTCCGTCGGCACGCCGAGCTTCTCCAGGTGCGCGGTGATCTGCGGACCGCCCCCGTGGACGACGACCACCCGCACGCCGGCGTACCGCAGGAAGACGACGTCCTCGGCGAAGGCGGCCTGGAGGTCGGGGCTCGTCATGGCGTTGCCGCCGTACTTGACGACGACCGTGCGCCCGGAGAACGACTTGAGCCAGGGCAGCGCCTCGACGAGAGCGGCTGCCTTCGACAGGGCGGCGTGGCCGCGGGCGAGCGTCATGTGGAGTAGGCCGAGTTCTCGTGGACGTAGTCCGCGGTGAGGTCGTTGGTCCAGACGGTGACGCTGTCGCGACCCGCATGCAGGTCGATGGTGATGCGGACCTCGCGGCCGGTCAGGTCGACCAGGTCCCGGTCGTCACCGACGGCACCGGACCTGCAGACCATCACGCCGTTCATCGAGACGTCGAGCGCTTCCGGGTCGAACTCCGCAGCCGTCGTGCCGACCGCCGCCAGGACGCGACCCCAGTTGGGGTCGTTGCCGTGCAGGGCGCACTTGAGCAGGTTGTTGCGAGCGACACTCCGGGCGACCTCCAAGGCGTCGTCCTCGCTGGCAGCACCCACGACCTCGATCGCGACGTCCTTGCTGGCTCCTTCGGCATCGGCGACAAGCTGACGCGCCAGGTCGGCGCAGACGGCCGTGACCGCGGCCGTCAGGTCGGCCTCGGCCGGTTCGACGCCCGCCGCACCGCTCGCGAGCAGCAGAACCGTGTCGTTGGTCGACATGCAGCCGTCGCTGTCGATGCGGTCGAACGTGGTGTGGGTAGCGGCGCGCAGCGCCCGGTCCAGCGTCGCGGCATCAGCGACGGCATCGGTCGTGACGACCACGAGCATCGTCGCGAGCGCCGGGGCGAGCATTCCGGCGCCCTTGGCCATGCCTCCGACCGCGAAGCCCTCGCCCGAGAATGTCGCGTTCTTGGCGACGCTGTCGGTCGTGCGGATCGCTTCCGCCGCCGGGACTCCCCCGTCGGGATCGAGTGCCCGGGCGGCCTCGTCGACCCCCTTCAGGACGAGGTCCATCGGCAGCCGGGTGCCGATCAGCCCGGTGGAGCACACCGCGACCCCCGCCGCACCGGTGTCCAGCGCGGCCGCGACCCGCTCCGCCGTGGCGTGCGTGTCCTGGAAGCCGCCAGGCCCGGTGCAGGCATTGGCGCCGCCGGAGTTCAGGACAACGGCTTGCACCCGCCCGCCGCGCAGGACCTGCTCGGACCACACGACGGGCGCCGCCTTGATGCGGTTGCGCGTGAAGACGCCTGCCGCGGCATCGAGCGGTCCGTCGTTGACCACAAGCGCGAGGTCGGGCTTGCCGCTGGCCTTCAGCCCCGCGGTGATGCCGGCCGCGCGGAACCCCCTCGGGGTCGTGACACTCATGGGGCGATGCCGCTCGTGGACAGGCCGCTCTCCTCGGGCAGGCCGAGCGCGAGGTTGGCGCACTGCAGCGCCTGACCTGCCGCGCCCTTGCCGAGGTTGTCGATGGCGCTGACGACGACGGCGCGCCCGGCGTCCGCGTCGACAGCGACCTGCAGCTGACAGGCGTTGCTGCCGAGGGTCGTGGCCGTGTGCGGCCAGCGGCCGGCTGGCAGCACGTGAACAAAGGGCTCGTCGTCGTACTGCTCGTGCAGTGCGTCGCGCAGCTCCTCCTCGGTGGCTGTGGTGCGGGCGGTGCACGTCGCGAGGATGCCCCGGGGCATCGGCGCGAGAACAGGTGTGAACGAGAGGGACACGGCCTGGCTGCTCACCCGGGTCAGCGTCTGGCGCATCTCCGGCGTGTGCTGGTGGCTCGCGACCTTGTAGGCGGCGAGATCGCCCATCACCTCGCTGCCGAGCAGCCCAGGCTTGGCCGCCCGGCCGGCGCCGCTGGTGCCAGACGCGGCAACCACGACGACGTCGCCGGCCTCGACCAGCCCCCGGCTCAGCAACGGCGCGAGGGCCAGGGAGACCGCTGTGGGGTAGCAGCCGGGGGCGGCGATCCGGCGGGCCGCGCGCAGGTCGTCGCGGAACAGCTCGGGCAGGCCGTACGGCCATTGACCGGCGTAGGGCGTGCCGTAGAACCGCTCCCAGGCAGCAGGGTCACCGAGACGGTGGTCGGCCCCGAGGTCCACGACCGTCACGTCGGCGGGCAGTTGCGCCGCGATCGCCGCCGACTCCCCGTGCGGAAGGGCGAGGAAGACGACGTCTGCCTCCGCAAGCGCCGCGGCGTCTGTGGCCGCGAAGACGCGGTCCGCCAGGGAGGGCAGCTGCGGGTGAAGGTCAGTGACAGCGAGCCCGGCCGAGGACCCGGCCGCGAGGGGCCCGACCTGCAGATCGGGGTGAGCCAGCAGGAGTCGCAGCAGCTCACCACCGGCGTAGCCGCTCGCGCCCGCGACCGCGGCGGTCATCCCCATGCGCAGAGCATACATGGCTCTGCATGACTATTCGACAGCGGTCAGGCGCGCATCACGGCATCGTGGCGCCGGGCTGCTTCCGCGACCGCGGCATCGCGCGCGGCGAGCACCTCCACATCCGTCAGCGTGCGGTCAGGTGCGCGCAACCGCAGCGAGTAGGCCAGCGACCGGCGGCCCTCGCCCACCTGCGGCCCCGTGTAGACGTCGAAGAGGCGGATGTCCTCGGCCAGTCGTCCCGCGCCTTCGCGCAACGCCGCTTCGACATCTGCGGCGGCGACGCCGTCGGCGACGACGAGCGCCACGTCCACCGAGGCCGCGGGGTAGGGCGACACGACGGGCGCCGGTACTGCGCCGGCCACCTCCGCCGCGGCAACGAGGACGTCGAGGTTGCACTCCGCCGCCACCGTGCGCACGGGCAGGCCCAGCAGGCCGATCACGCGTGGGTGCAGCTCGCCGGCGAAGCCCACGCGCCCACCCTCGAGAAGAACCTCGGCGGTCCGGCCGGGATGCCACGGTCCCCACGCGACGGATCGCGTCTGCAGCGGCAGGCCCAGCGCCCGGCCGAGGGCGAGCACGGCCTCCACCGCGTCCGCCCAGTCGACAGGTCGGCCGGAGCGAGAGCCGGCGAGAACCAGTCCGGCATGACGCGGCTGCGGCGGCAGCGCGTCGTTCAGGGCCGCGAGGTCGTCGTCCGAGGGTCTGCCGTCGGCCGCGGGAGTGACCGTGGCGGTGCTGCCCGGGCCGGGGAAGACGACGCCGATCTCGAAGAGCGCAACATCGGACAGACCTCGGCCGACGTTGCGCTGCAGGGCAGCGAGCAGGCCCGGCAGCAGGCTGGGTCGAAGCAGCGCCTCGGTCTCCGCCAGCGGGTTGACCAGCCTCGGCGGCGTCATGCCCCCACCCAGCGACTCCAGGCTCGCCTCGGACACGAACGGCGGGATCACCACCTCGAGCAGGCCGCACGCCGCGAGGGCACGGGAGGCCTTGCGGCGAAGGCGCTGCGCATCGGTCAGGCCGCGACCGGCAGGAGCGGTCGGCAGCCGGACGGGGATCGTGTCGTAGCCCTCGAGGCGCAGCACCTCCTCGACGAGCTCCGCCGGGCCGGTGAGGTCGGGGCGCCAGGACGGCGGCGTCACCCGGAGGACGTCATCTCCTTCCACCACGCAGCCGACGTCCTGCAGACGGCGTCGTACGGCGGCGGGCTCGTAGTCGCGGCCGGCCAGCCGGGACGGCAGGTCGACCGGGAGGCGCAGCGGCGGGGCGGTGACGTGCCCGTCCACATCGGTCGCACCAGCAGAAGCGGCACCCCCCAGCTCGACCAGCAGGCGGACGGCGGCTTCGGCGGCAGCGGGGGCGAGCTCGGGGTCCACCCCGCGCTCGAAGCGGCGACTCGCCTCCGACGGGAGCCTGTGCCGCCGGGAGGCCCTCGCGATGGGTACCGGCAGGAACCGCGCCGACTCGATGAGCAGCGAAGTCGTGTCCTGCCCCACCTCGGTCGATGCGCCGCCCATCACCCCGGCCAGTGCGATCGGACCGCTGTCGTCGGTGATGACGAGGTCGTCCGGGTCGAGCGTGCGGTCCTGGCCGTCGAGGGTGGTCAGCCGCTCCCCCGGCTTCGCCCGCCGCACGACCACGGGACCGGCGAGCTTGCCCAGGTCGAACGCGTGCAGGGGCTGGCCGAGCTCCAGCAGGACGTGGTTGGTGACGTCGACGGCGAGGGAGATCGGCCGCATGCCGGCGAGGTAGAGCCGGCGCTGCAGCCAGACCGGTGACGGCGCCCGCGGGTCGAGGCCGGTGACGGTCCTGGCGACGTAGCGGTCACAGCCCTCGGCGTCATCGATCCGGACGGGGTGACCGGCTCCCACAGCGGGCAGCGTCAGGTGCGCCGGGTCGGCGTACGGCAAACCGAAGGCGGACGCGACCTCGCGAGCCATGCCACGCATCGACAGCGCGTAGCCGCGGTCGGGCGTCACCGCGATGTCGAGCACCTCGTCGCGTAGGGCGAGCAGCTCGACAATGTCGCCGCCGAGCGGGGTGTCCGGCGGGAGCACCAAGATCCCGTCGTGCTCGTCACTCACACCGAGCTCGCGCGCCGAGCAGATCATCCCGTCGGACGTGTGCCCGTAGGTCTGCCGGCTGGTGATGTGGAAGTCACCCGGCAGCAGCCCGCCAGGTGTCGCAAAGGCCACCAGGTCACCCACGGAGAAGTTGGTCGCCCCGCAGATGACCTCGTGGACGCGACTGCCGATGTCGACGTGGCAGTAGCGGATCGGCTTCTTGTTGCCGGTCAGCTCCTCGATGTCGAGCACTCGCCCGACCACGACGCCGCGGACGTCGTCCCCGAAGCGGTGAATCTGCTCGACCTCGAGCCCCACCCGGACGAGGGCGGCGCCGATCTCGTCCGCCGAGGCGGTCAGCCCAGGCAGGAGAACGCGCAGCCACGACACAGGCACGCGCATGTCAGGCCTCCATGCCGAAAGGCAGCGTGAAGCGCTGGTCGCCTTCGTAGAAGTCGCGGATGTCCGTCACGCCGTGCCGGAACATCAGCGTCCGCTCGATGCCCATGCCGAAGGCGAAGCCGCTGTAGCGCTCGGGGTCGACGCCGCAGGCGCGCAGCACGGCCGGGTTGACCATTCCGCAGCCGCCCCACTCGATCCAGCCCTCGGACGAGCAGACCCGGCAGGGCACTCCGCCGGGTTCGGCGGACGCACCCCGGCACTCGAAGCACTGCAGGTCGAGCTCTGCGGACGGCTCGGTGAAGGGGAAGTACGACGGCCGCAAGCGCGTGCGCATCCCTTCACCGAACATCGCCACAGCGAAGTGGTCGAGAGCTCCCCGCAGATGCGCCATCGTGATGCCCTCGTCGACGACGAGACCCTCGACCTGGCTGAAGACCGGTGAGTGCGTCGCGTCGGGCGCGTCGGCGCGGTAGGTGCGCCCTGGGCAGACGACGTAGACCGGCAGCTCGCGGTCGAGCAACGAGCGGATCTGCACCGGCGAGGTGTGCGTGCGCAGCACGAGACCGCTTCCCTCGGGTGCGACGAACAGCGTGTCCTGCATCTCCCGGGCCGGGTGGTCGCGGCCGAAGTTCAGCGCGTCGAAGTTGAACCACTCGTGCTCGACCTCGGGCCCCTCGGCGACCTCCCAACCCATCGCGACGAAGACGTCCTCGATCCGCTCCTGGATCGTCGTCAGCGGATGGCGGGCGCCGACCGGCAGCCGACCTGGAAGAACGGTGACGTCGACTGCTTCCTCGACGAGCACGCGCACATCGCGGTCAGCCTCCAGCTCGTCCTTGCGCGCGTCGTACGCCGCCTGCACCGCCTGAAGCACCACGTTGACGCGCTTGCCGGCTTCCGCCTTCTCGGGCCCCGGGAGGCTGCCCAGCGACCGGCGGGCCAGCAGGATCGGTGCGCGGTCGCCGAGATGCGCGGTCCGCGCGGCCGGCAGGTCGGCCAGCGCGCCGACCGCTGCGAAAGCCGCGATCGCGGTGTCGCGAGCGCGTTCGAGGGCGTCGGGGTCGAGCAGGTCGGTATTCGGCGCGGGCACGCAACAGCTCCAGGGGTCTCGTCGGCGGGAAGTCTTCCAGAGGCGCCCGCCGGGGCCCTAGACCAGTTCGAAGGGCGGACTTCCGGCGGGCAGCACGAATCGGAACTGCGCTCCCCCGCTGGGCGAGCGGCCCACTTCGACGCTGCCACCGTGGGCCTCGATCAGGCCCTTCACGATGTAGAGGCCCAACCCGGTCCCGCCGCGGCGGTTGCCGCCGCGCCAGAACCGCGTGAAGACGCGCGAGGCCGTCTCCTCGGGGATGCCCTCGCCCTCGTCGGCCACGGTCACCTCGGCTCCGCTCTCGAAGGATCGGACCGCCACGGTGACCGTCCCCTCGCCGTGCCGCAACGCGTTTTCGACCAGGTTGCCGACGACCTGCTCGATCTTGTCGGGGTCGAGCCACATCTCGGGCAGCTCGCCGGTGACGTCGACGACGAAGCGGCTCTCCGGGTCACCGCTCGCGACCCGGCCGGCGACGATCTTCCGGACGACAGCCGGCAGGTCGACCACCTGCTTGCGCATCTCCAGCCGGCCGGCGTCGATGCGGCTCACGTCGAGCAGCTCGGTCAGCAGCCTCGTGACGCGGTCGGCGTCGGCGTTGACCGTCTCGAGCATGAGCTTCTTCTGGTCGTCGTTGAAGCGGTCCCACTTGGCGAGCAGCGTCGCCGTGAATCCCTTGACGCTGGTCAGCGGCGAACGGAGCTCATGCGCGACGGTCGAGACCAGGTCGGCGCGGCTGCGCTCGTGCCGCTCTCGGGTCTTGGTGTCGCGGAGGCAGATGAGGACGCGGCAGACCTTGCGCCCCTCGCGCATGTACGAGGCTGTGACGAGCAGGTCGCGGCCTTCGGCCGGCCCGCCCGAGACCTGCAGCCGGCGCTCCGGCTGCCTGGACCGGCTCGCCAGGCCACCGAAGGGGTCCGTGCAGGCCCACCAGTCGCGACCCGTCTCGTCGACGAGGGGCAGCACGTCGGTCAGCTGACGTCCGACCACGGAGTCGGCGGTGATGCCGAGGAGTCGCTCGGCAGCAGCGTTCAGCAGGACGACGGTCTGCGCTTCGTCGACGACAAGGACGCCGTCCGGGAGGTCGTCGTAGGCCGTTTTGTCCAAGACCGGCACGAATCCTCCCCTCCCGGTCGAGCGGCCACCCACTCTAAGGCTGCAACGGATCCGTTGGGGAGGACGCGCGGTGGGCACGTGCGCTCGCGTACAGGCAGACGGCAGCAGCAGCGGACAGGTTGAGCGACTCGGCTCCGCCCCGCATCGGGATGCGCACGGTGCGGTCCGCGAGCCCCAGGGCGTCCTCGGAGAGCCCGGCCGCCTCCGGTCCGAACACCCACGCGGTCGGAGCAGCGAGCACGCCGGAGTCCACGAGGTCGTCGAGGTCGTCGTGGCCGGAGCCGGCTGTCGCAAGGATCTGCAAACCGGACGCGCGCAGCCGTCGTACGGCATCGCCGAGCGCCGGGCCGGAGACGACGGGAAGGTGCCACAGGCTGCCTGCGGTCGCGCGGACGCACTTGGCGTTGTGGGGGTCGACGCTGCCCTCGGTGAGAACCACGGCATCGGCCCCCGCCGCGTCGGCCGTCCGCAGCACGGTGCCGGCGTTGCCGGGGTCGTTGACCGCGTCGAGTACGGCGACCAGCCGCGGCGCCGCGAGTGCGGACAGGTCGACGTCGAGCAGTGGTGCCGTGCCGAGCACCCCCTGCGGGCTGACCGTGTCGGCCATGGCGGCGAGCACCGCAGCCGTCACCTCGGTCACGGACGTGCCGGATCGACGCGCCTCCTCGACCAGCTCGTCCTGCCGGCCGGGCTCGTAGAACAGCTCCAGCAGTCCGCCCGCCGCGAGCGCCTCACGGACAGCCTGCGGGCCCTCCACGACGAACCGGCGCTCGGCCACGCGGGCCGAGCGCCGGGACAGTCGTCGTACTGCGGCGACCCGGGGCGACCGGGTCGAGGTGATGCTCAGGCGGCCGAGCTGTCTGCCGACTTGCTGGCGCCGCGCGACTCGGGGACAGCCGCGCGGGCGACCTCGACGAGCGCGGCAAACGCCGGCGCGTCGGTGACGGCGATGTCGGCGAGGACCTTGCGGTCGACCTCGACACCCGCAGCCTTCAGTCCCTGGATGAGCCGGTTGTAGGTCATGCCGTTCTCGCGCGCCGCGGCGTTGATGCGCGTGATCCACAGCTGCCGGAAGTCGCCCTTGCGCTTCTTGCGGTCGCGGAACTCGTAGGTCGCCGAGTGGAGCAGCTGCTCCTTGGCCTTGCGGTAGAGCCGGCTGCGCTGACCGCGGTAGCCACTGGCCTTCTCGAGAACCTCGCGGCGCTTCTTGTGGGCGTTGACCGCCCTCTTCACGCGTGCCACGTCTGCACCTGTTCCTGTCGGTC